>JAADHI010000024.1 GCA_013151935.1 Candidatus Manganitrophaceae bacterium
TTAAGAGAACAATGTTTTAGAAGGCATAATTATGGATAAGAACAACGATGACTTTTTTGGAGGATATTAATATGTTAAATAGATTACGGCTCAAACTTGTTGCGATTTTATCATTTGCGGTACTGACTCTTTTATGGACTGGTGTTTCTCGGGCTGTGCCAGTGGGTAGTTTTGACGGTACACGGATTATGGTCATTGATGGCAATGGCGATGGAAATACCAGTGTGACTTTGTTTAGCGGGAGTTCTTCCCTTGTTTTTGGTTATTATTTGAATGGGGGCAGCAATTTTACTGCTTTCAGTTTATTTGATACTTTTCAGGACAGAGATGTCTTGGATCTGGCTTTGCAGGATGGTTCAAGTATCTACACAGCTTCTGGTGACCTTGCCGATCCGACTTATAGCATCTCTATGGATTTTGCTGGCGATGTGAGTACGAGTGCTTATTTTTCACAAGACCCACTTCCCTCTTGGTTAGACACTTATTACTCCAGTCTAACAGTGAACTGGTCTTTACCCTCAGGAGATGTTTCTTCGATCAATTTTGCATTAAATGGCAACGGCGACGGGATCGCCCCTGTTCCGGAACCTGCGAGTTTGATTTTGATGGGTTCTGGCCTGGTCGGTCTTGGGCTTTGGAGGAGAAAAAAGTCAAAAGCAGCATAAAGATTTCGTAAAACAAGATAAGTCACAAAAAAAGGCCGCTTGATCAATTTGATCAAGCGGCCTTTTTTACTTGGTGAATCACTGATGTTCAGCGTGGTCGGGGTGAGAGGATTTGAACCTCCGACTTCCTGCTCCCAAAGCAGGCGCGCTGCCAAGCTGCGCCACACCCCGTTCTCACGCGTATGATAAACAGATTTTTGTGTAGAGATCAAACGTTTTGAAGGATAAGGCCTCTTAAAATAGGGATTGCGGCGTGAACCGCACGCCCGCGTTGGCTGTGTTGATTTTTTTCTTCGTGACTTAAGTCAGAAAAAGTACAATTCAGCGGCGGATAATAAAAAACGGGGTCATAACCAAAACCTGCGCCGCCTGATTCGACTTCCGTAATTTGTCCTTCGCAGGTTCCTGTCACGACATCAACCTGACCTTTTGCAGTCACAATGGCCAGAGTGGAGATGAAACGTGCCCCTCTTTTTTGTGCAGGCAGACCTTTCAGTAGTCCTATTAGCTTGTCGCGGTTGTCCTGATAGGAGACGTGCTCTCCTGCAAAACGGGCGGAATAGAGTCCAGGGGCACCCTGAAGTGCCTCAACTTCAAGACCGGAATCATCACCAAGGGCCACATGTCCTGTCTCCATCGCCACAAATAAAGCTTTTTCGATTGCGTTGTCTCGGTAGCTTGTTCCCGTTTCCGGGGGCAAAGTCAGCTCGGGAAAATCCGCGAGGGTTTTCAGGGTAATATCAATTTCACCCTCAAGAATGGCTGCAATTTCTTTTGCCTTACCTTGATTCTGTGTTGCGAGGACCAGAATCATCTATTTCAACTCGCCTAATATGTTTTTTTGCTCGGCAATGAGTTCTCTGATGCCATTTGATGCCAAGTCAAGCAAGGCATCCAATTCAGTTTTTTCAAAAGGTTCGCCTTCGGCCGTGCCTTGGACTTCGATGAATTTGCCTTGGCCCGTCATGACCACGTTCATATCCACTTCAGCTTTCACATCTTCTGAATAATTTAAATCCAGCAGAAGTTTGTCCCCAACCTTACCAATGCTAATCGCGGCCAAATAATCTTTAACCGGAAATTTTTTGAGTTTGCCCTCTTTTTGATGATAACGGATGGCATCAACCATGGCGATAAATGCACCTGTAATCGACGCAGTGCGTGTGCCACCGTCGGCTTGAATGACATCACAGTCGATCCAGAGCGTGCGCTCGCCCAAAGCCGCCATATCCACAACAGCACGCAGTGAGCGGCCAATGAGTCTTTGAATTTCATGGGTGCGTCCGCCCACTTTACCGCGTGAGGATTCACGGGAGATTCGGTCTTTGGAGGAACGCGGTAGCATGGCGTATTCGGCGGTAATCCAGCCTGTTTTTTTGTCTCTCAAAAAGGGAGGTACGCGGTTTTCGAGGGTTGCGGTGCAAATGACCTTGGTGTCTCCCATTTCAATGAGTACGGCCCCTTCGACATTTTTTAGGAAGTTTCGTGTGATTTTGAGTGGCCGAAGCGTATTTTCTTTTCTTCCATCAATCCGCATGTTGATTACCTCGTGAGCAAAAGAGGGCGATTATATAGCGTGTTTCCAGAAAGATCAATTGCATTCTTCTTCCTCTTAACTCTCTATTGAAAACGGTATTGCAGGCCCAGTGAAAAGGCATACGATTCCCAGGTGACACGATTCAAGCGTTGGCTCACACGACTAGAGCCATCACTTGCAAAAATATGATCGATTCCTGTTTTTGTTTTCCATTCGAGGTAATCTCCTTTGATTGTGATCATCCAAGCGGAGGAAAGATCTTGTTCCCATCCAAGTGACGCGAGAATGCCAGAGCCATCAGCAGAATGCGTGAAACTGACTGGTTGTGCTAAATCCGGTCTTAGGTTCCAATTTGCCTCTGCATTGTAGTTGAGCCAGTGGTATTCAAGGGAAGCAAAAAAAGTGTGTTGAAGTTTGGTCTGCGTAGAAAAATCTATGCCGATCCAAGGGCCGCGCCACTCAGTGGCATAGCGACTGTCTAGGCCTAAAATAGGTCTTGGCAAGCGAGAAGCAGTTCTTGTATCAATGGTCTGAAGTCCATCGGTCATGCGTAGGTTTTGCTGGTGGTAGGAATACCCTAACAAGGGAGTGATATTAAAAACCTGTGCCATTTTTGGCATCTTTTTTGAAAATTGCAGGCCCAGGCCAAAAGAGGCGTCAAGTACATTGCCCTGACTTGAATTGTTATTCGAGCGTGAAAATTCATTCTGACGGTTGTTGTTATTATAATCCGAATCCTGATTTTCCCCTTGATAGATTTCTCCGTAGGACAGGCTTGCTCGCGCATAAGGTGAAAACGGGGATGAGGGGATATCAATTGTCAATCGTGCATTTCCCCTGACTTGTGCAATCAATAGATTCTCCCAGCGGAGCTCCGAGAGGATGTTAACGTTATTTCCAGACGGTGCAACTCCAGAGATGCTCCAATTCAATTGGTCAATGCGCCACCCGGCTTCAAGTCCCAGGTCCAGTTTTTTTGCCGGTTTTGCTAATACGGGTGTCATAGAAATAAAAAGAGAAATGCCTAAAACGAGGGCCGTCGTATTTAATTTCTTCATCTGGTGTCCTTTTCGAGAAAACGGAGGAAGGCGGAACAGGTCTTAGCCTATTGCTCAAATTGGCTGGTCAACTGGCCGCAAGCGGCCAGGATATCCCGTCCTTTACTTTTTCTAATCGTGGTTCGAATATTGTGTTGGTGCAGGTGGTTTTGAAAGGCTAAGATCTGCTCATCCGCTGTGGCCTGATAAGGGGAGCCGGGATAGGCATTAAAGGGGATGAGGTTAATCTTACACGAAATCCCCTGAGTCAGACGGGTGAGTCGTGAGGCATCTTCAAGGCTGTCATTGACCCCAGCCAGCATCACATACTCAAAGGTAATCGATCGACGCGGGGGCAAAGGCAATTGTTTACAGGCTTCTATCAAAACGTCCAGTGGGTAAAGACGATTAATCTTGGGCATAATTTCATCCCGAATGGCATTCGTTGTGGCATTCAGGGAGATAGAGAGATTGACAGGCGCAGGTCCTTGCAGGAGTTTTTTCATTTGAGGGACTAAACCTGCGGTTGAAACCGTCACCCGACGTGCGGACAAAGCGAGCCCTTGGGGTGCAATCAAACGCACACAGGCTTCTGTAACGGCCTTCAAATTTGCAAGGGGTTCCCCCATGCCCATGAGCACGACGTTTGTAATGGCTTCCGACTCAGATAAACGCGCCTGCACACTTAAAAATTGCGCAATGATCTCTTCTGTCCGCAGGTTTCGTTTTAAGCCTTCCTGTGCGGTGAGGCAAAAACGGCAATCGAGGGTACATCCTGCTTGGGAAGAGATACAGAGGGTGAGACGTTTTTTTTTGCTGCGAATGAGAACGGTTTCGATTTGTTTTCCGTCTTCAAGGGCAAAAAGAAATTTTTCTGTGCCGTCTGAAGATTGTTGGTGGGTGGCAATTTTCAGATGCGAGAGTGTAAAAACGTCGGCCAAACGTTGGCGGTCTGTTTTGGAGAGGTCGGTCATCTCATTTAAATGAGCGGCATGACGTTTGTAAATCCAAGCAATAATCTGATCGGCTCGATATTTTTTCCAGCCAAGTTCTTGCACGAGTTTGAGAATCTCGTCAAAAGATAAAGCAAGAATATTTTGTTTATCAGGGGTTTTAAGGGTCGGAAGTTGCAAGATCTTAACCTTATTAATCGCGTATTTTTTGAAAAAAAGGGGCGACAGCAGGTATCCGCCGTCGCCCCAAGAGACTCACTTCTTACCATTGGAATTTAGAGATTACCTTCGACAAACTCCCAATTGACAAGGTTCCAAAAGGCTTCGACATATTTGGGGCGAGCGTTGCGGTAATCAATGTAATAGGCATGTTCCCAAACATCGCAGGTGAGAATAGGTGTTTTTCCCTCACTAAGGGGGCAACCGGCATTGGAGGCCTGAATAATGCTGAGTGTGCCTGTATCATCTTTTGCAAGCCATGCCCAACCACTTCCAAAAAGTTTGGCCGCTGCTGTTGAAAACTGTGTTTTAAATGCTTCAAAACTGCCAAAGGTGTCATTGATGGCTTCCGCGATCTTTCCTGTGGGTGCACCGCCCCCATTTGGACTCAGGCAATTCCAGTAAAAACTATGATTGTAAATTTGGGCGGCGTTGTTAAAAATACCCGTTTTTTTATCTGCCGGAAGTGTGTCACTTTTCTGAATCAGTTCTTCAAGTGATTTTGATCCCAGATCTGTTCCCTCAAGCAATCCATTTAAATTGCCTACATAGCTGTTGTGGTGTTTCCCATAATGAAAATCAATGGTTTCCGGGCTAATATGTGGTGCGAGTGCATCTTTCGCCCAAGGCAAAGCTGGTAATTGATGTGGCATGTTGTCCCCTTATCATTCAGGTGTAGTTGGTTTAAAATCCGACACTGAAAAATAACTAACACAGGCCTAAGAACCAATTCAAGCCCTTTCATTCATTTGTTTTTTTCATGCGGACTTATGCCGCATGCATTTTCTTCTTGGTCTGATTTTTTCTCTTGGTTTTTTTGTTCTGTAAATTTCCGAAATACCCTGATGTTGACAAGGCCGACAGATATCACAAATGTGTGTGCTTACTATTGACAAAGCGCTCGCAATCGAGTAAAATAATTAGTATAATTTCAAGGAAATTATGGATTTCGTAAGATTAAATATGACCTAATAAGGAATAAGCCTTTTCTCGATTGGCAAGGAGAGGTGGTTTTGTTAGGATTCGGTGTCCTCTTAAACTTTAAGCGCTAGATTGGCTGGGGACGCATAATAGCAATTATCTCAGACTTCTCTAAATAATTATGGAAGTGAGATAGAAGGAGGAAATAGCTTATGTTAAAAAAAGTGTTTTTTTTAACGTTGGTTGTGGGTGCTTTTACGTTTGTCGCCCAGAAAGAGGCTTCAGCCCAGTGTGTTGGTGGTAACGGGGCCTCTAATATTACTTGTACAAACGATTCCGCAACAGTCGGTAGTGCCACCCTTGGATTTGATCCGAGTGGTGCCTTGATGGACGCTGTGACAAACACAGACCCAACAGCGGGTCCATGTTTTACTTGTCCAAATTCAAATGCCGGCGGTACAACCGCAGGTGCATTAACCAACAGCATGTTCGGGACCATTCGACTCAATTCTGACGCAGATTTGGGTGACAAGTCCTTTAATGCGACCGAGCAGGGTTTGACCATTCCAACGGCAAAATCTTGTACCGCTACAAATTGTAATGATTCGGGTGCTTTTACCTTTAGCATGCCACTTCCCACGATGGATGCCTTGTCTGCGGGTACGGCCATTGTTTCAAATCCAGATCCGGGTGTTACTGTCGGTACTGCGGGTGCAAGAGTGACCGTTTCGAATACATTTACATATAACGCGGACGGCTCAACTGCTTTTGATCAAACGATTGAGCAGCTCACCTTCACTGAAGGACTCGCAGGCAACGATTTACAGCATGTGATCATTCAAGCTGATTCTGAAAGTAGTCCTAGCACTAATCCTGCAGTCGGTGGTGGCGTGATTAACTACGCTCAGACCATCACGGAAGGTGCCTTTATCCTTGGCCCCTTGACTGGTTCATTCGTTTACAATATCGGAACGGCTTTTGATGTGGCCAGTGGTTTTGGTGCCAATGCGCCAACAGGTCCAGATGGAACAACGGTTCTTCCAGGAAACTAATACGACGGACCTTTAGTCATTTCAGCGTTTCGCTGGTCTAAAAGGGGGAAGCTTACAGGCTTCTCCCTTTTTTTATCTGCTATACTTTAAACAAAATTTTATAAACTACAAATAGATTGTTTTTTTGCTTGTCTCGTGGAATAGATAAGACGCTTGGTTTCTCAAGCATGACTGTATTTCTCTTCACCTAACGTGATAGGGTCCCTCGCTTTATGCTGATTGATCCAATTCTCATTTTAAGAACCATGATTTTCCAGTGATGGAGCCTGGCTTATCCCTCCCTTTAGATCCCGACAAGAGATTACATCTTCTCTGAAGTGGTCTTCGGTTTTTTGTCTTTTTTTTCTAATGCAATGTTTTTCAGTGTCTTCTTTATTTGCCCAATCTACTCAAGTTGGAATGGAACAACAGATTTTTGAAGAAGGCCGAAAATTCATGGAAAATGGCAATTTAGAGGATGCCATTACATCCTTCCAGGATATCTTGCTTGTCAATCCGATACATACCCCTTCTCATCTTAACTTAGGTCTTATCTACGGTCTTAAAGGGCAAATCAATACGGCAATTGAATCCTTAAAACAGGCGGTGGAAATCGATTCGAAGCTGCTCCCAGGTTATTTGTTATTGGGACAAATGTATACCCGAAAAAAGCTACCCGACCAGGCAAAGATGGCGTATGCGCAAGTCATTGAGATACAGCCAGATTATGCAGGAGGCTATACCCTACTCGCTCAGGTTTATCAAAAAGAAGGAGACCTTCTTAAGGCGGTCGAACTTTATCGCTTGGCTGTGTCAATGAAGCAAGATTCTCCAGAAAAAAAACAAGCTCAAGTTGCCCTTGAAAAGCTAAAAAAAAATGCGCGTCTTATCTTTAATCAGGGCCTAAATTTTTTTCGGCAGGGTGCTATAGATCAGGCCATCACGTTCTTTGAAAAAGTACGCATTCTTGATCCTGAGCATGTTCAGGTTCTTTTAGAATTAGGTATCATTCACATGGGAAAAGGTGAGTTGGAAGAAAGTGTTTTCGTTCTTAA
>JAADHI010000061.1:0-7288 GCA_013151935.1 Candidatus Manganitrophaceae bacterium
AAAAACACAGTTAAAAACCGGCGGCGATGCGGCGCCATCGGTATCAAAGGCATCGGAATTCAATTGATAGTTTGCCGAAACGATAAGATATTCTCGGTTCTGATCTTCACGCGGGAGATTGATCAATTTAAAAAGACCACCCACAGCAAGTCCCTGGGCATCCCCTGTGCCTTGAAAGGTTTCAAAACCTCGGTGAAATTCTTCAATGCGAATACGGGCATAGGTTTCGCCATCACCCGACTCAATATACTCGCCCGGATAATCGTAGACCTCATAAGTGGATTGTGCATGTTCCCGCGTCACAATCGACTTGGTCTGCAAGTTTTTTTTCGGCGCCTCAAAGTCAAAATCATTGTGCGCAAAGGTGCCGGGCTGGATTTGTTGGCACATGGTCCAGTGGTTGATGTGATCCCGCTCGCGGATGGCGGTTTCGTCGGGTGGATAATAGGGGATCTCTTCGTAACCGGCAATCGGCTCGTGGGAGGTATAGGCATCGGAGAGGATCAGGGTGTGCTTTTCGTCTTCATGTTTGAAATAGTAGTAGATGCCTTCTTGTTCGAGCAGGCGGCTGATAAAACTAAAATCGGTCTCGCGGTACTGAACGCAATACTCCCACTCGCGATATTCGCCCGTAAGCGACTCTTCAAAATCGCTGAAACCCCGGTCGCCAAAGATTTCTTTGACAATGTCGGGTACTGTTTTTTTCTGAAAGATCCGACAATCCGAATTTCGGGTGAGCAGCCAAAACCAGGGCACCAGCGTCGCTTCAAATTCGGTCATGGCGCCATGAAAACCCACCTGCACAAAACGACTGACATACCCGTTAAAATACCGAATTTCCCCGTCGGGTCGCGTAAGACGCACCGTCATTTTATCGCCGACGAGTTTGCTGAAATCAATATCAGCCGACTCGCTGACGAGATCAAGTGTGTATTCAAACAACCGTCCTAATTCTTCCCTGCCGGTCATTGACCGCAGCAGCAGGGCATCGGGCCCTAAAGGTGTGCTGACCGCCAATGCACGATGTTCTTGTGTCCTAGACATAAAGTCGCTCTCTTAATAGAGTCCCAAAAGGATCAGGAAATGAATTATATTTAACATATCCAATAATACAATGCGAATGGGTTTTGCTCTGCAAACCTTGATTCATGTCAGATACTTCTTATTCACAATAAAATTATTGGTAATTTCCCCTTCGGCAGAGACCTCTCAAGCCCCGATGATTTTTGTAGGTGGAATGGTTTTGTCTTCTGGAAAATGTCCATCTATTCGATAGACCTAAGCACTCAGGTTTTTCTTCGCCTCTTCAATTTGTTATGATCCAGATTTAAAGGGTTTCGCCAAAAATGTAGATAAGAATCCCCGTTAATCAGCGCGAAGTCTCCGCGGCCATAGGGGTTCTATAAATTTCTGCTAATCCCATAGATTCAATATCATCTTTCGCGACGGTAAATTTATCGATCGGAATGGTATCAAATGTCAATCTAGCAACATGTACATACGCAGGCCATTCATCAATATGAAAAACAGAGTGTCTGGCATGACGGCTCACAATAATAATTTTATGAACATCCCGCTCACCCAAGCCATATGCTTGCCCTACGATTGGAGGATAAATTTCACACAGCATATAACCATCCGGGTGACTCCCCGACAATTGCCGTTCTTTGTAACAGGCTCTGATATCTTCGAGATTGTAACCTTCACTGGAAGTTAGATAAAAATCAGGGCAATCAACACGCTTAGAGGAAAAAAAAGGACAGCACACTTTCCTTAATGCAGTTTCTTGTTGTTTATTCAAAAAAAGAATATCTAAATGCTCGTGCGGACCGAACATCCTCCGAAAAATAGAAGAGACATCGCTGGCCAGTTTTTCATCGTCTCGATACTCAAACCAAATACACAGAGCAACATTGGTTTCATTTTTTTTATCGTATTCGATCTGGGCAAGATACGCTCTGACTGCTCTCTTTTGGGACTGAAACAGTTTAACAAGGGCTTCCTTCAGTTCATTCTCCGAAACACCCGTTTGCTCTGCTAAAAAATGAATAGAGCCACCCGAAAATGAATCTGGTTTTTCTTTATTCTCACTGCTCATAGATCGATCCTCAAAATTCTGGATTAACGCCGGACACACGATCTACGCGTATCTGTTCCCCAGGCTTAGGGACAACGACTTCATCAAGTCCGCCCTTATTGCCATGCAACGACAGAGCCTCCCTTTGTGTAACTCCCCTGGTATCTTTTAATGTCCCTTCTGTAACAAATCGGCCCGAATTTTGGTCGGGTAATCCTGCCTCATTGCGATAGCTTTTTACCGTACTTGGATCTGTACGACTCCACGAACGGCCGTTCGGACCTGCACCATCACCCCAAACGCGATAGACCTTATCTCCATGCTTCGGAGCTTCCGACGTAGGCGCTTTATTAACAGAGATTTTAGGTGTTTGTGGCGATTTTTGGCTCGATTGTTTTGCCTTTGGTCGAATATTTCCCACTTTCTGTGCCGTCACACCCTGAGGCGCTATAAATCGATCAATCTCGTCTTTGATTTGTTTGAAGGTCTTTTTTACACCATCAGGCATGCGATCCGCACCTGCGGCATAAAAGTCGTCCAAGACCTTTTTGAGTTTGACAAATAGACTTCTGAGCTTCCCTGACCAGTGCACATCTTGTTTTGCAATTTTAATTGCCCGACGAACGGCTTCCAGGTGTTTGGGGAACTTGGCTATTTTACTCAGGTCGCCAAGGTAGGGAATGATGCTGATGGCGCTGATAGCGGCATCGCTCCACTTTCCTCGCGCGAGTGAAATTAAGGCATTGGTGCCGTCGGAAAAAGGGGTCGGTTCGATGATGCCCGTGAGATCCAATATCAGTTGACTGATATCCAGAATGGCTTCGCGTTTTAACCTGTCCAGTTCTCTTGGGTCGGGCCGGTTTGGGTTTGCACCGAGTATGCCCGGAAGGTGTTGCGAACGACGTCCGAGCCCAAAATGCTCGGAGTACGAAGGCTCGCTTTGTCCGCTTGGGCCGGGGATTCGGCTAGCGGCCATGGTTTGACTCTTTCACAATATCCGGGACGGTCTTTTTTTGAAAAATACGACAGTCGAAGTTTCGGGTCAGTAACCAAAACCAAGGGACCAGGGTTGCTTCAAATTCGGTCAGCGCCCCATGAAAACCGAGTTGCTCATCACAGCTCATCGACCGTAAGAGCAAGGCATTCTCAGGCAAAGGGGTTATTACACGAAGTGCGCGGTTTTCTTGTATTCTAGCCATAGACGGTCTTCTTTTAACGATTCTTTCGTGGTGCTAGTTTTAACATACTTAGCCGCTTTCGAAAACAGCCTTTTATGGGTAAAACTTCATCTAATATTTTTTTGACTGCTATCGCGATGGCTGATGTTTCCCTGGCAATGGCTCAAACGAGTTGGGAGTCAAACCTGACACAAGAAGCGAGGTCAGGAAATCCCTTAGCGTGTAATAATCTACTTGCCTTTTTCTTTGCGTAAGATGATATCGTAGTTTTCATGCGCGCTGCCGTCGGTGTAAAGGAACGATGGTGTTGTCCTTAGCAAAAGGATTGCCAGCAACAGCCTTCATCCCCCTCAAGAATAGTAAAGGCCTTTTTAGGCTGCATCTTTCTCAAGAATTTCAGAGCCGTTTTTGTGTACCGCGTTTCCACAACTCAATTGTGACCTAAAGTAATAATTGAGTCAAAAACAATGTTACTTTAGATCACAATTTTATAGTAGGGAGAATGGGAACAAGTAAAATTATGATAAAAATATCTATTTTAACTTCATAGGAGGAAAACAGGACAAAACTAGGCTTAAAGGGTGCAACCACGGACCGCTGAACTGAGTGAATTAGCCTATCTTCTTGAATCCGGTTCTGACCGTATTGGCGCACTGGATTTTCAAAGCTCACCAACTGAGTATGTCCCGCGCTCGGCCAGCAATGTGACCTTAGAAGAATTGCTGAAATCCGCCGAGCGTGTAGACTTAAGCGTGCCACTTACACCAGAGCTGGATCAAGCACTTTTTCATCACAGCTCTATTGGCGGCGCACGTCCGAAAGCCTTGATTGAGGATCAGGGTCAAAAATACGTTGCCAAGTTTTCTTCAAGCACCGACTGATACAGTGTCGTCAAAGCCGAATTCATCGCGATGAGGCTGGCCGCACTCGTCGGACTTAACGTGGCTCCGGTTAAGCTTGAAAAGGCAGCCAATAAAGATGTGCTGCTCATTGAGCGCTTTGACCGCAAACACACAAGTGGAGGCTGGTCGCGCAAAGCGATGGTTTCCGCGCTGACGCTCTTTGGACTTGACGATATGATGGCGCGTTATGCGAGCTACGAAACCTTTACTGAAATTATTCGCCACCGTTTTAACAATCCAAAAGAAACGCTAAAAGAACTCTTCTCTCGCCTTGTCTTCAATATCCTTTGCGGTAATACTGACGATCACGCACGAAACCATGCGGCATTTTGGAATGGAAAGGAGTTGAGTCTGACACCTGCCTACGACATCTGCCCGCAGGGACGTTCCGGCAACATCGCTTCTCAAGCGATGTTGATTTCAGGCAACAACAATCTCAGCCAACTCAAAAACTGCCTTGAGACTGCTCATAACTTTCACCTCTCAAAAGAAAATGCCCGAGAAATCTTCGAACAACAGAAAGCGCTTATTGAGAAATATTGGGATGCGGTATGTGATGAGGCCAAAATTAGCGAGGTGGATAAAAAGCACCTGTGGGGCAGACAATTCCTGAATCCGTATTCTATGGAGAGCGAGTCGGGTTAATTAGAAGTTTTTGGGAGAGGAGGTGGCATAGCCTTAACGGTTTATCTCTCATGACAAAAAAACAGAACAGTACTATCTCACTCATTATACTGACAAAAAAAACAAACCCTATCGTGCTTTATCCATCAGATGTACATGTTTCAAAAAAGTCTCTGCTATTGATTTCCCTAATTTCACTGGAACAGCATTGCCAATAAGACGACCTAAAGTGCTAATTCTGATCTGCTCGCCTTTCTTCACAAACCGATAGTCCCGAGGAAAAGTTTGTAGCATCGCAGCTTCGCGCAATGTGATCGCTCTGTCTTGTTCTGGATGCCCGAACCTTCCATTTCCATAGCCAAAACATTGCGTCGTAATTGTGGGTGCAGGCTTATTCCATTCCATCCTTCCGTAAACACTGGGGAAAGTACCTCCAGAATTTTTTCGGTGACATTGGGCACGAAGCGAAGGGTTCCAGTCACGCCAAGTCCCTCCTGGACGAGAAGCCCTAATTCTTTTCAAATTCAGCTTACTCAGCTTACAGGCAACATGCAAAGAGTCACTTTCATCCACATTTCCTGCCTCAAGTTGAGGAAGACAGGAAATGGTGTCATGGACTGTCGGCGCCTTTCCGATGGAAGGGCTTAATGAAAGCCCTTCTGCTCCTAGTTTTGATGCAAGTAGCACGAGTCGTCTTCGAGTTTGTGGAATCCCGAGATGAGAACAGTTTAGGATACTCCACTCAACATGATACCCATCTAATGCCTTTAAAAATCCTTGAAATACGGGGTGTTGTTCGACTTGTGGAACATTCTCCATGGTGACAAAGTGAGGTCGAACCTCTTGAATAAGTCGTGCAAAACTGGCGACTAACTCCCAATCGGAATTATTTTTTTGTTTTCGACTACTTTGGCTATACGTCGAGAAAGGCTGACACGGGGCACAACCTGAAAGTAAGGTGAACCTCGCGTTTCGCATCAACTTGGAGATGGATGTTCCAGGATAGGTTTTGATGTCATGTTCTATAAATACTGCTGGAGAATTATTTTCTTCGTATGGGTAACGGCATAAACCATCCAAGTCAATGCCTGCAACAACATCTATTCCGCCTTGGACTAAACCATGCGTTAATCCACCAACCCCGCAAAAAAGGTCTACCGCCCTTATATCACCAGAAGTCACAGTCGTCATGTTTACACCTTGGCCGGTCGCTTGCTTGGAATGAGATACTCGTGGCGGGCAATATAGGCATCGAATGCATTGACCACTTCCCGTAAATAGTCGCCTGTTCTCGTCGTAAGATCCCTTAAATCCCCAACCGTCCAATTTCCACCACATTCAACGAAAGAAATACTGCCATGCGCCAACAAGTTTCGAAATCTCTTAATGAGCGCCAATGCGCCAAGATCATCTTTCAATGGGCGTTTAACCTGGCTAGAAACTTCGGGGCTGACTTTAAGCAGTAAACCTAGACGAGAGGTAATTTCTTCAATAGCCGAGTCGTCCCAATTTCCTCCACCTCCTTTTTCAACTTTAAATCCCTCAACTGGAAGTGACTCGACAAAATGTTGACATAAGTCTAAGGCGCTTTTTAATCTGTTATTGTGGTTCAAGTCGGTATGAGTACGAGCAATAACACGAACCCACTCACGTCTCAAGTCCTCCGTAAGGTCGCTAGGAGACCGGGAATTCTGCACTAGGGCTACTTCAGTTATACTGTCTAAACATCGAACCACAGTAGCTTCGACTAAATTGTATAATTGCAAAAATACGCCAGAATAGAGGATTCGTTGTTGCTGTGTTGTAATTAAAGCGCCATTCTGACCCAACCGGGGTGGCCCTGACATCGCTTCATTTTCAATACCACCTAAGAACTCTAGATAGGAGACGATCTCTTGTAACCGTTCCTCAAAAGCGATGCTCAATGTTTCCATTATTGCTCCGAAAGAAGGTGGTCACGAACAAAATGAATTCGTCCTTTGAGACGTTTAATTGCATTCGCACCATCTGCACCAGTGATCTCGAAAAACTCTTTACCTTCATGCCATTCTTCGACATTTGGAGGAACGTCCAATAGCTTCGGGTTCTCGCAGAGCGCAAGGTAACTGCCGACTGATATCGCTTCGAACCTTGAATGAGGGGATGCTTTTCCTTTTTTTGTTCGACGAAACCCCCAAGGAAAAACTTTTGCGACAAATTCTGTCATATTCAAAAAGCGGTTCTTGTATAGATCTTTTCGGCTAGTGTTTTGTTCAAATTCGAGATTCATTTTTTGAACGTATTGAAAATGAAATTCTGCTGGTCGATCCTTGTAATTTTCAAACCCATCGCCATAAGCAAAAAAACGAGTAATTAACTCTTCCCCCTCACGTTCTAATGCACGCTTTTTAGAAACAGGAGCCAACTCTATAAACTTAGGGTTTTTAGCAAGTTCGATAACAAGTGACATAAACGGCCCAGAAAGCGCGCCTCTTCGGATCTCTGCTTTATTCGCAGTCTTACTTCCC
>JAADHI010000061.1:7355-15583 GCA_013151935.1 Candidatus Manganitrophaceae bacterium
CGAATAGAGCGATTTCGTATTTTCCGTTGTCTAGACTCGGGAAGATCGGTGAATGCAAAACCTGACAGGGTAGCCAATTTCTCCAGAACCCCAAGCTTGAAACTACCGAGGATGAATTCTTCAATGGTTCTCAAGCGTTGTGACCCATCAACAATTTCAAGGTATCCATTAGGCATCTCCCAAAAAAAGAGAAACGGAATCGGCAAACCCATAATGAGAGATTCGATGAAGCGAGATTTCCTTTCATCTTCCCAGGTAAATTCTCTTTGATATGAAGGCACTTTAAATTCCTGATCACGCACTTTATTGGCAAGTATTTCAACCGAATATTCGGTCATATAAAAGTCGATCCGCTTTGCTTGTTCAACGATCTCCGCTTCTGCCAGGGCTTTCTGCTCTGATGTAATGATGCAATCAGACTTGGACAGCTTCATATTTTAGCTCCCTTGTAAGAGACACACTGCAAATCGACTCAAATTGCAGTGGCTTATTACGAGTTTGGATCTAGTCCCCAGTGGAGCCTATTGGCGACATCCATTTGGGCACTAATGGGTCGATCTTGGCCCTCTGTATACCAGATCCAAGAGATTTTCTAAATTAAAGAATAAAAATAGTGCTGTCGAATCTTAATTCATATAGGAAGGACATCAAAACTACAAACGCTTTCTTCAACCGCTGTCAAAGAGGGCGAGGAGACAAAGGGGAAGGAGACAAAGGGGACGCTACCCTTTATTAGAGATCTAAACAAAGATTATGCGATGTTATGTTTCGGGTTTCCACCAGTGTCGGAAGATTGCGTCTCTGTCCTGTAATGAGCCGAATACCGATCCAATAGATTACGAATCATCTTTTGGTATTGGGTGTGATGGGTGCTCGCTTCTTGCTTGAAAAATTCAATACTTGATTTGCTCAAGCTGATTGTCACCTTCACCATATCTTCTTTAAAGATGAGCTCACTTGGGGGAGGGAGAAAGTCTGCCACAGTTTTGAACTTTTCCAAGGGTTCATCCGTGTATTTTATTTGCTTCTTCATAGGTCTTTTTTCCTTTCCGCCAATATCCAGCGCCAAGAACTCGGAGGGTGCCTCCGCGATAGGGAAATCGAACGCTTAGGATTCCTTCTCCGACTTTTCCAAAGCAGTAATACCGATTACTCGTCCTTACTATGACTCAAATCCTCGGCAATGATGCGTATTGCGCCAGATCAAACGGGACACCATGTTTAATATGGTTCTCTCTGTCTTTGGCATCGTCCCATTCAAAATCAACTTTGCTCACAGAAATAAGGTACTTCAAATGCAAGACATTAGCAATACTTTTATATGGTTAAATATATTTTTAGATTTTTATTGAGTACCTCAGATATAGCCGATATCTTTCGAAATCGTAGAGGCCATGCTTTCTTCTTGAAACGAATTTACTTATTTTCACAGTTTCAAAAAAAGAGGTCAAGCACAAAAATACAGGCTGAATGGGGGTTTTTGAAAAAAACAGGGCAAAAAAAATGGGTTACAGTTTTTAAAAACTGCAACCCATTTCAAAATTATAAGGCCGTTGGTTGCGGGGAGAGGATTTGAACCTCTGACCTTCGGGTTATGAGCCCGACGAGCTACCGAACTGCTCCACCCCGCAAAAGCAATGTAACAAGCAATGTAACAAACGGATGCTTTGAAGTCAACCGAAAGGAACAAAATTAGACCTTCATTTAGAAGAAAACTTCCTTAGGACACAACGCAATATGGCGTCATCCACCCTTTTCTAAAACAATATGATATCCTTGGCCTAGATACGGTTTCATCGTAAAAAAAGACCCGCCCAAAGGGAAAGCCAGCCCTCTGATGGATAACAAAAAATACGTTTCAGAACTCTTCTACGATTGTTTTGATTCACCTCTGGGGCCGCTCTGGCTTGTTGCAGGAAAAAGAGGACTTTCTTTCCTCATTCGAGGAAAAGAAGAAGACGTCTTTCTTGCTGAAATCAAACGCAGGACGGGTGTATCTCCTCAAAAAAAATTAAATCAAATGTCACGATGGCGGGCCGCCTTGGTCCGGTATTTTTCTGGAGAAGCCATCACCTTTGACGGGCCGTTTTCCTTTTCAGAAGGCACCCCTTTCCAACAAAAGGTCTGGCAAACCCTACTTAAAATTCCTTATGGATCTGTGCGCAGCTATCAATGGGTTGGAGATCAGTTGGGCATGAAACGGGCGGGCCGTGCCATTGGAAATGCCTGCGGTAAAAATCCCATCCCGGTCATCATTCCCTGTCACCGGGTCGTGCGCCAAAATGGCACATTGGGGGGATATACCGGGGGCATAGAAATTAAAAAGAAATTGTTGGGGTGTCACCCCGAAACAAGACCTTCTTTCATCTCATTTTTTAGGAAATGGAGAATCAAATGAAACAGCTTAGTGCAAGCCGAAGCGTGACCCTTCGGCTTAAGTTCCCCAATAAGATTGGCATGCTTGGCAAAATCACTTCTGCGGTCGGAAAAATGGGGGGAGATATTGATGCCATTGACATCGTCAATACTGAAGAGGGCATGATTTTAAGAGATCTGACCGTTAGGACACAAGACGATGCCCATCTCGAAAAAATTGAGGCGGCCCTAGAAAAACTCTCGGATGTCACGCTGCTGCATCGCTCTGATCGCACCTTCCTGCTCCACCTTGGCGGTAAGATCGAGATCAAGAATCGCATTCCTTTGAAAACACGCGATGATCTCTCCCGCGCCTACACCCCCGGCGTGGCCCGCGTTTGCATGGCGATTCATGAAGATAAAAACAAAGCCTTTTCACTCACCATCAAAAAAAACAGTGTTTTGATTGTCACAGATGGCTCGGCTGTGCTGGGGCTTGGCAATATCGGGCCAGAAGCCGCCATGCCGGTAATGGAAGGCAAGGCGATGCTTTTTAAAGAATTTGGCGGGGTGGATGCCTATCCCATCTGTCTGAATACACAAAAAACGGACGAAATCATAAAAACCATTGAGGCCATTTCTCCGGGTTTTGGGGGGATCAATCTAGAAGATATCTCTTCCCCACGATGTTTTGAAATCGAAGCCACACTCAAAAAACGTCTCAAAATTCCTGTTTTTCATGATGACCAACACGGCACTGCAGTCGTCGTACTGGCCGCCCTGATAAATGCAGCGAAAGTCGTCAAAAAAAATCTGGTCGACTTGAGGGTTGTGGTCAACGGCATCGGTGCCGCCGGTGTCGCCATTAGCAAAATTTTAAAAGATTACGGTGTGAAAACCTTAATTGGCTGCGATAGAGAAGGCATCATTTATGCGGGCAGACGGAAAGGCATGATTCCTGTAAAACGCGAATATGCAAAAATGAGCAATGCCAACAAAGAAAAAGGTGATTTAAATGATGCACTCAAGGGTGCGGATGTGTTTATCGGCGTATCCGGCCCGGGCGCATTGAGCCGAAGAGGGATCAAAAATATGGCACGCGACCCCATTGTTTTTGCGCTCGCCAATCCCACCCCCGAAATCATGCCAGAAGACGCCACAGACATTGCACGCGTCGTGGCGACGGGTCGCTCTGACTATCCCAACCAAATCAACAATGTACTTGCATTTCCCGGTATTTTTCGAGGGGTGCTGGATATCCGCGCTTCTGAGATCAATACAAAGATGGATCTGGCGGCGGCAATCGCCATCGCTTCCATGATACGAAAAGAAGAACTTTCTGAAGATTATATCATCCCGGGGGTGTTTAATCGTCGTGTGGCAAAGGTGGTCGCACAAGCGGTCTCTGAAGCTGCCATTAAAAGCGGTGTGGCGCGGCGGGACAAAAAAGTCGGTCGAGGTCGCTCAAAGACATCATAAATCTTAACTGTTAGTACCCTTTAATACGTATTGACCCACGCCGTTTTCCAGAAAACAACACGGAAAATAGAAAAATCGCAGCGGCGATCAGAACAATCGTCGCCCCCGAAGGCACATCGAACCAATAAGAAAAGAGCACCCCTGTCCAGGATGCCCCGACACCAATCAGCGCCGAATAAATCATCATGGATCTCATATTTTTTGCCCATTGTTGTGCTGCGGCCGCAGGAATGACCAACAAGGCAAATACCAAAATTGCCCCCACCGCTTTTAAGGCAATCACGACAGCCAAAGAAATTAAATTCAACAATAAAAAATTGAGTCTTTTGGCCGGAATACCACTGGCCTCGGCCATTTCCTGATCAAAAGAAATAAAATGAAATTCCTTAAAAAAGAGCAGCATGATCAAAAGAATGCCCACAGAAAGAATGAGAATAATAACAAGATCGGATGGACTCACCGAAAGAATACTTCCAAAAAGATAGGCAAAAACCTCTGGCCGATACCCCTCCATGAGTCCAATAAACAAAATCGCCAGGGCCATGGTAAAAGTATAAAAAACGCCAATGGGGACATCGGGATTCATCTTGCCTTTTTCTTGCACATAGTTCGTGACCCACACTGTAGACAAACCAAAGGTCACCGCCATGGGAAAGGGAGGGATTCCGGCTAAAAAAGCAAAACACACACCAGCAAAAGCGGCATGTGCCGTGCCCGCACCAATAAAGGTAATGCCTCGCAAAACGGCAAAGACCCCAATGGTGGAGCAGACCAAGGCAATGAGCAAGGAAGCCAAGAAAGCACGCTGCATAAAGCCATAAGAAAGGAATTCAAGCATGGTGATGTTCATCGTGGATGATAATATAAGGCTGCTGATTACGTTTTGCGACAATGACCTCTTCGCCATAGACAGGCGAAAGCACCTGTTTTGTCAATATTTCAGCAGGTGGGCCCAAGGCGTGAAGTTTTGTTTTGAGCAGTAAAATCGTTTCAGCAATGCCACTGATCATATTGATATCGTGCGTCACCAGTACAATCGTCAGATGATAATCCTTGTGAACCTTTTGAATAAGCTCGACCAAACGGCTTTGTGTCGGGGCATCAATACCCGTTGTGGGTTCATCCAATAGGAGGATTTCAGGCCGCTGCGCCAAGGCACGCGCAATCAAGACCCGCTGCTGCTCCCCTCCCGAAAGATGTCCAAAAGGCCGATCCTTTCGATCCGCCATATCGACTGCATCTAAAGCATCCAATACGATTTCCCGGTCTTTTTTCCCGGGCCGCTTCATCAGACCCAAAGCCCCGTAGCGCCCCATCATCACAACCTCCAAGTTTGTAATGGGGTAATTTGGGTCGACTTTTTCTTTCTGCGGCAAATAACCAATGCGGGCGCGGTGTTCACAACGTAAGGCCTGACAGGCACAATCAAAAATTTGAAGGGCGCCAGAAACAGGATGAATGAGTCCCAACAAGGCTTTAAGGAGGGTGGTTTTCCCCGAACCATTGGGGCCAATGACACCCACAAATTCCCCTTCGTGCAAATCAAGGGTTAAGTCTTCAAGTGCGACACGTCCATTGTAGGAAAAGCTTGCGTGTGAAAATTGAATGATAGGATGTGTGGTCATTGCACCTTTTCCAAAACATTTACAAGGGCTTCCACATTGTAACGCATGAGATCCAAATAATGATCTGTTCCGGGAAGCGCACCCGTTAAGGGAGAAAGCGGCACAACCTTAGCCCCCGTCTCCTCGGCTAAAATCAGTGGAATTTTTTGATTCAACTGCGGCTCAGAAACAATGACCCGAATCTTTTCTTTTTTGATTTGTCGTATCAGTATACCCAGTTTTTTGGCCGAAGGCGCACTGCCAATTTGGGTCAAAATATTGCTGCGAATCTCAAAACCAAAACGCTTTGCAAAATAGGGCCAGGCAGGATGATGCGTGATGATTCTTTTATCTTTCAATGGGGCCACTTTTCTTTTGAGTTCGGCTTCAAGTTTCTCGAGTTTTTGCAGATAGGCTGAGGCATTTTTTTCATAGTCTGCGCGATGTTCAGGATCGACAGCAATCAAAGCCTTTTTGATCTCTGCAATCATTATTTGTACATTCTGCGGATCAAGCCAGATATGCGGATTTGCCGCACCATGTCCATGTCCATCCACGAGGCCACCTTCAATGAGGCTGACCCCTTTGGAGGTGGTAATAATCGGCAAATTTGGCCGATCCGCATTTTCAATGAGTGGCTGCACCCAAAGCTCTAAATCCAAGCCAATTTGAAATAAGACCTTCGCTTTTTGAATGCGAACTAAGTCACTGGGTTTAGGGGTATAGGTGTGTTCACTCTCCGAACCCGAAATCAATGTGGAGACCCGAATATGCGCGTCTCCAACGACCGCCACAAAATCCTTTAAAACAGGGAGTGTGACCACCACAGGCAAAGGTTCCGCTGCACCTGCTTTTGGGACAAAAAGAGCTGTCATAAAAACAAGCAGGACAGCGGTGATTCGGCATTTTGAGACAAAACATTGCAGAATTTTCATCGGCGATAAATACAGGAGTTGCAAACAGAAGTCCAATTTTCAAACCGATGCCGCAGCGCTAAAAACCTTTGATTTAAATGACGTTTGAAAGGGCGAGGACCAAACGGTCGATGTCCTCATCTTCGTGTTTTTCTGTAAGACAGATCAACAGATGATCGGAAAGGTTTCTGTCAAAAACACCCAGATCAATGCCTGCAAAGATCTCCTCTTTCAAGACATCGGCCAGCACTTCAGAAGCCGCCTTCGGGGTTTTCACCACAAATTCCTTAAAAAATGGGCCCTCAAAGACCCGTGAAAATCCGGGAATTGCAGCAATCTTTTCCTGTGCGGCATGGGATTTTTCAAGGCAAAGGCTCGCGACCTCTCTCAAGCCTTTTTTCCCCACTGTCGCCAAATAAACCGAAGCCGCCAGTGCATTTAGCGCCTGATTGGTGCAAATGTTAGAAGTCGCCCGCTCGCGTTTAATATGCTGCTCACGCGTTTGCAAAGTGAGACAAAACCCCGCACGGCCCTGAACATCGGTCGTTGCCCCGACAATACGCCCGGGTAATTGGCGGATCATCTTTTTTCGTGTCGCAAAAAAGCCCATGTAGGGGCCACCAAAACTTTGTGCATTGCCCAGGGCTTGCCCCTCACCCACGGCAATATCAGCATTAAATTCTCCCGGTGTTTTGAGTACTCCGAGCGAAATCGGATCGACCGCCATCACCAGCAGGCCCCCT
The DNA here is from genome assembly GCA_013151935.1 of Candidatus Manganitrophaceae bacterium. Taxonomy (GTDB): domain Bacteria; phylum Nitrospirota; class Nitrospiria; order SBBL01; family JAADHI01; genus JAADHI01. The sequence continues at coordinate 14,451 of JAADHI010000061.1, forward strand.
TTAGCGTGTACGATGGCCTCGACTTTTTCTGCCGATTCCAATTGTCCATAAAAGTTGGGATATTGTATCAAGACCGCCGCCACGGTCTCATCCATCGCATTTTCAAGCGACTGGAGCGAAAGCCTTCCCTGTTCAAGCGAGACATCTTCGAGCATTGCCCCCGGTAAACCCGAAAGATAGGTTTTAATCACCGCACGATGATGGGGATGCACGGACTCAGAAACCAGTATTTTCGAGCGTTTCGTAATGCGGATCGCCATGAGTGCGGCTTCAGCCAGGGCAGATGCACCATCATAAAGTGATGCGCCTGAGACTTCCATATCGGTGAGTTGGCAAATCATGCTTTGATATTCATAAATGGTTTGCAAAAGTCCTTGGCTCAATTCGGCCTGATAAGGGGTATAGGCGCTGTAAAATTCAGAGCGCCCGATCACATGGCCGACGGTACTGGGAATAAAATGATCGTAGCTCCCTCCGCCTAAAAAGGAAAGTGTCGTGCTCGTATCGCGGTTTTTTCGACTTAAGATCGACATCTCTCGTTTTAGTGCCATTTGAGACAAGGGTTTTGGAAGATGCAAAGGGCGATTCAAACGAAACTCAGCAGGGATTTCTAAGAGGTCATCAAAAGAAGCCACACCAATTTCTTCTAACATCTCGGCTTCTTCTGTTGGTGTTTTGGGGATGTATTCCATGTTTAAGCCGTCCTCACTTCTTTTTTCGGTAAAACGGTTTTTTGACAACCGATACGGCCGTGGCCTTGCCTCGGATATCGACCAAAAGTTCGCTGCCGGGTTCGCTGTAGGCCACATCCACATAACCCATGCCGATGCCCTTTTTCAAAGAAGGGGCATAATTGCCAGAGCTTACCTTGCCGACTTCTTTTTGATCGGAATAAATGAGATGTCCGGCCCGGGGAATTCCTCGTGCCAGAAGCTCGAAACCAATCAGTTTTCGCGGCACGCCCTCCGCTTTTTGTTCGAGCAGCCGTTCTTTCCCGATAAAATCCTTCTCAAAATCAACAAATTGCGAAAGAGAAGCCTCGATCGGCGTGGTCTTCTCATCCATTTCCTGACCGTACAAGGGATAGCCCATTTCAAGCCGCAAGGTATCCCGTGCACCCAAGCCAGCGGGTT
>JAADHI010000035.1 GCA_013151935.1 Candidatus Manganitrophaceae bacterium
GAGCTCAAGGTGTAAAGCCCCTCTTTTGAGGGAAGTTTACAAATTCAGATGACGGATTTTCTCAATGGCAGGGTGTTCGTGTTTCTACCTCCTAATAAAGATTGTTTTGGCAGGATTGCCCTGTGCGATCGCATTATCAGGAATTGATTTTGTGACCACCGAATTGGGTCCAATAATCACATTGTCTCCGATTTTTGCCCCATCAATAATCACCGTACCTGCTCCAATCCATACATTTTTCCCAATCTTGATGCCATCGGATGTTTTTTCTTGCATACGGATCGGCGTATCAAGTTTGTCATATTTATATTTATTGCCAATGATTGAAGTGTTTGGCCCGATTAAACAATCATCCCCGATTTCAACACCTTTTATACTGGATGAAATAAAACAAGAGGTACCGATAGAAACATTTGAACCGATGATCAATGGGCCACCGGAAGCCTTAATTTTACAAAACGAGCTGATGACTGTTTTTTTTCCAAAAACGAGGAGGGGACTCAATTCAACCTCAGCCTTTGGGCTAATCATACATCGGTATTTAACGAGATAGATCAGCGTGATGAATGATCCCGGCATCAAAAATCTTCGTAATAATTGCATGATCTTCATTGATCTTTTCCTGACTCAAAGACGCTTTCCATATTGAAAATATCTTTTTTTGTTCTGATCCAGATGTTCTCGCCATTGGGGTATTTCTCAGCATTTTGCGTTATTTTCCAAATTGCACGGGCAATGTCTTCCGGCTGCAAGAGTGTTTTTCCCTCTTGTTTTTCTTTTTCTATCTCTAAGAGCTTCTTGGGGAAACTTTTAAGCAGTTCAGTTTCAACGAAGCTCGGAGAAAGCCCAAGAACCTTAATATTGAATCGACCTGCTTCGCTTGCAAGGCATTTGGTTAAACCCAATAAGCCATATTTTGCAATCACATATGAGGTCATCCTGGTCGGTGGTATTCCCGAAATGACCGTCGATAACAAATTCACAATTGTCCCGGCCCGTCGTTCTTTCATATGGGGGAGGACAGCTCTGCTCATCAAAATTCCCCCATGGAGAATGACTTCAAGATCCTCAAAACATTCTTGAGTGCTCATTCGATCAAAAATTTTGAGTTTGAGCGGACTCGTCACACAATTGATCAGCACATCAATCTTGAGGTCTGTTTTTATAATGCTTGAAACCATCGCATTGACGTCATTTTCATTTCGAATATCACACTTGATCGTCTCGCAGTTGCTAAGGCTGTTTTTGATTTGTTTCGCCGCTTCTTCATTGTTGAAATAAGTCAAAAATGTTTTAACACCTTGTTTCGAAAAATATTTCGTCGTTGCCGATCCGATCCCTCCACTACCGCCAACCACAAGAACGACCTGCGACATTTTAAGTATTCTCCAAAGTTGTTACTTTTGCTTCGCCGCTCACTACGATTTCTTTATTAACAAAGACTTCCATTTTGATTGTAAGAATTTTCACACTCTCACTCTTACTGGTAACGACTCCTTTGATGAGCAAATGATCACCAAAAAAAACGGGACGTCTAAATTTTAGGGTTTGACTGAGATAAAGACAATTTCTTCCAGGACAATACATGCCAACCAGTGTAGAAAAAAAGGAAGCGATGAGCATACCATGGACAATATTTTTTTTAAACTTTGTCTGTTTTCCATAAGCGGGATCGCAATGCAGTGGATTGAAATCACCCGTGATCTGCGCAAATTGATTGACTTCTTCTTCGGAAATCACCTTTGTGAAGGTATAGCTTTCTCCCACTTGAATATCAGAAAAATTCAAGTGAGTCGCACAAGGTTTTTTTTGTTCCACTTAAAGCCCTCTCATTTCTCCAGAAATGCATCAAATATAGGATTCTAATGTGAATGAATTGGCTTGCATTATTCGTTGAAGACAACACCGTGATTGCGTAATGCCGCTTTGATATCTCCAACACACTTTACGGATGTGACTTCTTCCATTTTGAATTTGATATTGAATTTTGTCTCTAATTCGGTCACCAGCACCAAGCCATTCATGGAATCCCATGTATCTACATTATCGGGTGCGGTTTCATCGGTAATTGATGCTTCGTCTATTTCTAAGACATCTGCTAGAATTTCTTTTAGTCTCTTCATTGCTTAATCTTTCCTTATGAGTTGAATAAAATCTGGATATGGACAATCCTTATTGAGGTCATACTCTGAAATTTCACAGCCCTCACGATTCTCTTCGAGTGCGCAAAACCCCAACCGTTCAAAAAATCCCCGAGCGGGCACATTTTTCTGAGTCGGGATAAATGAGCCAATGAGAATCTTTGCCTTTTCATTTTTTGCTTTTTCGATGATATATGCGAGGAATGTTTCCTCTATTTTTCTCCCAAGGACTCTGCAGCTCAACAAAAAGCTATCTATTTCCCAGCGTTCGGATCCTTTTTTTACAATTGCAACACCAGTAATCCCATTGTCACCAAATTTATCCTCAGCCTTTAATGACAGGACCATAATATCTTTCCTTATCGCAAGTGCTTTAATGTCTTCCTCAAGATATCTTTTTGTGGTCATGTTGAACTGGTTTGTTTTTTGAGTCAGTTGTGAAATCCGTGGCATTGTAAAAGGATTGGCTTCTTCTATGGTGACTTTTGTCTTCAATTGCTTCAAATATCCGCTTAAATCTGTCGTGGTTTTTTTTATTTCTTTCCTTCTTTTCTGAGCGGCATACATCTGTCCTTTATTTTTATCTTCATCGGTGAGATGAAGACTATTAAAGTCATCAATATCCATCAGTGTTTTTAGATATAACGAAGGATCCTCCGGTAGAACTGGCACCAGGACATCAGGACACGCCGTGCGAACCATTTCTTGATTGAGCTTGTCATCGTCAAGAAAGACAAGACTGCCCAAGCCGATATTGATTTCTTCCGCGATCGACTGGATGTTTGAAATTTTGTCATCCCAATTGATCCGCATTGCCGCGAAATGCTTTTCCCTTAAAATCATATCAGGATGTTCTCGAATGACCTTGATGGCATCTTCAAAATTATTTTTACTATTGATGGCAAGAATGACCCCACGGTCAAAGAGAGAAAGAATATAGTGTTGAAATTCCAAAAAAGGTCTTCCCGCAGGCGTCGGCCCGATCTGGATCCCTTCCAAGCCATCCTCACCGATCACCCCCCCCCATAATGTGTTGTCGAGATCCAAGACCAGACATTTTTTTGTCATCGACATCATCGATTTAATATAGGGCAGGTAGGCATCCGTCAAGGCGGGCATATGGTTTAAACTCAACTTCATGTCACCGATATAGTACATTTTATGATCAACAATATTTTGTTTCCCAATCTTGGAACAGAAAGCATCGTAGTCAAAAACAAAGACCTGCTGATCTGTTTTATACACTTCCCGTAACTTGCGATTCAGTGTTTCTGTGGCTTCAAAAAAACCAAAACCTTGTTTATTTTCAAGGATACCCAAGGGAGAGTATTCTGGCACAGCCAAATTGTGGACTAATATCTTGGCGGAAGAATGCGTTTTTATTTTTTCAATGAGCGATTCAATCTCATCTCTGTTTTCTGACACCCACTCTTTTCTTGATTCATCAGACCTTCGATAAGCTTGAAAAAAATCGTCCCCCCAAAGCGTCATTGCGTCGATAAAAAGAATGATCAGATTGGGAGAGGACTGATAGAGTTCACTCTCAGGGTTCAGGATTTCCTGCGTATATTGTTTGTACTCAGAAACATAGATTTTTGGAAAAATGCCTAAAGCGCAACATTTTACATAGAGTGATTCTTTAATACCATTACTTGTGAAACTCGATAAAATCGCGACGTTCAGCGCTTTGTCATAAGAGGGTTCTCTTTCTTTGCACATCTTATTGAGACGCCGATACAGCGTGAAATAATCGGAGATCCCTTTGACCTCTTTTTGTGCGATTATTTCTTGTAGTTTTTCCATTGAGCCTACTGACCTGAGGGGTATCATTTAAATTGGAGTGAATCGCTAAAAAAAATGGATCAATATTTTGTGGCGCACCTACTCATGTCGGGCATCTCCTTTTGGTTCTGCAGGCAAGTTGACAATTTTTTTCTCATTCAGAAAGTGCATCACGTATTCAACACTTTCTGCGAGTGTGATGCCTTCAGTGTCTACAACGAGTTCAGGGTTTTCCGGAATTTCATAAGGAGAGGTGATCCCGGTGAAGTTTTTAATTTCACCTGATCGGGCACGCTGGTAAAGCCCTTTTGGATCCCTCTTTTCACAAACGCTCAATGAACATTTGCAATAAACTTCGATGAAATTCCCTTTTGGGACGAGTTGTCGTACCTGCTCTCGATCGGCTCTGAAAGGAGAAATAAATGCGGTTAAGGCAATCACACCCGTTTCGATGAATAGTTTTGCCATTTCCCCGACACGACGGATATTTTCATGTCGATCTACTTCAGAAAATCCAAGGTCTTTGCATAAACCATGTCTGACATTGTCTCCATCAAAAACAAAGGTTCGGCACCCACCTTGGTGAAGTTGCTCCTCCAGGGCATGGGCAAGCGTTGATTTGCCTGCAGAGGAAAGACCTGTAAACCATAAAATAACGCTTCTATGGCCGTTCTGGGCTTCCCTTCTTTTTCTGGTCACGGTCGCATGGTGCCAAACAACATTTTTTTCATTATCTGGAGTTTTCATCTATAGAACCTTGTCATTTTATTCAGCGTTATTTTATAGCACTTCATCATGGCTTTTTTTCTATGATAAGCACGATATCCTCGTTAAAATTTGGAGATTGAAGCGACCCACCCTGGGCAGTCACTTCAAGATCAAAATTGCTGGAAGAGCCATTTTTAGTATCATACCATGAGGCCGTATAGCGTCCATCAGGCAAATTCAAAACGACCTCACCGGCATCAATATCTGTTTCATAACCCGCATCAAAATAGGTCAAATAGACTTGGCCTGCAAGTCCTCTCGTCACGGCTTTAACCGGCCCATTTCTCACAAAGCCCTTAATCAGGACGGTCTGATTTAAAAGCAGTGCATATTTCTCAATGACAGAAGCAAGGTACATATGATCGCGCATCACATGCCGGGCGGCAGCACTATATGGCGCATCAATATAGAGCCAGGTGGCCTCGCTGCTGCCTGTCCCCCCTAGCACAAAGACGGCCCAAAAGGTTCTGCGATAGGCGAAGCGTAAATCGGGTGCATTCATCGCATCATCGTGCCACAAACCACGAAGCGTATCTCTTCCAAAAAAATTTTTATAGGTTCTTCGGACAAATTTTGGGGATTTTTTTAAAAGATCGCGGAATAAAGAGGACGGACGTTCGTAACCAACCAATTCATTCATCATCACAGGCTTCGTCCAGCTTTCAGCATCCAGTTCATTCGCTTGGTGTAAGAATCCGATATCCACATCGGCGCTCCGCCAAATCTCCTCAGAAAGCCCGATGGGGAGTTTGTAGGGGTCGGCTTCTTTAATCCAGGGAATATAATATTGGTTGCTTAGGTCAACAAAACAGGTGCCGCAGTTAGGCTTGTGTTCCATTTCATTTCCAAGTTCCCAATACACATTTTGAAAGGCCGCAAAACGACTGACGATGGTCTGAATATAGTTTTGCTTTTTGTGTTCATCCCCCGCTTTCCAAACATTAAAGGGCTGTCCTGTGCCATCCATCTGATTTTTAAACCAGAAATCTTTATTTCGAGACCAGGTATCGAAGAAATTGACTTGCACGTAAATACCTCTGTCCGCTGCTGCTTTGACGAGCCATTCTCCCCGCCTTATCCACTCAAGGTCCCAGGAAAGGCCGTCTTTTTCTAAGGGATATAAGGCAATTTTCAACAAGATCCCATTGTGTTTGTACTCAAGCAAAAGGTCTAAATACTGAGTGAGTTGTTCATCCGATTTCCAACCGATTCTGACTTCACTTCTGGGGTCTTCACCGGTATTCACCTCTCCTTCTTTTTGGGGAGGGCCGTAATCTCGGGCCGCAATCCATTTCCCCCCCACCCAGTAATGGGGTGAGCCATCATCATGAATCAAATATTTTGGATATTTTGGATCGACCTTCACATGGCCGCGAACGCCTTTGTGCACGACTTGATCTAAAACCGTAAATGTCCCGGATTGAGGAGCCCCTTTTTTACCCAAGGGGAAGAGTCGATATGTCCACTCCCCAGGCATGTCGGGCATAAAGCGTATACGCCATATCTGTTGCGTGTCTACGACCCCATCATAAAACCCACTGACTTGATACATCTCACCATTCGGTGATTCAAATTCACCAGAGAGCGTCACTTCTTTGTAATCGAAGGGGTTGCGATAGCTTTGATTTGAGGAAATACTTGTCTCAAATACGTCATACAGGGCAAGCTCTGGTGATTGTGCAAAGACGTTTGCATCGGGAAACAATACGAGCAACAAGAGAAAATAATATGAGCGCTTTCCCCAATAAGAGAGGGCCTTGCAAAACATTTTTATTTTTTTAGAAGATATAAGAATACTCCCGGCAATAAGCTAATCAGTTGCAGAAAATGAAAAGATAAACCTGCGGCAGTACAAGTTTCAAGTGAAACACCCGACTCTTTAAAAAATAAATAAAGTGCTCCTTCTCGAATCCCTAAACCACCAATCGATACGGGCATCAACATCACAATAAACAACAAAGGAACAAAGACCATGAACAGTAGAAACTCTGCATGTACCCCTAGAGACAAAAAAATAGTGAAAAAAATCACGATCCGAATAAACTGGACAGAGACCGAAAGCAGCAAGAGTTTAAATAGTGCCACTTTGGGTAAACGCACAGCACCTAAGGACTCAATAAATCGACTCAAGGCGACAACAATCACCTTCAATCGCCCTTGTACCTTGATCTGAGTATAGCCCAAATCTGTCAATTTGTTTCGCAACGAATACAAGACTAGAAAGCCCGTCAACGAACCTGCGCTGACAAACGCATAAATCGGAGCAACAGTATTCAAGGCTGCACCAACAACAGAGGAGATAAAAGCAATCAGCAACATTGAAAATAGTCCGATCACGCGATCAAGAAAAACAGAGGCTGCAATTTCAGTTGCCACGCCTTCCTCTTTTGAAAGCTGATAACTGCGAACCACATCAACACCGATGCCTCCAGGTAAAAGTTGTCCGACGGAGTTACTAATAAATACAATCGACAATAAATTCAAAAACTTTGGGAATATACGATAAAGATGTAAAACAACTTGCCAGCGATAGGCCATGACAAAGCGAATACTCAAGACAAAAACAAGCGCAATCGATAAAAAGACCGGGTCTGCGTTTAGCATGACCTTGCCAAGCGAAACAAGATCAATGCTCGTCAATAGTACGGTCAAAATCCCCAAACTCACAAAGAGTTTGAAGATGTTTTTTTTATTCATTCCGATACTGCCAAATCAATCCATTCCAGGGATACGTTTTATAAAAACCCCTTTTCTCTATACCAATCCACCGTGCGCTTCATCCCCTCTTTAAGACTCACTTTTGCTTGATAACCCAAGACTTCCTGGGCTTTTTTAATTGAAAATGCACGATTATTTTTAAAAAACCGGACCCGCCGTCTGTGTAGGGGTGGCTCAATCCCTAAAGGGACACAAATCGATTCACAAACCACAGCGGCACCATAGAAGAACCAATAAGGGAAATGTAAAAATGGCGGTGGCGCACCAAGGGCATCCGCAGCAGTATTAATATAGGCTTTGAGCGGAAGATATTCAGGCCCGCCAATTAAAAAGATTTCCCCGCTAATGTCCGGCGTTTCGATGACTTTTACAAAACCTTCAACGATATCGTCAATATAAATCGCATGAAAATTTTCATTGCAGGGGCCAACCGTGAAAAAAGTTTTTTTCGCCAACATTTTAAACATCTTCAACATGCGCATATCACCAGGCCCATAAAGCGATGTGGGACGCACAACGACAATTTCCATGCCTTCTTTTTTAGATTCAGCCAGACAAAACTGTTCTGCTTCTGTTTTCGTTTCCTGATAGAGATCGCCTGGATTATAGGGAGAATTCTCGGTTGCCGGAGTGTTTTCTACACTTCCATGCACCCCGATGGTAGAGCAGTAGACAAAGCGTTTGACGCCCTGCGCTCTTGCAGCACGAAGTGCGGCCTTTGTTCCTTCTACATTGATTCTTTGATAGCTTTCAGGCGGGCCGGAGGCAACACGAAAATTTGAAACCAAATGAAGAGCAATATCAACTCCTTGCATCAATTCATCAAGTCGGTTTTGATCGGCAATATCACCGACCACTGTTTTCTCCACTCGCCCTTCAAAAACACCGACTTTCTTAAGGTCTCGAACAAAGATGTTGACTGGATTGCCATCTGAAAGAAAACGCTCAGTGAGATGGCTCCCGAGAAAACCCGTTGCGCCAGTGACGGCAATTCGCTTCTTTCCCATGATTTCGTTTTCTACTGTGTTCGACAAATAAACACCTCCTGCGCAGACTGCTTTTTAGTGGGTTGATTGATGCAAAGACTGGTAAGACGCTATCAGCGTGTTTATATTTTCCAATTGCCTGTCCTCATCCCAATGTAAGCGTTTTCCGAGAAAGTCGGCACAAAATACAATCGTTTTTTGACTGGGCATCGCAAGCGCCCCGAGATCAATACGACGCAATAAGAGGTCTGAAAGTGTCACAAGCATCTCATGCTCTAGGACAAAGACAAGTTCTGCAATCAAGACTTCTGTTGTCCCCGGTACCCACTGTCCTAAGGAGGCATCCTGCTCAATATAAGCCATGATGACATCAATATTTGTACCATAGTTATCAATAAGGTGCGTGATTTTCTTCTCTTCTAAACGGTCTGAATAGTGCTTCTTTTTTGACTGATAATAAGGCGCCACTTGCCCAAGCTTACCGCCATAAAGTGGCCGAGAGTCTGTTTCTGATTTTTTCACCCTTTTCCCCTGACGATGGGAAACAAGGTCAATCGTTGATTCTGCCACAGCCCGTGCGGTTGTAAACTTGATGCCCTGAACAAGAAATAAACCCTGAGGCCCACCCTGTTTGCTCGCATCGACAATATGGGCTTTGTTTTTTAATCTCGGCTCAGCGGTATGATTTTCGACTTCAGCAGGTAGCAATCCGGCCTGAACCGCAGTGATATCACCACGATCAATCTTCATCCCGGGTAAGAGTGAATTGGCCTGCTGCAAACACTCATCCAATTCCCGTTCTGTTGAGGAGACATGCTCTGCACTATCCCCTGGCGGGAAATACCAGGTTCCAATGAGACTTTGATTCTTCCATGGTGCGATGAACAATTGCCGGCTTGATGAAGCATTTTCACTTTTATGCCTTGTTTTCAAAGCCACTGCACACGGAAAGAAGGATTTCTTAACAAGAAGATTTACTGCTTTGGCAAAAACGGGTTTCGCGATTTTGTCATTTATTTCCGAATGCCATTTTGACCAAGGCCCGGTACAATCGATGACCGAGTCTGTTTGTATTTCGTAAGACTTGTTGCTGAGGCCGTCACAGACAACAACACCCTTCACCTTTGCGTCCTTTTTTAAGAGTGTTTTCACGGGAGCATAGTTGAAGACGCTTGCGCCTTCTGATCGCGCAGAACACACAAAAGAGAGGATAAGACGTTCTGTGTTGTGTGCTTGTGCATCGTACCAATACCCGGCACCGCTACAATGAAGCTTTTTTAAGGCGGGGATTATTTCTCGCATTTTCTTTCGATTTATCGTTCCTGCACAAGGGATATGTCGGCCCGGATCAATCTCTTGATTTCGATCCCAGGACAAACAATTGTAAAGCTGAAAGGCCGCTTCTACCGTTACACGGTTTTCAGTCAAAGTATTTTGTGTCGGAAAAAGACATTTGATGGGTGTAACAAGGTGAGGGGCGATCCGTAACAAACTTCGCCGTTCACGGACAGATTCACGCAAGCGTTTCAGGTCTAATTGCTGTAAATAGCGAATGCCGCCATGAATCATTTTTAGGCTGTTGGCTGAAGTGGCGTGTCCAAAATCTTGTTTTTCAAACAAGGCAACAGACAAACCACGCGATGCGGCTTCCCAGACCATCGTCGCACCATAGATCCCCCCGCCGACCACGACAATGTCGAAATGCTTTGTTTGCAGGGCATCAAAATCACGCAGACCCATGCGGTTTCTTTTCCGGCACTAACAAACCATAGGCTTTGTTGACCTGTTGTTTGAATACCTCATAACTGTGTTCTTTTTCAATATAGTGATAAGCCTCAAGCGCGAGCTCTTCCCGACGTACATCATCACAAATGATTCTTTTCATTGCGTCTGAAAAAGAAGGGGCCTCCGCTTTGGCCAGCACGGCAATTTTGCTGGTCATTACTTGGGTATGTGTCGGCAAATCGCTTGCTAATACCGCTGTTTTTGAATGCAGATAGCTATAAACCTTCATGGGCGTATTAACACCTTGTATACGGGGAGAAACCAATAAATCGGCCTGCCGCATATAAGCGGCAATATCGGCCACCGGTTTTTTCCCATAAAAATGTACGACTTGTTCAAGACCCAGCTTTTTTGACAAATGACGATATTTCTCGATATCAAGATCCGCCCCACCAATAATGACAACCGACATTTCGGGGAGGTCTTTGTAAATCAGGCTGACACTTTCCAAAAATAAATTCATGCCCTGATAAAATTCCAAATTACCAATATACATCACTATTTTTTTATCTGCACCTAACTCTTTTTTGAGATGAAGCACAGTGTCCGTTTCAGTCCCATAACCCACAAGCGAAACATCCTTCAGTACAATCACCGATTTTGCCCCACGGAAACGGGCCTCTTCTGCAAGTGCATCACACATTGGCATAACGATATCAGCAGAACGCATCGGTAGGCCCTCAAGCAAGCGCAAAAAACCCTCTATTTTTTTCAAGGGTTTCATTTTATCGATGAGCTGAGTGGTCATTGAAGAATCCATATCGTAAATATAAGGGACTTTGCGAATCGGACAGGCCAGCAGGGCCATGAAGGCAGCTTCTTCAAGGGCGTGCACAAGATCATATTTTTGGATGGTCATCAAATGTAGAAATTGTGCAAACAAGTGTGCATCACAAATCAACTTTTTGAGGGAAAATCCCGGTTTTATATTTCGAACTGGAAACCAGGGTTTGATTCTGACTATTTTTAAACCCGGATAACTGCGATCACTGCCCTCATGAAAGGTCAGTAAATCCACCTCGTCACCACGATCACTGAGTGTCTTGAGTAATAAATCAACGGCAATGGGTGTTCCTCTTTCCTGATAAAAGGGCTGGGGGGCGACAACGAGTACCTTCATAAGGGCAGATTCGATTTGTTTGAACGATACATAGTCATGATTGTTCTCAGGGAAAAGAAGATCTGAAAATGCCTCCTTCTATGGGGTACTCGCTCAGTCGCACTAGCGCAAGCGAAGACTGACTTGGTTTTTAAAAAAAGCCAAAGGTGACTGCAATCTGCCATACGCTGTTAGAGATTTGGGTTTAGCCAATAAATGCTTCTTCAGTTCGGCTGCAGGCTGTCTACTGGAGAGTTTTTGCGGCAAATGAAAACCATAACTGCCGACACGTTCCACTTCACTGGATAACGGGAGGGGATCGCTGCCCGGCAAGACCAAGAGGCCTTTGTCCTGCGCAAGTTTAAAATGTGCAGAATGTTTCCAAAAGGTAGGTCGACCGCCATTGTCCCCTAAAAAGACGTCGCTTGGCCCAGTCGCTATAAATTTTGAGAGCAGTGCGCCACGTTGTCCCAGCCATTTTCCGACCCCCCAAGGCACGATAGGGACGGCACCTGCGGCGCGAATCTCTTCCACAACTTGCGATAGGGGCAGACCATCCTTAAATTGTGCATCGGACAACAAAGCCAAGACTTCTAATTTTTCTTGCGTCACAATTTGTCGACCGGCGATAATAAAAAGTGACTCTCCTTGAGCCCTTCTGACTTCGAGCGAACAGCTTTCCTCCGTTTTAAATACCTGCCAATCCCCAAGTAATTTCGTTTGACCTGCTTGATCTTTGTCCGATAGCGCGAGCAGATCGCGAAAATACTGCACCCCTGCGACCTCTGATAACAGGAGAACAGCAGAAAAATCTTTTGTTAAGGAGAGTGCTATTTTTTGGAAGTTACGATAGGCAGAATGAAAAAAATGAGACCAGGTAAAACAGCGCTGCATGTGAACATGCGCATCAACTAATGTACAGGAATGCAAGGGCTTCAAAGCTGAAAGTCTCTGATTAAGTCATAGGTTATGCGCTTTTCAAACATAAGCGAATCTTCAAGTCGCCTAAAAACCAAGGCGTAAACGGAAATAGATATATTTTAATCGCAATGCGTCCCTGTGTCCTTTTGTATTTTTCAGCATCGACCATATCCGTCGAGGAGGATGTTCTATATAGTTGATTCTAAATTTTTCCAGCCCTGAAATACTGGCGGACTCATGCACACAATCATAATCATATTTTTTCAAGAAATCCCCGCAAACCGCTTCAAAAAGACGAATCTCTCGTTTACTCATTGCCTTGCGCCATTTTTCTTTGTTGCTTTTAATCAGGGGTTTTGTGAGGTTTGACATATTTTGTTTATCGGTCGGATAATGCACTTTTTCACGATGAAAACTCAGCATCTCTTCACTAAATTCTTCATCAATAAACGCACAAAGACGTTTCGAAATTCCTTCAAGATCATCAAGTAAATCCTCGTAACGCAGTTCAAATACTCTGGTTTGACCCAAGTGTTGTTTCATCTCAGCGACTTGTTCTAAATAATACCGCCATTTAAGTGCAAGAGGATAAATATGTTTTGGCCCAAAACGGGCATTTCGCCACGAAAGAGATGCGTCTCGTCCATCTCGAACAATATGGATCACTTTCATCTCAGGAAAGCCCTCTAATATTTCCCGCCAGAAAAAAATATGCCAAGGTGTTTTTTCACCCCATCGTGGCTTTCCATTCTGCTGAGCCCATCCCGTAATCAAGGCGTCTACAATACCGTGAAAATCAAAGCGTTTTATCGCCTCAAGTGTTTTTTCTTCATTCGGTCTAGGCGTCCAGTCCAATAAGTCCCCTGTCTGCAACATGTCGCGGACAAGCCGTCTACAATTTTCCGGCGCTTGTAGGTCTCCATAATATGGTAACCACGGATAAAAAGTATTGTAGAGTTGCGATTCAAATGGGACGGCAATATTGGGATGGCTCCCAATAATTCGACTTAACAAAGATGTGCCTGAACGTGCGGAGCCAAAGATGAAAATGGGCGGTTTTTTTTGTCGCGTGGAAGCTTTTATTTTCATGAGAAAAATTACTTTCTTGAAAATTATTTGTTTGAAGAGGTCTTATTTCATTGGAAAAAATGATTGATTTACTCTCCCCTTTGTCGACAAAACCCTCAGTTATATTTTATGTGTCAGTCCGCTAAATTCAGCAGACGCATCGGGCCAAATTGAAATTCACGCAGAAGTTTTCTGAGTGTGTCTTCTGTCTTTCTTAAGTTGACATAGTGTCGGAATTTGGACAAACGGCTGCCTTCCATCCGAGGTTGCTCGGGATCGACTTCCCAAGGATGTAGGTAGACAATTGCAGGTTGTTTTTCTTTTTTGTTTAAATGGTTAATGGCCCATTTTGTAATTGGGTATGGAAAAAGCCGGAGATAGCCTCCACCGCCGACGGGCAGATTCATCTTCCCTAATTTCAAGGTGGAAAGGGGATATTCTTGAATGGTTCCGGCATCGCGCGTAATCACGTGAGCAAAACGATCTGCATCTGGAATACCATAAAGATCGTGCCAAACAGGAAAAATACTTGAATCATAGGCAAAACCTGCTTCGATTAAAATGTCAAGTGCCCAGAGGCTTTTCGCGGTGATGGAGTAGCTCGCTGCACGATAGCCTTGAACGGATTGACCGATCATGTCTTCAAGCATTTTTTTTGATCTAAGGGTTTCTTCTTTGAAGACTTCTGGGGTTTGTGTGTAAATTCTTTTATGGCTGTAGCCGTGGGAGGCCACTTCGTGGCCCCGTCGTGCAATCGTTTTGACCAGCTTGGGCTGGCGTTCGGCAACCCAACCTAAGACAAAAAATGTGGCTTGTGTTTGAAGATCATCGAGCAGATCCAAAAGCAGCTCTGTATTTTTCTCAACACGGCTTTCAAACCGATCCCAGCCTTTTTTTGTTGCGTAAGGTTCAAAGGCTGAGACTTGAAAATAATCTTCGACATCAATCGTAATGGCATTTGTCATCAGGGGGCCCACTTTTTTTTAAAACCGGATAGAGGAATGAGATAGGGAATAATTTTTAGGTAAAATGTCATAAATAATAATACGCCGAGGCAATTGAATAAGAAATCTCCCAGGGATGCAAAACGTCCGGGAACCCAAATTTGGACTAATTCGAGTAGACCGCCATAGCTAATGCTCACGATAACAGCAATCTGTTGTGACGCACGGCTGGACAGCGCGAAATAACGGAGTGAAAAGAGCCATAGGATGGCAAGTCCTCCAAAGGCCGGTAGATGGAGTAAATTCTGTAACATGGAAGGGATATTCGTCAAGGTATTTTGAGACGTATTCGTATCCGGCAGTGAGCAGAGAAAGAAGAGTAGAAGCATGTAAGCTATTGGAAGGATAATCGAAAAATGCATTATTTTATAATTCGCCATGGTGGACCCGCTATTGTGAGTTCAAACAAAATCAAGTTCCTTTTTCCATCTCTTCCAAGCGTATTTAAAGCTCCCTTGGTTTCTTGCCTGATATAGGAATAACTGAGTCCACCGCTTAACCAATACAGAAACTGGGTTGAAACCCCGGTTGTTGCGCCATAATTTATGATATTGATTTCATTCTCCGCTATCGATTTATTACTTGCATAGCTCCCTCGGAGATAGATCCCCGTCCGTTCCGTGAGGTTGTAGCTTAGATTTCCAAGAACTCTTTGTCTGCGGGTTACCCCACGGACTACGCCGAGTCCACTTGAAACCCTACGCTTGTATACAACGGAGACTTCTCCATTCTGAAAAAGTTTATTGAGCCCGGCCGAAAAAATAGGTTGGAGAGATTGATTCCCCTTAATGTAAGCGCTTCCAACTCCTGCGGTGGCGGAGAAGGTCGGGCTTATTTGATGGGCGAGCTCAACATTTACAGTGTGAATGACACGGTTGAGTGCGTCGCCTGTTGTGGCGGCCAAACGATAATTATTTGTTAATGAGGTGCGCGGTGAAAAGGGGTAGCGGTATGATGTGCCAAAAGTGCTCAGGTGGGCGTTTCGATCTTTAAATTGGCTGCCAGAAAAACGGGTGATTACATTTGTGTACTGAGCGACCGTATTAAGGCGCTCTGTCCAATCGTATGAAAGAGAAATGCCCGCTTGATTTTGAAATGTATCTGTTTTCCGTAGTCGCACACCTTGCCCACCGCCTTGAGGCAGACGGTTATTCCTTGCGATTGCCGTCTGATCTTTTCCTTCGAAAAAAGAAAAACCTGGCAACTCAGGAGAAAATGACATTTCTTCAATAATTTTAACTTCAACGCCTCTAATTTGACGATTTAAAATTGGAAAATCGAGATCAATAGAGAGTGCGTGAAAAAAATTATTTTGATCCGTGTTTTCCGCATAGAATAAGGCGCGACCGCGGTAGCCGAGTCCAAGGTTTATATTTTTTCCCGTATGAGCGAAACCAAGTTGAGGTGAAACAATTGTTGTGAGATCATCGACTGTGTTTTCTTTGGTGAAAAAAATATTGTCGTTATAGTTCTGGGAAACAGATATTGATGAATTCATGATCACGGCGGCGTGAGTTGTTCCAGACAAGGTAAAGAGTAAGACGAATATGTGAGTGAGTGTTCTTAGTGAAGGGCTTGTTTTCATATGTTTAAGATCCAATTCGGGTGGTTTTCTCAGTAAAACAGAAACAACGTGGGCGAATTAAAAGAGAGAATACAAGACCAAAAATGAGGTCCTTAATCGTTGAAAAAAATAAAAAATTTAGGGTGAAAAATATCCCAAAAATACAAATGATACTCGATCCGAGTCAAGGCTCCCTGAGGTTTCGTTCTTATCGCGCTCCTGATCCAAGGAGTACCACACGAATGGTATCAATGACGATGGTTAAATCAAATATGGGCGACAGGTGTTTGATGTAGTAGAGGTCGTACTGAAGTTTTTCTAAGGCATCTTGTTCTGTTGCGCCATAACGGTACTTGACTTGAGCCCAACCGGTAAGGCCTGGTTTTACGGTATAACGAAGATCATAATAAGGAATTTTTTCTCTGAGCTGTTTCACAAAAAGCTCGCGTTCCGGACGAGGACCGACAAAACTCATTTCGCCCCTTAACACATTGATCATTTGAGGAATTTCGTCGATACGCAGTGTGCGCATGATTTTTCCCAATGCGGTCACCCTGGGGTCATTTTCCTGAGCCCAAACGGGGCCACTGGCCACTTCAGCATCTTCACGCATTGAGCGAAACTTCATCACCATGAAAGGCTGACCTCTTTCGCCAACACGCTCTTGACGATAGAAAATGGGACCTTTAGAAGTGAGCTTGATCATCAGTGGAATCACGAGAAAGACGGGTAAAGAGACAATTAGCCCAATGACTGAAAATAAGATGTCTGAGACACGTTTTGTGACCCGGATGAGGTGCATGCGATTGAAGCCTTCGCTAAAAATCAATGTGCTGGGTTTGAGCCAGTCCACACGAATTTTTCCTGCAATCCGCTCGTAGAAAGAGACCGCTTCAAAGACTTCAATGCCTTGAACTCGAAGGTGTAAGAGGGATTTTACGGGTAATTGTCCCCGACGGTCACGTAAGGCAACGACGACCTGTTTAATTTTTTGACGTTTAACAAAACGCGAGAGGTGTTCCAATTGGTCTCCCGTTTTATTTGTCGTGCCTAAATCCCACTGAAAATGGAAAATTCGATAGCCCAGGTTGCGATCCTGGACGAGATAGTCTTTGAGAATTGTGGCGACAGTCCCTGAGCCAATAATCAAAATGGGGGTATCTAAATGGCGTGTGATACTTAAAGTCTGGTAGCCAAACCGCAACCCAATGATCAATAAGGGGAAGAGAGCCAAACGCCACCACAGTGCGCTCCAGTCTTCCGTCGAGGGAGGGGGAATAATGAGATAACAGAGAAATAGAATTCCTGCAGCCCATAACATGGCTTTCAGGTGCTTTACTAAAAATTCCTTGATGGAAAACCGGGGGAAAGGCGGAAATAAATCGCTGTAGTAGAGGACCAGCTGACAGATCAGGGGGGCCAAGAGCAGGTGGACCCATACGGCGTCAATGACTGTACCCCACACCAAAAACAAGACAATGAGGATATTTTCAAAGGCGAAATAAAAAGTATGTTTGATTGAGTAATATCGGTTGAATAATCGAAACATGGTTTAATGCCTGTTCATCTGATGCGGTTGAGGTGAGTCAATGGTCGTAGTGATCGTATTCATAGTGGTAACGGTCGTAACCATACTTCCAGCTTGTTTTTGCGTAGTTAAGGACGCTGCCAATGACTTTGTCCGAGCCCAAGGATTTGACAGCTTGTGTGAGCACGGCTTCGGGGGTGACTCCCGTTTTAACAACAAGCACAACACCATCAACGGCTTCGGAAATGACGCTCATATCAAAAAGCGGCAGAATAGGAGGGGCATCGACCCAGATATAGTCAAACCAGTCGCGGACTTCCTGTAAGATGGAGAGAATGCCATTTTCTGCCCAAATATGGGCATTTTCATTGTGTCTCATCTGAACCCGACGGCTGTTGGATTCGCGTCCCATGGTCAGGAGGCTTAGGTTTTTTACAGGGCCGTGTTGAACGGCACTCGAAAAAGTGCATTCCTCCGCAATAACGTTGACTAAGCCGACGTCATCATTCACTTCAAATCGCCTTGCGAGAGAAGGGTTTTTGTAGTCGCCATCAATAATGAGAACACGCTTTCCGAAATCCCGCGCGGAAACGACGGCAAGATTCGAGGTCGTTGTGGTCTTTCCTTCTCCCTTAATTGAGCTTGTGATTGCAATCACTTTTTTCCCTTGTTTCCGACTGATCAAATCAATTTTTGCAAAGAGCAATCGATAACGATCTGTGATAAAAGGGGTTGCTTCATTCAAGACGATAATCCCTTGACGCACAGCATTGTCTTTGGAGGCACGGCTCTTCATCGGTTTATCCCGCTTCTTCGTGGATAACGCTTCCGTCCTGAGTCAATATCTACAACTTTGCGCTCAGGTTGTTTCTCGCTCTTACGCAATTCATCTTCAAAATCGGGGATAATTGCCAAGACAAGCACCGAGGTGATTCTTTCAACCTCTTCAGGTTTTCGGATAGAGTTGTCCAGTTGTTCCCGGATAAAGGCCAAACCAACACCGAGTGCAAACCCTAAGGCACTGCCCATGAGCACAACCATCATCTTGTCGGGTTTGATGGGTTTCTCGGGTAGGTTTGCGGTGTCAATGATTCGAAATTGTTCCCCTTTTTGCCTTTTTTCCAGGTTTTCCGAGATCTCAGCATTTAACTTTTTAGATAAGAGCGACTGGTAGCTTGCGGAAACATTGTTGTAATCTCGTTGTATTGTGACCATTTCCTGTTCGCGTTTTGGGGTATTCTCAACACGCCGTTCGTAGCGTGCAATTTGCGAAAGTAAATCTTTTTCCCGTTTGACTAAATCTCTCAAGGTCTCATTTGTACTTCTGATTTGATTGAGTAAGGCCACGACTGCGGGTTTGGAGTCAATTGATGGCGTTGTTGTTCCCTCAATCTGCCCAATGGATGATAGGGATTCCTGTGGCGGAGTAGATTTTTTTATTTGGTTTTCCAGACCCTCAATTGTGCGTCTAAGCACAATGATGTCTGGATAGGTCTCATTGTATTCAATCCGCAGCTCCGAGAGCACCCCATTCAACTGAAACAATCTTTGTTGAATGGGGGATAGGGGAAG
Organism: Candidatus Manganitrophaceae bacterium; assembly: GCA_013151935.1. Lineage (GTDB taxonomy): Bacteria > Nitrospirota > Nitrospiria > SBBL01 > JAADHI01 > JAADHI01. The sequence goes on from JAADHI010000035.1 coordinate 18,937, forward strand.
AGGCTCAAGCCCATTGAGGGGCTGGCTCAACAATGCATTGGTATTTCCCTGTGTTTTAGCGAGTTTATACATCCGCTCCAGGTCGATGCTCCGGTCCATTGCAGCTTTTTCTGAAAGACGAATGGTCTCCAGGGTCGCTTGAAAACGGTCAAGGGCTCGTAAATTTGAATCCAATTGTTCTGGTAGTTCACCAATGTGGGCACGTTTGTAATCTCCGATCCGTTTTTCCTGGGTTTCGAGATTCTTTTTAAGGGTGTTGAGTTCTCCATCAAGAAAGTCGGTTGCTCCCTCAATAAAAGCTTCGCGGATTTTGAGGTTTTCTTCAATGACCAGTGAGGCAAGTTCATTGGTGACATGCATAACCGTCTCGGGTTCTCGTCCAAGGAAAGAAATCGAAAAGCTTTCCAGACGCCTTCTTCCCCTGGTATCAACCTGGATTGATTCTCTCATCCGTTTGATTTTCCCCCCCGTACTAAGCGTGGCTGCTTCGTGGCTCCTTCTTGTGATTCGTTGCAAAAAGGAAGGCTCTCCTGCTTGGTAGAGATCAAACTTATCGATAATTCTCATTAGAAAAGAGCGACTCAATACTTGCTGTTTGATACTGGAGAGACGATCTTGAGCTGTACCCGTGACGGCGGACTTTACGACAGATTGCGGGACCTTTTGTTGCTCGACCAGGATAAAGGTACTCGATTGGTAAATTTTGGGGAGTATGGAAGAGACATAAATTGAAATCGCGACCCCAAGACCAAGGGGGATCAAGACCCAAAATTTTCTTCGCCAGGCAATGCCAATGAAGTCCCAGATGAGTTGCTGGTAGTCTAATTTTTTGTTTGTGGCATCCACGTAAATTCAATCACTCTTTTTCTAAAGGTTAAGGCATATTGTATTTGAAAAATGAGCTATGGAACCAAAACCGTGTCACCGCGTTTCAACATGATATTGCCATCCGGGTCATCTCCACTCACGATGTCTTTATAGTTGATCTTAATGCGACGCTCTCGGCCATGTTCTCTTCTGAGTAGGATGATCTTTTTTACCTCGGCAAATTCGGTAAAGCCTCCAACCAGCGTGATGGCCTGAAGAAAACTTGTTTCACTTCTTAAATTGATTTTACCCGGCTGCACGACCTCTCCGACAAAGAAAATAGAAAAACTGTTGATTTCTCGAACGATGACTGAAACCTCAGGCGTTTTTTTGTATCGCCTGAGCAGCACCTTAATTGAATCTCTTAACTCAATGGATGTCAATCCTGCGGCTTGTAAATCTCCAATGAGTGGCAGTGATATCTTTCCGTCGGGTCGAACAAAAACCGTTGTCGACAAGTCAGGATTTTTCCAGACCATGACCTCAATCAAGTCTTCTGAGCCCAGGATGTAGTCTGAGGCATCTGCTTCAAGCGCATCCGAGGGCAGAGAAGGCGCAATTGAGGCCATCAGCCTACGACTGTTAGGATTGGATGTGAAGCCTTTATCGTCTGATTTTGGAAGGACACGAACAACACCACACGCACTGATCAAAAAGGAGGCGATCAAGAGTCCCCCCAATACAACTTTGCCTACTTTCATTACCCTTCCTCCACATCCAAAAATTACAAGTTGGATTCTACTCAAGATGTGGGCTTTAAGGACGAACACTAAAATAAACTGGGAACCCACAGCACGAAGTATTTAAAACAGATTAGAACAAAATAGCGATTCTTTGTAAAATATTACCTTAACTTTAAGATATGTGTGAACATACGTCAAGCCCCTCAAACGAGGGGGGCTTGAGCCAAGCACCCTTCATTATGGACATTTTACTGGCATTTCACGGGAGCAAGATGGAAAAGAGCGGTCTTCTACGTTGGAAAATGGTGCTGGAGTACTTTCGCGACAATGCCCGCACGTGTTGTGACTGCCAGTTTTTTCATGACGCGTTTGATATGGTCTTTTACCGTATATTCACCAATGTCAATGCGAACCGCGATCTCCTTGTTTGTTTTCCCTTCTAATAACAAATAAACGACTTCGCTCTCTCGTGGCGTCAGCTTTGCAGTCCAATCAATCTGGTCAACTCGAACCCCCTGAGAGACCTTCTCAATGAGAATCATGAAGTGAGCTGCATCTTCTGACTCGTCTTGCGGACGAAGGAGCAAGGCCCGGAGCAGGTAGACTCTGCTATCGTAGATGCAAATCCGATTTACCGTGGGTAATGCGGCTTCTGCCAGTCTATCACTTAAAGAAACTAGTTTAGCAAAATGGGCGTACAGTTGATAGACAATTTCAGGTAAAGGAGGGCCAATATCATTTTTTCTACGATCATTTGGGAGCCGAGTTTCGTTTTGTTCGGATTGTTTGAGGATTTCTTTTTCGTTTTCTATCTTTGATCTCAGGGGACGTGTTTTTGCTGTCATGCCTTCCAAGAAAGATTTGGCATCGTGATTCAAATAGAGCGTGTTTCCCAATTGATTTAAAATCAAAATGCCGGGCTGAGCCCTTCTACGAATGAGAGAGTAAAGTTCTTCCTCTCTAATGCCACTTATTTCTTCGATGCGATCAAGTAGACGTGCCTCTGTTGCTTGTGCTCCAGGGCTTGAGGTAGGTTCTGAAGTCCTTGAGTCCTCTTGCATTAAAAGGCTTGCTGTGGGCAAAAAGTCAGACAATAATGCACAGTCTTGGTCCGAAAAATGTCCTTTGTTTCTTTCTTTCCAGAAAACAAGGTAGCCGATACAGGATTGATCGGCTCCGAATAGGAGAGAAATATAGGCGAAAAAAAGGGATTCGGGTTTTAATACTTGTTTGTAGAAGACATGTTTCATGAGATGGGCATTGCTCCACCAGACCTCTCCGCGAATGGCTCCGTGTGTTTCATTCTTGAGCGCATCTACGCTTGGGAAAAGATGGTGATCTAGGAAGATTGATCCCATTTCCACTTGTGAATTGCTGCCACTCCAAATTTGAAGACAATCATCTGAGCGTTTCGCCGAGCGTGGGTCGACAGGAAAAAACCAAAGAACACGAATGGGAATCTCTTCTTGTATGAGGGAAAATATATTTTGAAAAAAAAGCGGGGGGTCTTTTTTTGAAGGACTCAGGGTCTTGAGCTTTTGAATGAGCCGCTCTTTTTTTGAAAGAAAGTCTGTCACTCTTCTTTCATCTCCTGCAATGTTTGTTTGGCCACTTCGGATCCTAAAAATCCGGGTTTGAGTTTAAGGGCTCGTTTGAGTTCTTTTTTGGCCTGTTCTTTTTTGTCCGTTTTAAAATAGGCCATGCCAAGGTGATAGTGTACGAGGGGGTTTTCTGAGAGTTTTTCAGCACTCTCTTCCAAAAGAGCGACTGCTTTTAAAAAGGCATTTTTTTTATAATAAATCCATCCGAGTGTATCTGAAATACTCGGATCGTCTGGAAATTGTTCTTTTGCGATTTGGGCCAGAGAGAGGGCTTTGTCAATGTTGCCCCCATATTCGGCGTAAATCCAGGCCAGGTTGTTGGCTGCGGGTGCAAATTGGGGATTGATTTCTAAGGCTTGCTCATAGGAGCGCTGTGCTTGCTCTTGTTGTTGCTGCGCTTCAAAAATGATCCCTTTCAACATGTGAACCTGAACGACTCTGGGGTTGAGCTTGATTGCTTCCTCCAACTCCTGGAGGGCTTCAGGAAAGGCTTTTTGGCGGCTGTATAGATTACCTAAGTCAAGGTAAGCGCCCAAGTCGTTTGGATTTAAATGGATGGCTTTTTTTAAATCTGAAATTGCTTTTTTAGGCCGTTTTTTTAAGTCGTAGAGTTTCCCTCGTAAGCGGAAAAATACGCCTTGTTCGGGGAAGGCTTTAATTTCTGCTGTCACACGATTTAGTGCACCCTCTAAATCATTGTTTTTTAAGTGAATAGATACAATTTGAGAGAGGGCATCGGCAAAACCGGCTTGAAATTTGACTGCTTTTTCAAAGTTTTTTTTTGCTTCTGAATCTTTTTTTTCCCTGCGTTGCAATAAGCCCAAACGAAAATAGGCGCTTGCATTGTCTGGTGCAAGCGCAATTACTTTTTTGTAACTGGCTTCTGCTTTTTGAGGCTCGGACATGCCCAAAGAGGCATCCCCTTTCATCATATAGGCTCTAACGTTATTTGGATTTTTTTTGAGAACGAATTCAATCTCTGTGAGCACAAGCTCAAATGAACGTGTGCTCAAGTAGCGTTCGGCTAAAGCAAGCCGTGCGTTATGGTTTTCGGGGTCCAATTTGACCGCTTCGATAAATTTAGACCGGGCCTGTTTTTCCTCCCCTTTGAGTAAGTGGGCTAAGCCCAGATAATAATGTGCTGTTGGATAGGCGGGGTTTGTTTGCAGGACTTTTCGAAAATTCTGCTCGGCTTCCTTCCCTTTTCTCTCGATCAAAAGCAGACGGCCTTTCATAAAGAGGCCGTCTGAATCTTTAGGCGCAACAGAAAGGAGGTTTTGTAGTGTTTTTTCTGCAAAACCTTTTTTGCCTTGCATGAGGTAAAGACTAATGAGGCGTTTTTGAGCGGTATAGCTTTCTTTTTCAAGTGCTTGGGCTTTTTTAAAGGCCATTTCTGAGGATTTCATTTGTTTGCGCAATAAATAGAAATCTCCCAGGGCAATCATAGGTGTTGGATCTGTCGGATCAATTGTTGTGGCCTTGTTTAGAATATCAATGGCTTGATCGAATTGTTCGTTCCCCTGATAAAAACGAGCAAGGGCAAAATAAAGAGAGCTGTCCTTGGGGGCTAGGCGCAGGGATTTTTGATAAAAATTTTCTGCTTTTTTGTTTTGATCTGTCACTTCGTAAAACCGCGCCAGCATGACATGGGGAGCGATGGCATCTTTGTTTTGGGAAAGAACTGTTTGTAGGGTCGATTCTGCTGCCTTAAAGTTTTTTTGTTTGATATAAAAATCAGATAATTCGAAGTAGGTTTCTTGTTCTTCAGGGGCGATCCTCAAAATGGCTTTGTATGCCGTTTCTGCTGAAGACCATTCTTCATTTTTGGCATGAACTCTCGCAATAATTCTCAGGGCTTCTCTGTTGTCAGGCTCTTTTTTTTGTACAAGGAGTGCCTTTTCCTTGGCGGCTTCAAAATCGTTTGAAAGAAGATAGAACATGCCTAAGCGCACCTGGGCATCGATGAGTTCCGGGTCAACTTGAACGGCTTCTTCTAAGAGCTTAAAGGCTTTTCTCAGATTGGGAAGGTCATCTTTTTTCATGTAGATCACGCCAAGTTCGTATTTGGCTTTGGCGTGATTGGGGTCGAGTTGAATGACGTTGAGAAATTCGATAATCGCTTCGTCGTCTTTTCCCGTTTCGGTGTAGTCGAGCCCGCTTTTATAGTGCTCCTCTTTTTTTTCCTCATCGGAGGTACAGGAAGTCAGCAGAGCAACAACAAACAACAGGAGAATCAAGGTGATTCGAGCTTTAGGAGGTATTAACGAGCGCATGCAATCTTGCTTTCCTTCCTTACACCTTATTTCAGAGGTCGGCCCACACTCGTATACTGAAAGCCCATTTCTTTCATCCGTTTTGGTTCATAGACATTCCGCAAGTCAATGATAATAGGAGATTTAAGTGCGCTCTTTATCCGCTCAAGGTCGAGGTTACGATAGGGGTTCCACTCCGTCATGAGGATCATTGCATCCGCGCCTTCAATCGTTGCATACGGGTCATCCTTGAAAGTGACGTCTTTTAAGACCTTTCTGGCCTCAGAGATTGCGGCAGGATCGCAGGCGACAATCTCTGCCCCCAGGGCCTGAAGGGCTTCAATGACGACAAGAGAAGGGGCATCGCGCATATCATCGGTATTGGGTTTAAACGCAAGACCCAGCATGGCGAGGCGTTTGCCTTTAAGGCCTCCAAGTTCAGACTGAATTTTTTCAACCATGCGACCCTTTTGGTTTTTGTTGACTTCCATAACAGCCTCAATGATGCCAAAGGTGTAACCGTTATTTTTGCCAATCTGGGCTAAGGCTGAGACGTCTTTTGGAAAACAAGATCCACCATATCCTGGTCCGGGGTGTAGGAACTTGGAGCCAATCCGGCGATCAAGACCCATGCCCTTTGCCACATCCTGCACGTTGGCCCCAACACTTTCACAGAGATTTGCAATCTCATTAATAAAAGAAATTTTGGTAGCCAAAAAGGCATTTGAGGCATATTTAACCATCTCAGCCGTTTCAATGTCCGTAATCAACATCGGGGTTTCTATCAGGTAGAGTGGGCGGTAGAGATCTTTCATGATGGCCGCACCTTGCTGACCACTTGTTCCGATCACAACACGATTGGGGTGCAAAAAGTCTTCAATGGCCGAACCTTCTCTCAAAAATTCAGGGTTTGAGACAATGTCAAAATCAAAATGTTCTTTGAGTTTGCTGCCAATAATTTTTCGAATGCGCTGTCCTGTGCCAACAGGGACGGTACTCTTTGTGACAATGACTTTATAGCCGTTCATGTATTCTGCAATCGTTTCTGCGACGGCTTCAACGTGGGAGAGATCGGCAAAACCGTCTCCCCTGGGAGGTGTCCCTACCGCAATGAAAATGACCAAGGCGTCCTGAACCGCTTGTCCTAAGTCTGTTGTAAAACCAAGGCGACTGGCTTCAACATTTTTTTTCACCAACTCTTCCAGGCCGGGTTCGTAAATGGGGATGAGCCCTTTTTGTAAATTGGCGATTTTTTCTTCATCCTTATCCACACAGATAACATTAACGCCAAGCTCTGCAAAACAAGCCCCTGTGACCAGTCCGACATAGCCGCTTCCGATAATTGCAATATTCATGAACGCCTCCAGAAATTAAACATTTATGTATAGATTAGTGTAGATCTTAAGTTGACGACGAATCCCAAATGCCAATCAATTCACTTGTAAGAAGATGACGGAGCATGACCGATTTTCAAGGAATTTTCAAGGCATTTTATCTTTGCCTTTATGGTCTGATGGCATGCCATCGGTCTTGTAGGTTGAAGCGCTTTAACTGAAGGCCTGCAACGGTTCTTAGTAGTTTATCATGCAAGTGTTGACGCTGCTGAACTTTTTTAAAAACCCGATCTCGCAGCCAAACGAGCGGGGGCGCCCCCGCATTCCAAAAAAAGACCATTTCATCCCCCAATCCTTGCAATATTTTGATGTCTTTACGCCGATTTTGTTCGTAGTGTTTGAGTGCTTTTTGTGAAAAATCATTTGTTCTAAAACAGTGCTCAATGGTTTCTGCAAGCACACAGGCATCATCCATTGCCGCATTTCGACCTTGTGCGATATGAGGGTTCATGGCATGGGCTGCATCCCCCAAAAGAGCAGCGCCATGATTGACCCAGGATCGACACCTCACACGAAAACAACGCATGTATGCGGTTTGATCCCATGAGGAAATGGCGTGAAGCGGTTCTGAAAAAAGTGCGGCAATCTCCGGGTGTAGCGAAAGCATCTCTGTTTTGAAGCCTTGTAGCCCACGTTTTTTGACGACAGTCAATTTGTCTGTCGGCAGTAGGTAAAAAAGGTAGATCTTGTTTTTTGAAACGGGAAATGCGCCAAAGATTTGCTCTTTTCCCAAATAGTATCGTGCATCATTTTCAAAACCTTGAGGACGATCCACAAGCATTGTCACATAGCCGCCCTTGTAAACATGAGCCTGATAAGGCAATTGAAGCGCATTTCGAACTTTAGAAGCAGCACCATCACTTCCAACGACAATTGAGCATTTAAAATCGATGGTTGTTCCGTTTTGAGTGGCGGTAAGACCCGTGACGTGTGTCCCTTGCCAAGCGAGTGATTCAAAGGCTGTGCCCCAGTACGTATGGATATTTGGGGTGCTGTCGACCTGTTCTAGCAGAATTTTTTGGAGAACTTCAGGAAGCAATATCAGTGAGTAATTGTAAGGTGCGGGCAGGGTGCTATAGTCTACGGTACAGAGGTGCGTGCCGCTGGTTTGATAAAAATGCACCTTCTTATTTAAATGCACGTCGGTTTTTAAAAGTGCATTCAAAAGTCCCAAGTGGTCTAATATCTTTAAACCATTGGGCTGAAGAATCTCGCCGCGCGGTAAGGGCATGGGAGGTGTCTGTCGATCAAGGATTGCCACCTGAAACCCTTTTTGAGCCAAGGTCAAGGCGAGCACGAGTCCTCCGGTTCCTCCGCCAATCACCAGTACATCGTATTTTTTAGATGACATGTATTCTCTTCCTTACATTCCTAACATTCCTATGCGCAACTCACTCTACTTTAAGGAGGAAAAAGAGGTCAAGCCCCATTTCCCTAAATTCAGAGGGCTCGCTTTAATTGACTTCGTAAGGCTTTTTAAGTACTTAAAGGCAGTTTCCCTTTGGGAGCGCGATTCGCTCAGGGCTCCTTGTAAAAGCCCTGCCACCTTAAAATGAGAAAGGAAGACCATGCCCGATACACAAGCTGTTCAAATTCAAATTGACATCGACGATGCAACGTCTCAGGGGATGTATAGCAATCTAGCCTTGATGGCACATAATGAAACGGAGTTTGTGCTCGATTTTGTTTTCATTCAACCTCAGGCTCCGAAAGCAAAAGTCCGTGCCCGGATACTGAGTAACCCCATTCATACAAAACGGCTTCTACATGCCTTGCGAGAGAACATCCGACGTTACGAAGAAAAATTTGGCGAAATAAAAATGTCTGCAGGGCCTGAAAAGGAAGATCCTCAGTATCAGGGGCATTATCTTTGAGGCTGCTCATTCTTAATGAGAAAGCCCTGATTAAGTTATGAATTGTTTTTTAAGGCAAAAACTTCCAGCTTCTGTGTCGCTAACGCGCCTACCGTTGGTCCAAATGCGAAGTTGACAGCCCATTCGAGAACATGATAAAAATCTTTTTCGTTTTTGAAAGACGAGCCGCTAGCTCAGTTGGCAGAGCATCGCCCTTTTAAGGCGAGTGTCCTCGGTTCGATCCCGAGGCGGCTCACTTTCATTTTTTCTCCCTCCCGGTTCCCTTTTTTTATTTCTTGTTCTGAAATTGTTGTTAAAATACAACAGATGGTTTTTTTGCGTGTATTTTTTTTACAACAATGAGATGAAACCTGAAATTAAACTTTAATTTTTTTAGCTCAAGCAACTGATTATAAAGATAATATTGTGTTTTTTGAGGTGGAAATTTTTTGGCATTTTATTTGCATTACCCCAAGACCAGATAGTGAGAGTCTAGCAAATAGACTGGATGGTTTAAGGGAATGGCAAGTATGATGTTGGAAAAAACGATTAAAAAAGAAGTTTCTTGCACCGGGGTAGGACTTCACACTGGAAAGCAAATTCAACTGTCTTTAATTCCGGCGGACAAGGGAGAGGGCATTGTTTTTGTTCGTAGAGATTTGGGAGGCATTCGCATCCCTGCGAATGCAGAACATGTTGTTCCTTCCAATTTCGCAACTATTCTGGAAGCAGAAGGTGCGACGGTACAGACAGTCGAACATTTACTCGCTGCAGTCTCTGCCATGGAAATAGACAATCTCGTGATTGATTTGAATGGTGCGGAAGTCCCTGCACTTGATGGGAGCGCATTTCCATTTATCGCATTACTTCAGAAAGCGGGTTTAGTTGAGCAAAATAAAAAACGGTCTTTTATCGAAATTCTAAAACCGATAGGGGTTTCAGAAAAAGGTAAATCTGTGACCATTCATCCGGGCTCTGCTTTTGAGGTTTCGTGCCATATCGATTTTGCACATCCTCTCATTGCAAAACAGTCCTACCATTACTGGCATGGCCGCAGTGCTTTTATTAGCGAATTGTCCTCCGCGAGAACCTTTGGTTTTTTGAAAGACTATGATTTTTTGAAAGAGCAGGGTCTTGCCTTAGGTGGCTCTTTGGATAATACCGTTGTGGTTGGAGAAGATGAAATTCTGAATGAAAAAGGTCTGCGTTATGCGGACGAGTTTGTCCGACATAAAGTCCTAGACCTGATTGGGGATTTTGTAATGCTTGGAAAACCCATTTTAGGTCGACTTGAAGCACATTGTTCGGGACACAACTTGCACGCAAAACTGGTACAAGCCATTATCGAAAACAAAAAAGCATGGCGTATCGTTGATATGCCGACGGCGACGTCTTCTTCGCCTGTCTGTCGCGCTCTGCCTATCAGGATCTTCAGTTAACCGCTTAGGTTTCTTTCTCGTTTCTCCATTCCTTTTTTTGTCCTTATCGTTTCAGGCGGTTTTGAATCATTCTGTTTAAAAAACGTAATTCTTCGCTCTTAAGCAGGTATTGTAGTACAAAATATCCAAAGGCACTTAGCGTGATTGCTGCTGCAAGCAACCCTGTTTTTATGGCCCAAGAGCTGTTGCCTGTCTGCCAGTCAATCTGTTCTGAAATCCAGTAGGCTGGCACCAACATGATGAGGGAGGAGATTACAACTTTTATGTGTGATCGCATAAT
>JAADHI010000034.1 GCA_013151935.1 Candidatus Manganitrophaceae bacterium
CAGGACCTTGTCCCAAGTAAAACGGGTTTTAATGTTTTCAAAGGCATCACGCTGAATCGTACGCAAGCGTTTTTTCCCGGCGCTCCGATAAACGACAATCGCGCGTTTCAGGCACAGATAAAGTTCGTCCGCACCGCCCAGATATGAAAAACCATATTGATTGTCAATCGTCTTCACTAAGCCGCCGACACAATGCACAATCGGGATGTTGCCATTGAGTTGCGCGATAAAATCGGTCAGACCACAGGGTTCAAACCGAGAGGGAATCAGAAAAAAATCGCCCGAAGCATAAATTTTTTTGGCATCCGCTTCGCTATAACCCTCAATAAAACAAACACGACCTTTGTATTCGTTTGCCAGGGTTTTGAATTTTTCCACAATACGCAGATCGCCATTTCCCAAACCCCACAGTCCCACTTTTTCGTCCTCGGACAAAAGACGACGCATTGCTGTATGCAATGTATCAAAACCCTTCTGTTCCGTTAGGCGCCCCACAAAACTAAAAAGCGGACGCCCCGACTGTTGAATCAGACGACCGTGTTTTTTGGCTCCAGCGCTGTCTTTAAATTTTTTGAGTTGGGCAATGGATTTTTTTTTGCAATCCGCTTTGCCCTTCCAATCCTCTGTTTCCGGGGAAAAGGACACAGGCAATGCGGGGTGATTTCTATTATTCGGGTGATGACTGTCAATATCAATGCCATTTGTAATACCCAAAAGCGTGAGCCCCAATCCTGAATAACGATGACCTAACCAGCCCGTCTGGGCATCCAAACCCGTTTCTCTCAACTCTCGGGCATAATTTTCACTCACAGTATTCACCGCCGTGCCATAAAGACCACCCGCAAGCAGAGGGTCAAACGCCCCCTCCAAAAGACAAGCAGTAACGGCACTTTTGGCGATGGATGCATCAATCCCACAAATTTTTTGCACATAATCCAAGGCATTCGTTTCTTGATGATAGCCTTTGCCCGCGTTATGAATGGTCAAAAGTGTCGGTAAATGGGCCAAATCTGGCGCATAACCTTCTGCGCTTGTTTGCGCGATAAAGGGAAATAAAGCTGCATGTCCATCATGACAATGCACCACATCGGGACGCCAGGAAACACGGGCCAAAATTAAAAGCACAGCCTTCACCAAGAGCACATTTTGAGCGAATGCATCGGCATAACCTCGGCCCTCAAAATCAGAGCGACCTAAGGCCAAAGCCTCCTCTTTTGTGTATTGATAGATACCGTGCCGTGGAATTTTTTTCTCAGGCTGCTCCGCCAAATACCGAAAAGGATCTGTTTTAATGAGAAAAAGGCGCAGCTTAGGCGCAATCTCACAATTTGTAACGGTTACTTTTTCAGCACGGACATAGTCCCCATAATCCATGCGCACCACAAAAGTACAGACTGGCTGGGGGCTTAGTTTATATCGGAGCAGGTATTCATCGACCAATCGATAATGCGGCAGAAACATTTCAGTGGCGATCCCTGCCTTTGCGCTCGCCTTGCAAAGACCCCAGCACACATCTTTAATGCCGCCTGCACCCGCAACAGGACCGAATTCCCGTGCGATGTGAAGCACTCTTTGGATGGGGCTGTTTTTATTCTGAAGCTTCACTGACATGATCTTAGATCCATTTGAAAGAAGGGATCAAGGGTGGAAATGAATAAGAGAGAGCGTTTTTATATACAAAACACTTGATAAAAACAAAGGACTTATGCGCCACGAGTAACATGGGGGAAAACGGAAACCATCTCGATAAAAAGTGACGCGGGATTATTTTTTCCGGCATTCCGCCTTAAATGCAAGAAAAGCCAAGACATCAAGTCTGGCATCTTGAAGTTCTGGATGGGCATTGATGTACTCGGTCAGTGTTTTTTCAAATTGCACAGGCCCCATACGACCGATACAGGTTTCAAGCCAAGGCACAATCGCATTTTCATCCGCCATCGGCTGTACAATCGACATGCCGTGGACAAAACCATTCACGTAAAAAGTCCTTACAGGCGACTCCATTTTCAGATAATTTCGCCCAGAAAACCCATCTGTTCCTGCAGCAAAAAGTGCGGAACCTCCAGGCGCCAAAATAAAGAGTGAGGACACGATTGTTAAGACAAACAACAGACGTTTCATTTAAAAATTCCTTTCCAAAAAATAACTGCCCCCCCACAAATCAAAACGGATAGTTAATCTGCATTGCATTTTTCACCAAGGCCAGTGTTTCTTTTGCAACCTTTCTGGCACGCGCAGTCCCTGCGATGAGGATTTCATCAATTTTTTTGTCATCCGAAGCATATTCGGCACGACGTTCACGCAGGGGTTCGAGAAAAGCATTGAGCGCAACAATGAGTTTCTTTTTGACCTCGACATCGCCCACCTTACCTTTGCGATAACGGTCTTTCAAATCCGCAATATCTTCTTTGTTAGGATTAAAGGCATCATGGTAAGTAAAAACCGGATTGCCCTCAATATGACCCCGGTCGGTCGCACGCAAGCGCGTGGGATCGGTGTACATACGCATGACCTTCTTTTCTAGAGTCTTGGCATCATCTGAGAGATAGATTGTATTGCCAACGCTTTTACTCATTTTGCCTTGACCATCCGTCCCAGGAAGCCGAGGAAACTCCCCCACAAGCCCCTCAGGTTCTGTAAGGACTTTTTTATAAAGTGTATTAAAACGTCGCACGATTTCGTTGGTTTGTTCAATCATCGGCAACTGGTCTTTCCCAACAGGAACCAAGTCGGCTTGAAAGGCGGTAATGTCTGCGGCCTGATGTACAGGGTAAACCAAAAAACCCGCGGGCAAATTGGCTTCAAAACCTTTCTGCTTCATTTCATCCTTTACTGTTGGGTTTCTTTGCAGACGGGCAACCGTCACGAGATTGAGATAAAAAACAGCCAATTCTGCAATTTCAGGAATCATAGACTGAACGAAAATTGTACTTTTTTCTGGATCAAGTCCTACACTGAGGTAGTCTTTTGCCACTTCACGAATATTCTTTAATAGGATTTCAGGATGTTCAAAATGATCAGTGAGTGCTTGCGCATCCGCAATCAGAATAAAGGTTTCGTAGTCCTCCTGAAGTTTCACCCGGTTTGCCAAAGAACCAACATAGTGCCCTAAATGCAAACGACCCGTCGGTCGATCCCCGGTCAGGATACGTTTCTTTTTTTTCATTGAATTAAACACTTCTCCACAAGAACGACCACACTAAAAACGTGTTCATTATGGCCACTGCCCCAATAACTGTCAAGCGAAGAAAGGGCTTTCAATGCGATGGTTTTTTGGATTGAAAACACCCCGGCTTCACTTGAAAGGCCTTAAGCAATATGGCATGATCAAGACCCATTTTACAGCTAAGGTGTCTCCATGCGTATTATTTCAGGATCCTCAAAAGGTCGCAGACTCTTTGCCCCCTCTGGGCTGGCCTTACGTCCAACGCCGGGGAAAGTCCGCTCGGCCCTTTTTAATATTTTGGCAGATCGCATTTTAGACGCCTCTTTTTTAGATCTCTACGCCGGAACAGGTGCAGTTGGCCTAGAGGCTCTCAGCCGTGGCGCCTTACATACAACCTTTGTGGAACAATCGCCCCGACACCTGCAATACCTGCGAAAAAATATTGCAGCCTGTCTTCTAGAGGAGCAGTCCACTGTTCGAGGCATTGACGCGGAAGACTTTCTCAAGACATTATCCTCGCCCTTTGATCTGGTCTTTTTAGACCCACCTTACAAGGAGGAAGCACTTGAAAAAATATTGCCAAGGCTTGAGCAGGATGATATTATCACCGACGCAGGGCGTTTAATTATAGAACACTTTCACAAACGGGTTTTGCCCGAAACGATTGGGAACATTCATTTTTTAAAACAATATCGCTACGGAGAAACCCTCCTCTCTTTTTATGGCACACACTAAGCGACCACAGGTTGCTGTTTACCCCGGCACATTTGATCCTATTACCAATGGTCACATTGATATCATTGGCCGCGCACTTCGTCTTTTTGAACACGTCGTTGTGGCTGTTGCGCCTAATCCAACGAAAGCCCCGCTTTTCGATGCGAACGAACGCCTGAACATGATTTTTCATGCCACAAAACAGTTTAAAAATCTCTCCGTCGAAACCTTTGAGGGACTGCTTGTTCATGAGATGAAAAGACGGGGCGCAATCGCAATTGTGCGCGGCATCCGCGCTGTTTCCGATTTTGAATACGAGTTTCAAATGGCTTTAATGAACCGAAAACTCGATAACAATGTCGAAACGGTATTCCTGATGCCCAGCGAGGAGTACACTTATTTGTCTTCAAGTTTGATTAAAGAAGTCGCAAGTTACGGTGGAGAAATCGCAGACTTGGTGCCTGAAATTGTTTCGGAAAAGATCGCTCAAAAATTAGCCCTAAAAAAATCACAAGGGAAAACATAATGAAACTTGCAAAGCGTATCGGACGCATCCAAGCCTCTGCAACCATGGCCATGGCCGCGAAAGCCAAAGTTCTGAAAGCCGAGGGCGTCGAAATTATTAGTTTTGGTCTGGGTGAGCCGGATTTTGAAACGGCAAATGTTGCAGCAGAAGCAGGTATCGCCGCAATCCATGCAGGTGAAACCCGCTATACCCCCCCTGCGGGAACAGATGAACTCAAACAAGCCATCATCCAAAAACTAAAACGAGACAACGGCCTGGACTACACAAAAAAAGAGATTATCGTTTCTTGTGGAGCGAAACACACCCTCTACAACATCGCCCAGGTTTTATTTGAAAAAGGCGATGAGGTCATTATTCCTGCGCCTTATTGGGTCACCTATCCCGATCAGATTTTACTCAGTGGCGCAAGCCCGGTCATCGTGCACACAAAAGAATCCGATGGCTTTTTGATGAACCCCGCAGCACTTAAAGCGGCGCTCACTCCCCGAACAAAAGGCATCATTTTTAATGCACCTTCTAATCCCACGGGTTCAATTTACACAACAACAGAGTATGAAGCCTTTTCTGATATTCTTATTGAAGCAGATCTTTGTATTATTTCAGATGAAATTTACGAAAAATTTCTGTACGACGGGGCCTCACATACAAGCATCGCCACACTCAACCCTGCGCTTAAAGCAAAAACCATCGTCGTCAACGGCGTATCAAAAGCCTATTCCATGACAGGCTGGCGCATCGGGTACGCCGCAGGGCCTGAAGATGTCATACAAGCCATGACAAAATTACAAAGCCAGAGCACATCGAACCCCTGCTCTGTTGCACAAAAAGCCTCCGCAGCCGCATTAAACAATGGAGAACCTTTTGTCTCAGAAATGCTGGACGCTTTTTCCGAAAGAAGACGCTTCATGGTCGAAACATTGAACAAAATTTCCGGGATCTCCTGCACCTTACCGCCCGGTAGTTTTTATGTCTTTGCAAACGTGAAGGATTTACTGGGTCTATCGCATGCCAAGGGCGTCCTTAAAAATACCCTTGATCTCGCGACCTTTCTTTTGGAAGAGGGCGGCGTAACAACCATCCCCGGCGAGGCTTTTGGTGCACCCGGCTACCTCAGACTCTCTTTCGCAGCCTCAAAAGATGTCTTAAAACGGGGTTTAGAGAAAATCCAAAACGCACTTGCCCAACTTTCTTGATGAAGTAAGGAGAACACACATTGCCTATTTACGAATACGAATGTAAGACCTGCAAGAAACGCACAGAACTTCTGCAAAAAATAAGTGATCCGCCCCTTGAAAAATGTCCCGACTGTAAGGGCGAAGTTCGTAAGCTTATCTCCTCCGCAGGGCTTCATTTTAAGGGTACAGGCTGGTACGTCACAGACTATGCCAAGAAAAAGGGAGAACCCGCCTCAAACGAAAAAAAAACCGAGACCACATCCCCTAAAAAAGAAAGCACCTCAAAAAAACCCGCCACAAAATCAAAAGACTAGGGGGTATCGCACAAAGATCCACAACAATCTGAGAAAGACCCGCACAGTGGTCTTCTGTACGATGAAGCTCACTCCGGTCTGGTGTCATGTCAAGTATTAAGAGGCGAATTCATAGAAGACACTGAATTTGTTGACTCTCTGGGGTCAAAATGATAAATTCTCTCCACTTTTATGCTATCAATCAAGACCCTTCGGGACAACTTAGAGCAGGTCAAATCGGCCTTGGCAAGCAGGCAGATGAATATCTCCTTTGAGCGCTGGGTTGCTGACGATAAAAAACAACGATCGCTCAAACAAAAGATCGAACAACTCAAATTCAAGCGTAACCAAGCCTCCAAGGAAATTCCCTTACGAAAACGGGCCAAAGATCCCGTGGATGAACTGCTCAAAGAGATGAAAAACGTCTCGCTTGAAATTTCAACTTACGAAACAGAACTTAAACAAGTCGAAGTACAAAACACCGACTTTCTCTTAAATTTGCCCAACCTGCCGCACCCCTCCGTTCCTGTAGGCAAAGACGAAACCGAAAATGAGGAGATTCGACAATGGGGGGAGAAACCTGTATTCACCTTTGATCCGGCCAACCACTGGGATCTTGGGGAAAAACTTGGGATCCTCGATTTTGAACGCGGCACAAAAATGAGCGGCACACGCTTCGTGCTCTACTGCGGTTTAGGCGCAAAACTTGAGCGAGCACTCATTAACTTCATGCTTGATTTGCACACAAACAAACATGGCTATACCGAAATGTTACCGCCTTTTATCGTCAGTCGAAACACCCTGACGGGAGCTGGGCAACTGCCCAAATTTGAGGAAGACCTATTTCATCTCGAAGACAATGACACCTTTCTCATTCCAACCGGAGAAGTCCCGCTCACCAGTATTCACGCCGACGAAATCTTGGCTGTATCCGATCTGCCCTTAAACTACACGGCCCACACCCCCTGTTTTCGACGAGAGGCAGGCTCTTATGGTCAGGACACACGGGGTCTGATCCGGCTACACCAATTCAATAAAGTCGAGTTGGTCAAATTCACGTCCCCCACAGATTCGTATGAACATCTTGAACAACTATTGGGACATGCGGAGG
>JAADHI010000170.1 GCA_013151935.1 Candidatus Manganitrophaceae bacterium
TGGGTCTCAACATGACGGTTATGGCTCAGCAGCAATATATTATTGGTTATGCATCGGATATCATTCAGGACGAATTTGACACCGTTTATTCGCTCTTTGTCAATAAAATGGTATTTTCAGAGAGTCTGAGACTTGAAATGCTGGTGCTTTATTTTGTCAATGACAATGAAACATTGATTCGTCCTAAGGCCAGCTATCGTGCCACAAGTACGGTTCAGCTTATTTTTGGTGCAGATATTTTTGAAGGGGAGATTGGGGGTCCCTTACCCGGGGAATTTAATTTTATTGGATTTTTTAAAAACAATGACCGAATTTATTTCGAAATTGTTTATGGATTTTAGAATTGAGTAAAAAAGTAGTATAATAAAGAATATTTTGATCAAAGACAGAGAAATATGCCCTATTAGATAGAGATAAGCGACTTGAAAAAGACATTCATTCCTATGATCAGCGTACTTATTTTGTTATTCTTTTTGGCTTCCTGTACTGCGGATCCAAGAGACGACTGCTGTATCGCAATTGATGGTCGTCGGGATGCCCCTTTTTCAACAACCTATCTTTTTCAATACAAAACAGGCACTCGTAATATTGTCGCGCCTGGGAATGAACTGGGCCTCCTTCGAATTATTTCCGAAGCTGATATTTTGACCTTAAAGAATGCAGCTTCAACAAGCCAACTCAAAAAAAACGGGCTCATTACTGGAGCGGTTCAGGGTCGAGATGGCCCAGCACGTGAGGTCAACCTTCAAGTGACTGATCGGGATGGGAATATTGTCTCCTTCAATTCCGGGGTAGATCGAAATTTCTTTTTTAATAGTCTTGGTTTGGTTCCAGATTTTCTCGTAACCCGAGGTACTGGGAATGAGGGGACATTTACGCTATTCAATGTGCCTACTGGTGAGCTTTTTTTCGAGATTACCTCAGGAGGTCGGGGCAATGGGCGTATTACTTCCATCGAAAGTGCTGTATCCATTGGGCAGATTGAGACGCTCCCAGTGTTTCCAGATCGCATTGAGGTCCTCGGTGTTATTTCAGGAGCGTCCTCTGGTAATCCTGTTCCCGATGGAACGGCCTCTTTTTTTGGTAACGAGAAGCCTGTCGCGGGAAACGCAGATGGGCTTTTTATTCTCCCGGTCGAAGAGGCAATCCCCACCCAGGGAGATTTTTTGATAAGGCTGAAAGCACCCTCAGTCTCTTCAAGAGAGGTCAGTGTTCGTTTTGATACTGCGATAAGCAAGGTAACCGGTAGATTGCAAGCATTTGATCCCCTAACAGCAAATGGGCTCTTTATTTTTTCAAATGAAAGACTTAATGCTATAACGGAGAAGGCGGGTATTACGCTGACGACTTCTATGGCGATCGTTACAGGTCGAACCCGGGGGGCAGATGGTACAGGAAAAGGTCGAGTTAGCATCATCCCACTGGATCAGGAGGGGAAATCTCTTGCTGAAAAAGATGGTTCACAACGGTTATTTTATTTTGAAGGTGGGGCAGATGAGTCAGGAGGACTTGACCCTTCCCTCAGCCAAACAACAGATAATGCGCAATACATTCTTTTTGTCGATAGTTGTGAGGACTTATCCCCTATTGAGCTTCACTCTTTTGGGACGACTGTGACGAACCCCGTCGGCGTGACCACAGGTAGGAGTACGGCACTCTGTCGGCCTGGGGGTATTTTTGTCCAAGACATTCTCCAGGTTGGTTTGCCGGGAGATCCCCCATCCGATCCCCCGATGGTTACTGTCGCGATGAATGGTAGTATTTTTACTCAGGACTCCGTAAAGGTAAACAATGCCCAAGTCCAAGCCTTAGGAGCATCTGACGCATCTCTTGTGGCGGTGAATGGGGATTATCGCTTTGATCAAGGCCAGCCCGGTGCTGTATCGCCTTTACTTGCAAATAGCCGCTACACTTTTAGAACCGCTTTAGACGAAAACTATATTCCGACCTACCAATCTGTTCTTACAGGCGCGGGAGAAAGCGTGCGAAGGCTCACGCTTTTAACAGATGAAATGAGAGAGCGCTGTCTTCCCTCGAGGGATATTAATTTCCTCGGAAGAGTTCTGGATCTTGGGCTGCTTGACCCTTCAAGGGGAGGGCGTCCTATTGGAGGTCTTTCTCTAACAGTGGTCCAGGAAAATGGGACAGAAGTCGGCCGCATTGTGTATCCGAATGAGACTTCTGAGACTTCTGCAAACGGGCAGTTTATCGTTTGTGATCTCCCTGGTCCTGGTGTTTACCAAGTCCGTGTAAGCTCGAAAGAAGATTCTGGAGCAGTACTTATCCGAAATTATGGCGATGGTGTATCTTTATTTGACATGACGGTCAACAAAGCACTTCCAAGGAATGTTCTTGTGTTGGGGAAGGTGGTGAAGCTCTTAGAAGGAATGGAATCAGATTCGACCACGCCTATTGGGGATGCGCTTATCAAAGTTCATGGCATTCTTGATGAAACGCTTGTGGACAGTGCTGGTGATTTTAGCCTCGTTTTAGGAAGTAATGGTCGGTATATTCTGCAAGTTGAGAAAGAAGGGCAATTGTCTACCTACAACTATCATGTGGATACCCCGGCTCAAGTTGAACAAACCTCGATTACGCCACTGAGGTCTGTATCTCGTCAAGAAGTGGATCGTATTGCTTCTCAGATGTCTCTTACGCAAACGGCGGGGCAGGGACTACTTTCAGGGAAGACCGTGATTCGTGGGCTATCAGGGATTGGGATCTCTCTTGGGTCATTTGAGGGTGATGCTATTGCAAATTTTTCTGGATTTTTTGACGGTGATCGTCATGTGGATACGATTGTGATTTCAAATACAGGGACACTCGCTCATTTTTTTGGGGATGGTCTGGGCGCAATGCAAAAAAAAGAACCCGGCTGTCCACCACTGGGTCTCTCTCCCCAGGAGATCCTTCAATCGGATTTTAATTTAGATGGGCGTGCCGACCTTGTCATAATATCGGGTGGCAGTGTTTTCATTTTTCTTGGAAACGAAGAGGGATGTTTTGATACGCCTGAAGAAATAACGGAGACAATCTTGGAAGGCAAAGCGAAAACTTTTAGCCTTGCAGATTTTAATGGGGATAATTTACTAGATATTCTTGTTGCGACAGATAATTCAGCACCCTTGATACGTCTTGCAAGTAGGGGAGATGGGACATTTGAAGCCTTTAAAATGGAGGGAAATTGCGGAACAAACCCTTTATCTGTTTTGGCTCGAATGGGTGGTGGCGGATTGATTGATGTGATCGTTGCAGATTCAGTCACTGGTGTTTGCGAGATTACCTATGATGACGCCTTGGCTGCTCAGCCGACCAAAATAATGGAACTGCCAGAAGATTTTCTTGCAAGTGGCCTAAAAATGCTTAGATCTGTATTCTTAGATGCAGATGGTACGCCCGACGTACTTGTCATTCATGAACGAGGTGGAGCAGCTTTTCTTGGTCTTCCTCCAACGGATATTACTGTTGGAAGTATTCCTTTCAATGTCACATTTAATTTTCCGCAGAATTTTGATGTCACCTCTATCACTCTTCTTGATTTCAACCGGGACAATAGAAATGACTTGCTTGTGGGGGGGAGCTTAGGTCTTCTGTTTATGTTGGGAAATGGAGATGGGACGTTTGGCCTTTCAGCAACGATTTCTTCTTCTGCGAGTCCTGTTTTTTCTCTGTTAGATCTTAACGAAGATGGAGAAATAGATCTTCTTGCACCGCAGGCCGGCGTTTTGACCCTATTTTTAGGGGGAGATGCTCCTCAAGCAGATATCAAAATTGAAGTAAGAGATAGTGAGGGGGTGATCGTTGGAGACATTGCATACTTAGACAATGCAGGGGAGCTTTTGCCTGAGGCGACAAAAACAGATGGAAGCGGTCGCTTTCTAGTCTTAAACGTGCCGACAGGGAGAACCCTCGTTCAGGTTATTGAAGGGGGTTCCGGAAATAATATACTGACAACCTTTGCTGATGGTCTGAGCTATTTTCATCTCAATATGAACACGGTTATTCCTGATAAGATCCTACTTGATGGACAAGTTATCAACCCGACTTCTGGGGCGACCGTTGGCATCGCAGTAGACAATATCAAAATCACACCGCTTTCAACAGGGCTTGAGGCACTTTCCCTCGATATTTTTGATGATCCTGCGACAGAAGATATAGATGAAGGCCGGCAAGGCGCATTTCAGATTGAGCTGGGGGCAACCAGTGAATATATCTTAAAACTGGATCCTCAACCCTTTTAGGCTATTTTTTCAGTGTTCAGAACGGCGCAATTTGGAAGTGTTGCATTCTAGATTCTAAGGACTTACTTGGCGGTGATACAGGTCTTGGAAGAAAGACCCGTATCACCGCCAACGGAGTCTGGATTGAAATACTCGTTTCTTATAGACGCACAAGATTGGACAGAACACTTCTAAGTTTCAGCGTAAATGAAGCGAGGAAAGATTTCAGAACACTCCGTGTTAATCGATATTCGCGCCAACAACCGCAGCCATTTGCATCATATCAATGGTTTGACCTTCTTTGAGATTGGTTAAATCGGTGAGTTTTCCAGACTTACTGGTTGATTTTGTCCGTTTAAAAATTGTAAGCAGCTTCGCATCGGCCACAATATATTTACCCGCGTTTTCAGCAGCGCCATTTTCAGTTTTGGTTTGCAGCTTATTTGCTTTGATATAGGTCCAGAGCTGTTTGGTAATTTCTGTTCTGGGAAGCTCTGTCGCGCCTAAAAATTTGGCTAAATCAGCTTTCAACTTGACTGCTTTTTTTAATCCTTTTTCTTCTGCCATTTAAATCCTCCAAATTAAGTTGTTTATTTTTTTAGATAAAATTCAAGATCGATATTACAAGATAATGGTGTCAGAAAACACCTTAATTTTAAAAATAAATCATTTATTGAGAACAATTAAGCAAAAAACCTTCAGACCTTCATCTCATGTTCATTTTTTGATCGTCCTAAAGCGTTCTTGCTAGAGTAGGGTCTGGGAGTCATTCTTTTTCTCCACTTACAATGGCGGCACCCTGTAGTGTGAGGGTTTCGACTGTGATGTTTTTAAAGCCTTCGTTGTTCATGGCCGTGCTGAGTTCTGAAATCCACTGGGATTTTTGGATGACTTTAGGTAATTCGCTCAGCACGTCTTTCCATTCGGGATAATAAAATGCACCTATGGGCTGAGCACATTTGAAGTAGACCTCAAAGATAAGTTGCAGGAATTTTGAGGTCGGATAGGTAAAGTCGTGAAATATCACACGGCCACTGGGCGCAAGCATATTGCCAACATTGTGCATGAGTCTGGGAATATCGGCATATTTGGGCAAATAAGAGGTTGTTACGACGTCAAAACATTTATCCGAGATGTAGTCTTCAGCCGGGCTATGGATGAAAGAAAGGTTTTTTGTTGCCGATTGTAATGCTTTTTCACGTGCGACAGAAAGATAACCTTCGCTAATATCGACTCCGATGATCTCACATTCAGGGTATTTATTTTTGATTGCAAAAGTCAAAATGCCTGTACCACAAGCGAGATCCAGCACCCTTTCACAAGGCGGAATTTTTGAAAGTATTTTTTTTTTCCAAAGACGGTCAATGCCAAAAGTGAAGCGATTGACCACTTCGTCATAAGTGGATCCGGTTTCGGAAAAAAAACTTTTAATCCAGTTTCGTTTTTCTGTAAGTTCCGTCATGGTGTTGTGTGCCAGTAAGAAGGTGGATGAGAGCGTATTATGGGCTTTGCTTCATTTTTGTCAAGCGTCTTGAGGTCTTGCTTGACCTTACAAATCAATTTAGGTAGCCTCGCGAATATGAAAGTGATTGGATTGATGTCAGGAACCTCAGCCGATGGCATTGATGCCGCACTGGTGGATGTGCGTGGGGGAAAGAAACATCTTCAAATCAAACTTTTGGCCTTTGCGCTTTATCCCTATCCTAGTTCTCTTCAAAAAACATTGATTGATCTGGCATCAGGATCTTCATTTTCGATCGCGCAATTTTGTCGTCTTAATTTTTCTTTGGGGGAACGGTTTGCAGATGCCGTGATGACACTGTCCCATCAGGCAAAAATATCCTTATCTGAGATTGATCTGATTGGATCTCACGGACAAACCATTCAGCATCTTCCAAAGACTACAGGCCGTAAAGAGATGACGGGCTCGACCTTGCAAATTGGAGAACCCTCGATCATTGCCGAGCGTACAGGCATTACCACCATCGCTGATTTTAGACCCAGAGACATGGCTGCAGGCGGAGAAGGCGCACCACTCACACCCTATTTTCATTACCATCTTTTACGTCACAAAAAGAAGTCACGCGCAATCATCAATTTGGGTGGCATCAGTAACATTACTTATCTCAAAGCGGGGGCTTCAATTGACGAGACCGTGGCTTTTGATATGGGACCCGCCAATATGCTGTTGGACGGACTTGTCTCCGTTTTAAGTCAAGGGAAAAAAACCTTTGACCTGAATGGAGCAATGGCAAAAAGAGGACAGGTTTCTGAGAAATTATTGTCTGAATTGATGCGACATCCCTTTGTAAAAAAAACGCCGCCAAAAAGCACAGGACGAGAAGTTTTTGGTGGAAAAATGGTTGAAAAAATAATTGAAGAAGGACGCGCATTGGGGCTCTCAAAAAATGACTTACTCGCGACAACGACGGCCTATACGGTCTCTTCAACCGAGAAAAATATCCAAGCCTTTATTTTAAAAAAAGGTAGATTAGATGAGGTGATCGTGGGGGGGGGAGGCGTAAAAAATCCTGTTTTAATGCAGGGATTGACGGACGCACTCCATCCCATTCCGGTTTTGTCTTTTGAAGATGTGGGACATGACCCAAGGGCGATCGAAGCGATGACTTTTGCTGTCTTGGCGTATCAAAGCTTACATCAGCGTCCTAGCAATGTTCCGAGTGTCACGGGAGCAGGCCATGCTGTTGTTTTGGGTAAAATTATTCCGGGTTTTCAGTAGACATGATCTTAGAATCTTTTTTCCAGAACATTCATTTTTCACAACATCACAAATCCCTCTTTTTTGTAAACTAAATTTATTTCTTTGTCTTTCTGACTCAAAATTTAGACGATCCTCTCGTTACGATTTATTTCATTCCCATTCATCTTTGAAACGCAAGCCTGTCAAATATGTAACGCTTCCTGGGCATATTTTGCCGCTCTGGATGAAAGACTAGGCAAAAAAATCGATGCGGGTCGATAAAATCTCTCTTTTTTGAAAAAAATACCCACAAAAAAATGGTCCAAAAATTGCTCTGTCTATGTGGAGAGTCGCAACAAAAGCATGGAAAATTTGTTTTTTGAATGAAAATGGGAGTCTAGATGATCAAAATAATTTTGGCAAAAAAAAGGTCTTATCGTCTCTTGAATTTCATTCTTTTTCTATTTGCACTTGCGATCCTGTTGGTGATGACCTTTTACGCAGCCCCTTCTCATGCGGCACGGGTAAAAGATATCGCTTCGATTGAAGGGGTTCGAAACAATGCTTTGATTGGCTATGGACTTGTGATTGGACTCAAGGGCACTGGAGATAAAACCGGGACGTTTTTTACGGTACAGAGTCTTTCGAGCATGCTGAGTCGTATGGGAATTTCAGTGGATCCGACATCGGTCAAAGTAAAAAATGTTGCGGCAGTGATGGTCACGGCAACGCTTCCGCCATTTATGCGAACGGGTAGTCCTTTGGATGTTGTGGTTTCCTCCATGGGAGATGCGACCAGTCTTCAGGGGGGTACATTGCTTTTGACTCCCTTGAAAGGCGCAGACCAGAAGGTGTATGCCGTTGCTCAAGGATCTGTGTCGATTGGGGGGTTTATTGGTGGCGGAGAAGGGGACAGTACTCAAAAAAACCATCCGACGGCTGGACGGATTGCCAATGGTGCTTTTGTTGAGCGGGAAGTCCCTTTTCGTTTTGCGAATCGAGACCACTTCAAAATTTTACTCCGTCAGCAGGATTTTACCACCGCCTTGAGGTTGGCCGATGCAATCAATAAGGCTTTAGGAGGAGATCCTGGCGACTTGCCTGTGGCACATCCCATTGATGCAGGCACGGTCGAATTAAGGGTGAATAAGGCCTTTAAAGGCCGTGAAGTGGCCTTGCTCGCCATGATAGAAACCTTGGATATCCCTATCGATTTTTCGGCAAAAGTCGTGGTGAATGAGCGCACAGGCACGATTGTCATGGGGGATCGGGTGCGTATCTCTGATGTGGCTGTTGCGCACGGAAACCTTACAATTCGTATCAAAACAGAATTTCAAGTCTCTCAGCCCTCGTCTTTTGCTCCGCAAGGCTCAGAGACCGTTGTGGTGCCCCAGCAGGATGCTGATGTGGTGGAAGAGGATTCCAAGATTGTGATGATGAGAGGGGGCACAACCATCGGGACTCTGATTCAGGGTTTAAATTCGATTGGGGTGACGCCTCGCGATTTGATTTCTATTTTGCAGGCAATCAAAGCCGCAGGTGCGCTCCATGCGCACTTAGAAATATTGTAAAATTTGCCCTTCTGATTGAGGAGTGAGTCATGCTAAACGGCGTCAATTATTTTTCCATGCATCGTCAGATTTTGGATCAACAACAGCAAGCGGAGGCGGCAACAAAATTAAACGCGGGTGCCGGTAAAAAAAATGTCGAAGCGCTTGAAAAACTGGCCGATATTGAAAAAGGTGCTAAGGCTTTCGAGTCTTATTTTATTCAAACCCTTCTAAAAGAGATGAGAAAAGGGCTTTCCTCTGGATCGGAAAGTGGCGTAGGATTGGGTGAGGATTTGTATCAGTCCATGTTTGATGAAGCCATTGCACAAAAAATTTCTGAAGGTGGAGGCATCGGTCTTTCCAAAATGCTATCGGAAAAACTATCGAATTCATTAAAACTTTCAGATGAATCAGCCGATGTGCGTGGAAATGTTAAAGTTTTTGATGCGATTCGCCGATAAGGTAATTGGGTAGGAATAGGAGTAGATAATGAAGATACCAGGAAAAGACCCCAATTTACTGTTGGAAAAAGCTCTGCTTGGAAAGAATGCAGGGGTGAATGCGGCGAAAGAAAATAAGGTTTCAAAACAACAAGCCCCCTCCCAGTCTGTCTCTGCTGATCAGGTTGATATTTCGGAAAAAGCACGGACCCTGCAAAAACTAAATCAATTGGCCGCTCTAGGCGGCGAGGTGAGAATTGAGCGGGTCGAGCAACTTCAAGCTGAAATTAAAGCGGGAACTTATGCGCTCGATACCGAAAAAATTGCGGAAAAATTACTCCGCGCGACCGTGATCGACAAGATCTTATAAAGGGGAAGCGCTGAAAAAGCGCTTCCCCACACGAAGTCAAAAAATAGAAGGAGAAATGAATTTGTCCGTCCTCATTACGCCACAGTTTCGCCTTTCGGAAGTGGAGACTTTGGGCTTGTTAGATACGCTGGAGCACTTGCTTCAGGAACATCAAACACTACTCTTCATTCTTCAGGAAGAAAAACGTCTGATCGTCGAGGGAAAAATCGAAGGTTTGCTCTCTCGTGTGAATGAAAAAGAGGCTGTCATGCGGCGTATTGCAGGTTTGGAACAAGAGCGAATTGGCATGACAGACCGTTTAGAAGGACAAAAACAAAGACCCAGTCTCAAAACCCTTATTTTGCATGTTGTCCCCATTTATCGTGCAAAGTTGAATGGGTTAAGGAAAAAATTAGAGGTGTTAACGACAAGCATTACGGAGATTAACCAGATGAACGGTATTTTGGTTGAGCGTGTCTTGACACAAATTTCCGATCTTTTTACATTGCTCGGTCATCTCACGTCCGACGGAGAGACTTATCAGGGAAGTGGAAAAATGAGCAAACAACTGATGAGTCGAACGATTAGTCGAGGATAGGGCGAAGAGATGGCAGGTATTTCAAATATGTTTAATGTGGGGCGACTCGCACTTTTTGCAAATCAAAAGGGCTTGGAAGTCACCTCTCAAAATATCGCCAATATCAATACGCCGGGTTATACCCGACAAGCTGTTTCTTTTAATACGACCACGCCATTGAGTACGGCACCCGGTCAGACGGGGACAGGGGTCGAAATTTCTGAAATACGTCGTGTCGTAAATCGCTTTATTGAAAGTCAAATCACTTCGGGAGAATCTAGTTTTGGACGACTCGAAACCGAGTCTGGACTACTCAATCGTGTTGAGAGTATTTTTAGCGCCGCAGGTGGAAGTGGCCTTAACCTTGCTATTTCGGATCTTTTTTCTGCGCTTCAAGATGTTTCCAATGCACCGGCAGATCGTCCAGCCCGCACGGTTCTTTTAGAGCGTGCAAAACAGTTATCTCAGCAAATTGTGACTGCAGACACCCAGTTCCGGCAGATTAGAACCGATGCCAATAAAGCGGTGTTAGGGGTTTTGAATGATGTGAACCTCTTTGCCTCTCAAGTGGCGACTTTAAATGATCGCATTAAAGTCGTGAACCTTTCAGGGCAGAATGCAAATGATTTGCTCGACCAGCGACAAGTGCTCATCAATAAGATTTCGGAGCGGATTGATATCCAAACCATTGAAGATAGCTTTGGACAGACTACAATTTTTGTGGGCAATGGCAAGGCCCTGGTTGAGGGGAAGAATGCGGGTTCTTTAGTGGCAGCGGCCAGTGCCGACAACGACGGTTTTTCAAATATTTCTTTTCGATCCAGCAATGGCAGCCTAACAGACATTACCTCAGCGATTTCAAACGGCAGTCTGAGTGCCTTAATTGATGTCCGTGACAATAAGGTCCCGGGTTTTATGGATCAGTTGGATCAATTATCAGCCAGTTTAGTGAATGAATTTAATCAGGTGCATTCCGCAACGGGCACTGCTTTTGATTTGAATGGCATACAGGGGGGAAATTTCTTTGGCCCTTTGGCTCCGACCGCACGTGGCTTGACTGCAAATACGGGGAGCGGTGTTTTAGGTGTGACGGTGGCAACGCCTTCAGCACTCACCCTGGATAAATACCGTGTTACGCTTTCAGGGACGAACTATACCGTGACCAACCTTACGACGGGGGCATCCTCCACACCAGGGACTTTGCCGCAAACCTTTGAAGGTCTGAGCATTAGTATTAGCTCTGGTACCCCTGCAAGTGGTGATGTTTTTAACGTGAGTGCACATTTGAATACCGCACGATCAATGTCCGTTGCCATTACGGACCCCGATTCAATTGCAGCGTCTTCAAGTGCAACAGGTGTTCCAGGGAACAACGTCAATATGAACTTGCTGGCAGGGATTCAAAATAACGCAATTTCTGCTCTCAATGGCGATACCCTGCAGACTTATTATGGTGGGTTTGTTGGAGATGTCGGGACACAAACACAATCGTCTCAACGGGCTTTAAGTGTGGAGACAGATATGCGCACTCAGTTAAAAAACATGCGTCAAGAGATTTCCGGTGTTTCCATGGATGAAGAAATGACGAATATTATTAAGTTTCAGCGGGCTTATGAGGCCGCGGCGACCGTGATTACGACTGCCGATGAAATGTTTCAAACGATTTTAGCTCTAAGAAGATAATAGAAGAAAGAAAGGACTTCGATGCGTGTATCAGAGCGAATGCTTTTTGATAGCTTAGGGAGCCGAATGAAAAGCCAGTCGGCTTTACTCTTCAGACTTCAAGAGCAAATCACCGGGGGCAAACGTATCAATCGACCCTCAGATGACCCCATTGGTCAGGCGGCTGTGATTCGTTTTGATCAGTCTCTTGAGAGTTCTGATCAGTATCTTAGAAACATCGACCGTTTGACGTCTTTTGTTTCAGCGAGTGAAGGTGCCCTGCAAGCCGTTCAGGATCAATTGGTGCGGGCACGGTCTTTGGCGATTCAAGGTGCAAATGCGACGAATACTGCGGCTGACCGTGTCATTATCGCACAAGAAGTCCGGCAGATTTATGACCAATTGATTGCGCTTGCCAATGCGAAACAGGAAGGGGCCTATCTTTTTTCGGGCAATGAAATTTTGACAGAACCGCTTGTCAATCAAGGTTTTTATACCGGTAGCGATATTTCAAGTGCATTACCAGTAACCATTGCCTTGGCGACAAATGACACACTTACTTTGTCGATTGACGGTGTTGCAAGTACGATTACGCTAAGCGCTGGGGCCTATGCGACGGGGGCTGCGCTGGCGGCTGAAATACAAACACAAATCGCGGCAGACACGACTTTTCAAAATGCGAATGTGAGTGCCACCCTTACTTTTAACGGCGTAAATCAGCTTGTATTGACTTCAAATGCTGTGGGGGGAACTTCTGCCGTCATTCCGACTGGCGGCACGGCGCAAACGGTTCTGGGTTTAAGCACAGGCACATCTCGCCCCGCAGGAAGCTATTTAGGGGATTCAGAGGAGAATGCAATCCTGATTGGAGACAACATCAGTATGGTGAAAAATTTGCCGGGGGATCGTGTTTTTAAGGGGGCCGGGGGCGGAACAGATCTTTTTAGTATTATCGGGGCCTTACAAAGCGCATTGGAAACAAATAATGTGACAGGGATTCAAAGCGCCTTAGGTAATCTGACAGGTGTTGAAGATGGTATCAATAACGAACGGACATTACTTGGTGCACGACTCAATCGTGCGGATACGACGACTACGACTTTAGAAGATTTTAAGCTCACCGTTTCCCGTATTAAATCCGATATAGAAGATACTGATCTGCCGATGGTCATCTCCGAACTGCTTCTGCAAGAATCCACTTTAGAAGCAACACGTGCCGTTTCCGCGCGAATTTTACAGCGTTCCTTGCTCGATTTTCTCCGATAGAATGCTGTTTCTACAAAAGCCCGAAGCCGTCTCTCTTGCATGCCCAGGGTCTCTTTTGATGAAGCCGGGCTCATTTATGTCGTGGCGTGGTGTGGTGCAAGGTCTTTCAGTAATGGGGGAAATATGCAGGAAACAACGCTGAAATAAATTCTAAAAAATCAGGAAAGGGTGTGCGTATGAGTGATGAAAAATGTCGATTTTGTGGGACTTTATTGCGCCATTCTTTTTGTGACCTGGGGTGTACACCCCCTTCTAATGCCTTTCTTTCTAAAGAGCAGCTTCATTCCCCCGAAACTCATTATCCTCTACATGCCATGTTTTGTGAATCCTGTTTTTTAGTGCAACTGCCCCAGTACCAAAGTCCAAGAGAAATGTTCAAAGAATATCCGTACTTTTCTTCCTATTCCGGCACTTGGGTTTCCCATCTTAAGGCCTATGTGCATCAGTCTGTGAAGCGTTTTAAGTTAAATCGAAAGAGTCAAGTCATTGAAATTGCAAGTAATGATGGTTATCTGCTTCAACATTTTAAAGGTCTCAATATTCCAATTTTGGGTGTTGAACCCGCTGAAAATGTGGCAGCCGTGGCCATCGAGCAAGGCATTCCAACGCGGGTGGATTTTTTTGGGGTTGAGGTTGCACGTGCAATGTGTGAAGAAGGCATTCAAGCGGATCTTTTGATTGGCAATAATGTGCTAGCACATGTGCCAGATTTACATGATTTTGTGGCGGGTCTTAAAATCATACTCAAGCCGGGCGGTCGTATGACCCTTGAATTTCCGCATATTCAGCAGCTTATTGAAAAAAATCAATTTGATACCATTTATCATGAACATTTCTCCTATTTTTCACTGATAACAGCAGACAAAGTTTTTTCAAAACACCAGCTCAAGATCTACGATGTCGAGGAATTAGAGACCCATGGGGGATCGCTGCGTGTCTATCTTTGTCACGAAGATGACAAAACAGGTCCTATTTCAGAGGCTGTTTTAGCACTGAGGCTTAAAGAGATCAATGCAGGTCTGAATCGCCTTGAACCTTATATGGCATTTGCTAAAAAAGTGGATGAAGTCCGGTTGGATTTATTGGCTTTTTTTATTTCCCTGCGTTTTGATGGAAAGACCGCTGTGGCTTATGGGGCACCCGCAAAGGGAAACACACTTTTAAACACCTGCGGCATTAAAAATGATATGCTGAGCTATGTCGTAGACCGAAATCCCTACAAGCAGGGGAGGTTCCTGCCGGGGAGTCGTATCCCAATTTGTCATCCAGATAAAATCAAAGTAACAAAACCCGACTATCTCGTGATTTTGCCTTGGAACCTACAAGAAGAAATTATGGATCAAATGGCTTTTATCCGAGAATGGCACGGACGGTTTGTCGTCCCGATCCCTAAACTACAGGTGTTTTCGTAAGGTGATTGATGACGTCATTTTAGATTTACGTGCAGATTCACCCCGTTTTAAAAAATGGAGTTCCCATATCAATGCCGAAATTTTCTAAATATTGCTTAGATTGTTTAAAAGGCTTTCTAATTATTTTTTTAATTATACAGATGAGTGCTTGCGGTATTTTGCTTTATCCTGAACGGCAAGGGCAGAAGAAGGGCACTATAGACGCCGGGGTCGCGGTCTTAGATGCTATTGGACTGCTCTTTTTTATCGTGCCAGGTGTCATTGCTTTTGCCGTGGATTTTGCGACAGGTGCGATTTATCTTCCACCCGGACAATCCAAAACGAAACTTTTTGCGGGTAAGCCCGTTTCTGTTGTTCAGCTTGATCTAAAGGATATGAACGCAGTTAATATCGAGGCCGTCATTGCCGGACATACGGGCTACCGCGTTTCCTTAAGCCAGGCGAATATTGAAGTTTCAAAGCTCAGAAATCAAGGGGAAATTGTCCACCAATTCGATACATGGGTACTCAATAATGCAATGTTTCACAACGTGAGTCATTGATGGAATGAAAGCACTTTTGATGGGAAAACCCGCACGATCAACGCCAGCGTCGTGATTGATACAGGGAACGGAGTGGACATTGGGAAGATGTATCGATTACGAGCAATTACACGCTTGCACGCAAATCGTTCTTGTTGGGTCTCTCCCTTGGAGAGACCCAACAAGGTGGGCTATCAGTTGATCAGGATTTTCCCAGGTGTTTTTTCAACATGTCATTCCCTGAGATTTTAGGGTTGTTTCCTCCTAAATCATTTGCTTTTTGAAATGAGGCGGTGGCTTTTGTGTGATCACCCATGCCATCAAGAGAAATGGCCATATTAAAATGTGCTTCTGCAAAGTTAGGATTTGCCGAAAGTGCTTCTTTGAAATAATCGAGTGCGACATCGTAGTGTCCTTGCACCAGGTGATCGACACCTTCATTATTTTTTGAGGCTGCCGGGCCACTCACAGAATCCGGGGACATGAGTGCTGGGATCTGTGCACGGGAATTGCTTGTTCCGCTACTCTCACATGCGGATAAGGTCATCATCAGAATTCCAAGAATAAAGATCTTAAAAGATGCAGCATAATAAACACGTCTCATGACAGATCCTCCCTGTTTGTGATGATGGATCATCCATCATATCCATTACGATAATCCTTTTTATTCTCTCATGCAATGTTTCGAAGGGGATATTCCTGAGAGATGGCAATTCAAGGGGGCATTCAATAGAAAACGACAGCGATTTCTCTATTCACGAACGCGAACTTGTTTTAGAAGGGCAGGGCAATGCGCATGGGTTTTTTCTTTCGATCATTTATCTCGCAAGGGCAGAGATCGCCCCCAAGAGTGACACAGTAAATTAGTTTTTATAAGTGAAATTCTGAGTCATTTTTTATAATACAGAAACCACTTCTTTAATGGCGCACATCACTGACGAGTTTCTTAGCATTCCTCCCTCATTAGATAACCCACGTTTGTTCTTCTGGCCCGGTCTGAATCTTATTTTCATACTTCTTTTCTTGACATTAGTTCTAGTGCGTACTAATATTAGTACGCACTAGAACTAATGTCTTAAGGAAAATATTTGTATCCGGCGAACAAAAGGAGAGAAAAAATATCATGACATACTCAAAACAACACAGAGACCTTAAATCGGGGACAGTGATGCCTGCTATTTTTATCGGGCACGGCAATCCTATGCTGGCTATGTCGGACAATCCCTACAGCCGGGCATGGCGAAAATTGGGAGAAAGTCTTCCTCGTCCTAGGGCAATCTTGTCGATCTCAGCACACTGGACGACACCGGGTGCCGTCGCTGTCACGGCCATGGCTCAGCCGCGCACGATTCATGATTTTGGCGGGTTTCCAAAGAGACTCTATGAACAGCAGTACACGGCTCCAGGGGATCCTGATCTTGCTTTAGAGATCTCTCGCGATATGGCATCGGCCCACATTAAATTGGATCACGACTGGGGTTTGGATCATGGCAGTTGGACGGTCCTGATGCATCTCTTCCCTAAAGCAGACATTCCCGTGCTTCAGTTGAGTTTGGATATCGACCAAGACCCTCAGTTCCATTTCGATTTAGGACGCACGCTCTCCTCTTTACGGGAGAAAGGGATCTTAATTCTTGGAAGTGGAAATATGACACATAATCTATCGCAACTGAGTCCCGGCGAGAGACCCACGAAATGGGCGCTTTCATTTGACGAGGACCTCAAGCAGGCGATTGATGCGGAAGAGGATCAAAAGCTTGTTCACTGTAAAGAAGAGAATGCCCTCTATACGATGGCTCATCCGAGCGATGAACACTATTTACCCCTGCTTTACCTGATTGCACAACGGAAAACTGGCGATACCTTGCGTTACTTTAATGCAGATTTTGACCTCAGTACGATCTCAATGCGTTCGTTTATTTTATCGACGAAGTGATCAGCTACAGAAAAAATGAGCTTCTAATCGATTTATTTGGAGGATATTTATGAATCTAATAAGTGCTTTAAACATGATCAACCATGGGATAAGGGTTTCAAAAAAAATGAAACTGCCACCGCTCGCGATGGTCATACTCGATCATCGCTCTAAAGTGAAGGCTGCGATCTGTGACGATGGCGTGGGTACACTGCGTTATGATATTGCGTTGGGGAAAGCCTCGGCGGCATTGGGCTTAGGCTTTGGCACGCGGGAATTTCATACTTTAGTCAAAAATGGCGTCTTACCTGAAATGTTCGCGAACTGTATCAATGGTGCTGCCCAAGGACATTTTATCCCGCTCCCCGGAGGGGTGCTCATCATGAATGCACAGCAAGAGCTTGTGGGGGCCATCGGTATCTCAGGGGCGAATTCGGATCAAGATGAGACTGTTGCACTGCACATGATTGAAAGTGAAAACCTGCGTGCTGTTTTATAAAAGGGAGTGATTTTGAGTGCGCGCAAGAGATAAAATTTTCAGATTCTAGACGTATTTTGCAGGGAATAGCCCGATAAACTGGCCCTTCCTGAGACTGCAAACGAATCAATGGATATTAGGGGCGATCGACTCAAAAGTCACTTTAAGGAGATTATTTTGAGGTGGGGAGGGATGATTATTTTTGAAAACCCGAAAAAACTATTCGAGTTCTTCTTCGTAGACTTCAGCATCACCCATACGTTCAATGAAATGATCTGCCCAGGTGAGGTAGAGACGACCTGCATCTTTCATCGCGAGCACACCTTGTTCCAAACGACGCAGATCTTGTGCATCCGCGCCTTCTTGTTCCAGCCTGAAAAGCTCGACCTCAAAGACATGATTGAGCTGTTCCATGGATTGTAGTACGGTGCTGACAGATTGTTTTAAGTTTTCTTTCATCCGAGTCCTTTCCTGATTATTTCTTTTGAGTGAGATAAAAAAATCCCATCACTCAAGAGCGATGGGATTTAAAGACAAAAATAAAAATAATATTAGCGATGAACAAGCTCAATGGCGTTATGTTTCGCTGCACTACAGACCACAACACAAAGTTCGCAGCCTTTGCAGCGTGGTTCAACCACCACCGCTACTTTTTTTTCTTTATCAAAGAGAATGGTGTTGGCCTCTGGACAATACATAATACACAGACGACATCCTTTGTTTGCAACACACAAGTCATCAATTACTTCAGCAACAGCGTACATTTAGATTTTCTCCCTTAAACTTAGACCAACATTGGTGTCTTCAGTGTCTCTGCCCACTCCGCACCGATGTCGTAAACACGGCGAATGGTGTCCATATTTTTCTTTAAAAGCTGTTCTTTTTTTGCGAACTTTTTCTTAATGGCTTCATCCAGTGTTGCAGTTCCACCTGAGGCGATGTATTTTTTTCCAAAACGATCTTGAATCGCAGCTTCCATGGCATCCATCCCCACGATTTTTGTGGCGCCCATTAAAGCACCCAACATGCCCATATTGGTGGCGAGCTCAGTTCCTGCGATTTCTACTGCTAAAGTCGTCGCGGCAACATATAAAATAGGGATATTTTGCTCTTCAAGAAACTCAAGATCGGCCTTTTCGAGTGGAAGAGGTTCATCTGAATTTATCATGAGTAAGCCGCCAGGTTTTATGCCGGAATAAAAGGGCATGGTATAACATTTTCCCATTGTAATGACCTGAGGATGAAAAACCATGATGACATCGGGATAAACCAACTCTCCCCGGTCATAAATACGCTCGTCTGCCATGCGAACATAGCTTTCTGCCGGGGCCATTCTTTTTTCAGCACCAAAGAAGGGGTTTGAAATTGCGTGTTTCCCTTCTTTGGAAGCCGCTGTGGCCAAGACATGGGCGGAGGTCACAACACCTTGCCCTCCCAGTCCTGACATCCTCAAGTTAATGCGCTTCCTCATTCAAAACTCCTTCGGTCTAAGATTTCAGTAAACATCCTAAGTTTTTACTTCGTGACAATTGCTTTTTTTCTCTTTTTCTTTTTTGGATTGACAGTGTCGAGATAGGCTCGTGCTTCGTCAGAGACATACTCCTCAAACTCAAAACGTTTATTGGGCCCTTCTGAATCTCTCATTTCTTGAAGCCCTTCCATCATTTGTTTGCCAATCTCCAAAATACAGGGGGTGTAAAGCTGTATATAGGTGGGGCCAATTTCTCTGGCCACTAAGATTGCCTCACGAATGGCTTTTTCCACACGGTTTGGTTTGCTGACGGTCATTTTGACCACGTAGTGACAGCCTGAACTTTTTGCGATTTCGGGCAGCGGGACTTTATCAAACTTTTTCCCTGCCGGGGCCATTTTTGCGACAAAACCCTTTTGCATGAGACCGCTGGACTGTCCGCCGGTGTTGGCATAAAGCTCGTTATCAAAACAAATGGTTGTAAACTTTTCCTGACGAAACCAGGATTGCAGGGTCATATCGAGCCCGATGTCTACGGTGGCCCCATCTCCCGCAAGCACGACGACATCTTTTATTTTGTCTGGGAAACGAAAAGACAGCGCCCGCTTGAGACCGGAGGCAACTGCATTTTGGTTTCCAAAGAGGGAGTGAATATTGTGCACAGCCACATGTGGAAAGACGAGACTTGTGCAGCCTGTGGAGCCGACCATAATCGTGTCTTCTGGAGCAGGGAGACAGGCAAGGACATAACGAAAAGCGATGGATTCCGGGCAGCCGGCACAAAGAGAATGTTCCTCAATGAGTTCTTTGGATTCCCCAACATCTTTCCAGCCACGGTTTTCCTTGCCATAGGTGCCTTCTTCAACCAACTCCCGATATTCGAGAGGCATGATGTCATAAAATTCTTGGTTGATCTTAATTTTTTCCTTACTCATGGATGCTCTCCTTCTTCTTTGCCAGGACTTTTTTAATTTCTTCGACAATCACTTCTGGAGGCATCGTCATGCCACCAGCCACATGAGGGCCTTCAACAACACGATGATTGTCCGGGATTGAAGCCTTTATCTCGCGAGCCATCCATCCGACGACGTTAAATTCGGGCACAAAAATAATCTTTGCGTTCTTTGTTGCCTGTCGGACTTCCTCATAGGGGAAGGGACGAATGGTCTTGATTTTGACAATCCCGACTTTAATGCCTTCCGCTGCCAAAAGTCGTACGGCTTCGCGGCCCTGTGCGACGGCAGTCCCCGAAGAAACGATCAAAATTTCTGCATCGGTGTTTTCTTCTTCGATCAAACCACCCAAAAGACGAATGGTATGTTTCCGTGAGCGTTCACAGGCTGCACGTGTTTCCTGCTGCCAACTGGCCTGGGTCGCATAGCTGATGTAGTTACTCTTCATAACAAAAGGATCACGCATCATTCGAACCGGAGGCACTTCCATGTCCATAACGGGCATGGGGTTCCGGTAAGGATCATAAGGAGGAAGCGTGAAATCGGCAGAGGGGATGTAGACATCATCTTTTGTATGACTCACAAAAAAACCATCAATACAGATCGCAATCGGAAGATGGACGTCGGGTTCTTCTGCAACCATGTAACCCATGAGCAAATAATCGAAAAAATCCTGTGCGGACTCGGCGTGCCAAATAAGCATGCCTGTATCAATAATCAAGCCAATTTCCAGGGTGTCGGGTTGGATACTTAAAGGCGAGTTGACCCCTCTGACCATCATATTGAGCATGATCGGAAGCCTGGAACCGACCCACATCGGGAAGTTTTCGTAAGCACGAAGTGTTCCCGGGCCTGATGTTGTTGTGAAAACGCGCGCACCACCAAAAGAAGCACCTGCACACTCAGACATGACTGCAAATTCGTTTTCGCCGCGAAAATATTCACCGACATAGCCTTCAACCCAAAGATCTCCAACCATCGCGGCCGCTTCACTCTGAGGCGTAATGGGATAAGAGATTGAGACATCGACATTCGCGCGTTTAATGGCCTCACGGACCACTTCACTGCCCGTCATAAACTGACGCTCGCGTGGCGCATCATAAAAAAGATAATCTGGATCGACGATCTTTTGACCTTTTTTGTTGTATGTTCCTATGAGAGATTTTGTCGCCATCTCTTCCCTCCTTTATATGTGGGTAAGATAATCGAAGTTAAACAATGCTTAAGGAATCTGGTTGAGATACTAATAATCTCCAGAAGCCTTCAGGCGCTCAACTGTATTTGTGAGTATATCAATTTTCTCAGGTGTTGCGTCACGAAAAGTAATCATTGCATCTTCGTGTCCGGCCTGTGCACACATCGCAATCGTGTAACAATCTGTTCCGCCACGAATGATTTTGAGGGACAAGTTAGCCATATGACAGTGAACTCCAACAAACATACAGACATCAATCTTGTTGTACCAAATGGTGAGATTCGGATGGTTCGGATTAATCTCAATCGCCGGATCAATTTTTGGATATTTAGGGCGATAGTCTGGCATTGGGATGTGGAGGGCATTGGAATTGTGAGATTTTAGGACATCATAAAGTCGTTTGATCGCCGCCGCTTTTCTTGCTGCTGTTTCATTCCAATTCCACAAAACAAGTGGTCCTGGAAAAAGTGTCGGGTTCTTTGCCGAAAGAAACTTCCGGGCGGCTTCTTCCATGGCAAGGGTTTCTTGTACGATATCGCCTTGAATCAGGCCTTGACCCGGATCAGGAAGAACAACACCCTCACAGGCTGCTGCAGGAGGTAAAAATGCCTCTGGGCCTTTTAAAACACTATATTTTGACATGAACCAAATCCCCTTTTACTACTTTTTGTTATTGGTTAAAGTTGATTAAAGACGTGTGAAACACCCATGAGTCAGTCTCTGTTTAATGAGAGCGGAAGCAGTTTCCTTTGAGAGATCAATCATTCGGAAGGGAGACTCTTCATGGGAATAGTAGTTCCTGTCATTAACGCACTCTTTTCGAACGAAGAAACACCATGAATAAAAAACACTCTGTTTTTATTCTCTTTTGGGATAACAATATGACATAACATATATGATAGATAGCATAGCCATTCTTTCCAAGTCAAGAATTTTTCATGTGATTTTAGTGACAAACCCCTTCTTTTTTCATCGGTGTTTTAAGAGCGATCTCATTATTTTTTCAATTGCTTCTTGTATTGAGGCCTCCATAAAAGAAGGTAGGGGATCAATTATTCGCCTCGTCCTCCTTTCCAGCAGAAAAGATGGAGTTTATTTTGTTTGTGACGTCTTGTTTGAGTTTTGAGAGTTTTCTCTTTCTTTCCTTGAGGCTTTTTTGAAATGCCTTAATTTCTTGATTTGACTTTTCCAAGGCATCCTTAGATCCTTCTCTTAGCGGTGCAAGCGTCTTTTTGAAGTTTTTTTCAAGTTGATCTCCCATCTTTTTTACAAATGCACGGGCTTCTTCCAAAGAAATAAGCTCTTTTTGTAGTGTTTTGGATCGTCCGACTACTTTTTGATTCAAGGCTTTTAAATCAGCCTTGTATGTTTTAAGTTGTGCTTTCAGTTTTTTAAGCTCGTCTTCCAATGCAAGACGCTGGGATTTTTCGATTTCAGGTGTATGGGAAGCTGTTTCGTTTTTATTTGTTTGATTTTGAGCCGATGTTTTTATGACGCAGCCCGTAATCAAGGGACCTGTGAAGCATATCGTCAGCGTGAACACTAATAAACGAAAGTGTATTCTGATGTCTCTTTTTAAATACATGTTTCTCCCTTATTTATATAAACAAGCATATTGTTTATAGCCAATTTGTCAAAATAATGCCTAGACCGAAACGATTTGTCGAATCCTGGTAATCAATCAGGCTCTCACCGTAACCGTTAAAATACTGAAAATAGCCATTGATCTTGCCATAAAAAGGAAAGGTCCAATCGACTTGAATGGCTCCTTTATTTTTTTTTCGCATGTTGTTGCGTAGCACGAATCCGAATGTATAGTCACCCATGCGGTAATGGGTTAAAATCTCCCCATAGCCGTAAAATTTTTCAATGTCGGGGTTCTCATCACGTTTTGTTTTGTCGGGAATGCGAAACCAAGGTTTGATGCTCACTAGAAAATTGCTTTTTTCAAAGATGAAATTCACATAAATTCGATTCCAACTTCGAGAGAATTTCCCGGTTCTGCCATTCGAGTGATGGATCAAGCCTAAGGTATTCATCTGATTTCTAAATCCGCTTATATGGGTATCGTTGAAAAATGAAAGCATCAGCTCCGCTTCGTGGTTCGTTTCGCGAAAAGGGGAGGACTGCTCAAATTGGTAGGCTTGCCAATTCGATTGCTGAGTGTAGGCAAAGGCAAGTTGTCCATTCTCTTTAAAAAGATTCTGCGCCATCAAAATTTTAAGGCTAAGTTGAAATTTGATTTCCGCACGTTGAATGTCGTCTCCCGTCACTGACTTAAAGGTACTGCCATCGGCTGAGGTGTTGTAAGTGAGGGGCAGCAGGTAGGTTGGTTTGTGCGGCAAAATAACAAAGGGATTGTGCTCAGATAGTTTTTCAAAAACCATGCGCCGTTCAAAAAGAGAGGGTGGGGAAGCCTTAGATTCGGGAAGTGTTTCTGATTTGTTTTTTGAGG
Organism: Candidatus Manganitrophaceae bacterium; assembly: GCA_013151935.1. Lineage (GTDB taxonomy): Bacteria > Nitrospirota > Nitrospiria > SBBL01 > JAADHI01 > JAADHI01. The sequence continues at coordinate 23,166 of JAADHI010000170.1, forward strand.
CAGATTCCGAGGCTTGCTCACGGGGCTGTGCGCGAAGTGGCAGTTCCGGTGTGATTAAGAAAATGAACATCAAAATAAAAAGGAATCGTTTTACAAAGATCCGCATCACGTCATTAATGCAGACGAAGGATTCCCAGTCATCCTGGATCGAATTCGGCTCAGCGCGACGGGTGTAATGCCGAGGTATCGTGCGATATCATTTTGCGTTGCCCGCTTCAGTAATTCCGGCGTGTTTTTCAGGATTTGTTGATAACGTTCTTCTGCGGACAGGCAGAGAAATTCAAACTCGCGGCGCTCTTTTTTAGCGATGACGTCGATCAGCATATTAATAAGCGCAAGGGCGCTTTCGGGTGTCTGTTGAACGATATTGATCAGGTCTGTATATTTAAGACGCAGCAGGCGAGAGGGTTCCAAGCACACGAGTGTAAATGTACAGCCTGTCTGCGGGTATCGATAAACATTTGAACTCCCAATAAAATCGTTCTCCGGCACGAAAGTCTTTACATATTCCTTTCCGCTTGCTGTCAGATAATAGGCTTTGAGGAATCCCTTTTGTACAAAATAAAGATGGGGATCGGTTTCCCCCTGGCGGAAGATGGTCTCTCCTTTATCGTATACAAGTGCTTTTCCGCCTGATTGGATATCGTCGGCCAGTGCCATTGTTTGCCCCATTTCAGGTCATGATTTGGGAAAAATAAAAAATCTGTTTTTTAACCCGGGTTAATGCCGGTGCTGTGGAGAGCTGTTATTTTGAACTTCGTAATGAAGTAACGGTATCACAAGATCTTGTTTGGAGTACAGATGCGTTTAAGAGACCTTAACATCGTTATTACCGGGGGCACATCGGGCATCGGCCGGGAGATCGTCGATCAATTGGTTGGCGATAACCAATTGATCGTAATGGGGCGCAGTGTGTTGAAGCTGGCGGACTTGAAGCATCTTTATCCCGGGATCAGAACTTATGTCTGCGATTTGTCCGACTTGGCGGATGTGAAGCGGGCAGGGGAGCAGATCTTAAAAAATCATACACAGATTGATGTTTTGATGAATAATGCCGCCGTGCAATATACGCCAAGGTTTCTGGATGACGATTTTCGTTTTGAAAAAATTGAATATGAGATTACCGTTAACTTTACCGCAATCTGTGTGTTAATTGCCCTGCTTTTGCCTGGCCTTCGGCATAAAGGCCACCGCGCGATCATTTTAAATGTAAGTTCTGTCCTGGGCATGGTGCCTAAAACGAATTCTGCCGTCTATTGTGCCAGCAAAGGGGCGCTCAATATTTTATCGCAATCACTGCGGTATCAATTTGAGCAGACAGATATCCGCGTACTACAAGCCGTTCTTCCGCTTGTGGAGACTCCCATGACCGCTGGACGCGGTAAGGGAAAAATATCGGCAGCAAGTGCCGCATCTTCGATTTTATCCGGTCTTGAAAAGGAGGTTTCCGATCACTTCATCGGCATGGCGAAATACCTGCGTTTGATCCACTATATCTTCCCACCTCTTGCACGAAAAATATTAAAGGGCGGATCCCCATCATGAAATGCACGTTTTTGATTTGGTGCAGGGAGCTTGTTTATGAATACACTGATTAAACTTTTTCTGGTTGTTTCAATATTTTTTGCCTCAACCTTTATTCTCATTAAACTTACGGGCATTTTGACTGTTGACAATATTCAAGGATGGTTGGAGATGGCAAGTAGGAGCGCTCCGATTTATATCGGTCTACTTGTCGTACTTTTGCTGTTTGCCGATCTCTTTATTGCCATGCCGACATTGACGGTCTGCATTTTGTCCGGATATTTTCTGGGTTTTCAAACCGGGGCCGCGTTTAACGCACTGGGCTTGGCTCTGGCCGGAGTTAGCGGTTATTTGCTCAGCGGGTCCATCGGCCGCAGGCTCTTGGTCAAAATCATACGAGACCCTCAAAAAATGGAAGAGATGGAGCGAGTTTTTGACAAACACGGCGTGGTGATGATCCTGCTGTCACGGGCGCTGCCCATCCTGCCCGAAGCGACGGCCTGTCTGGCGGGATTTACCAAAATGCCGATGTGGAAGTTCACCGCTGCATGGTGCCTTAGTTCTTTCCCTTACGCCGCAATTGCAGCATACGCGGGTTCGGTCAGCACATTAGAATCACCCGCTCCCGCGATTTTCACTGCCGTGGCACTTTCGACAAGCTTGTGGCTCATGTGGGCTATTTTCCTTAGAAAAAACAAAGCTATTGTTCAGAAAAGCTAATCTATTACATTTTCTGTATTTTGCTTAGTCCTGCTTAAAAAGATGCGCATCGCTTAGGCTGACGCGCAAGGGTTTGTGATTGCCGCGGATGTGTATACAATAAGATCCGTTCAATCGCCTTCAGGGTGGACAAGCTGAACGCCAAATTGATCTGGGTCCAGTACGCTTCCAACGCTTTAAGCGGCGTGCGGATCAGCCATTCACGGCAAGGAGATGTGTTTCATCAATGGCATCCTTTTTATACAGATTTATTGACATGCCATGATATTGGGAATATAATCCCAATATCATGGCGAAGGACATTCAAAACACAATTCAATCAGCGGTTTTAAAATTGTTGCGTCCATTGGTTCGTATTTTGCTCCGCAACGGAATTCCCTATGGTGCCTTTGCGGATTTGGCAAAAAAGATTTATGTGGATGTTGCAAGCAGGGAATTTGGTATCGTAGGTAAAAAACAAACCGATTCCAGAATTTCAGTCATTACCGGACTCAATCGAAAAGAAGTTCATCGTGTCAAAACACTCAGCGAACCTTATGATGAATCGGTCAACGAACGCTACCACCGGGGCGCCAGAGTCATTAGTGGATGGGTACGGCATCGAGAATTTTTAGATGAAAAGGGTAACCCTGCGAATTTATCACTCGAAGGAGAGGGAGCTACTTTTAGCGAACTGGTCAAAACCTTCAGCGGAGACATGCCAGTGCGCGCTGTTTTAGACGAACTTTTGCGTGTTAATTGCGTGGAACGTCTGGAAAATGGGCAGATTAGCCTTCTTACTCGCGCTTATCTTCCGGGGACCGAGGAAGGTGATAAATTGGGTATTTTAGGCAACGATGTACGGGATCTCATTACGACCATCGATCATAATCTTGTTGTGCATGAGGACCGTTTTTTTCAGCGAAAAGTGGAATACGACAATGTTCCAGAAGAATTTATAGCAAAATTACGAGACTTAAGTGCCGGGAAAGCCCAGCATTTACTGGAGGAGCTGGATTGCTGGCTGGCTCGGCATGATCGGGATGTCAATCCGGATCTTGAAGGGACAGGACGTAAACGTGTTGGTCTAGGCATCTATTATTTTGAAGAAAATTTAGGCAAAGGAGAAAAGGCATGAAGCGTTTTATGAAAATACTCCTCCCGATTGCACTGATTGCCCTCCTATCTACATCGTGTGGAAGCAGTGGCGGCGGTGGAAGCATTCTCGGCCCAGGTGACGGTGGAGGCATCCTTGGTCCAGGTGGCGGCGATGGCAGGGCTTCCGGCGGTATTGGCGGCACAGGTATCAGTAAAGGGACAGTGACCGGTTTTGGCAGTGTGATCGTCAATGGCGTTACCTTTAACACCGACACGACGACATTCACGATAGATGATAATCCCGGCACACAGGCTGATCTCGCGCTTGGCATGCTTGTTGAGGTGGATGTTGCCGAAGATGGGACGACGGCCGGAGCGGTTATTTTCGAACCCGAAGTCGAAGGGCCGATTGCAGCGAGGGACGATCAAAACAACACACTCACCGTGCTGGGCCGTACGATCATCGTTGATGGCAATACACGCATTGAGGACAGTGATGATAATATTGTCAATTTCAGTACACTGCAAATAAACGACAGTCTCGAAATCAGCGGATTGGTATTCTTGGATGGTCGCATCCTGGCCACGCATATCAGATATCGGAATGACATCTCCTTTGATCCCACGACAATAGTGGAACTCAAAGGCACAATCCAAGCCTTGAATGACGCGAGCTTTTTTATCGGTGCGCAAGAGATCAATCACAATGGCGTCGTCTTTTCTCTCACTCTGAGCAATGGCCTTTTTGTGGAAGTTAAAGGCACCTTGGATGGATCTATTCTAAACGCCGTGCAAATCGACGAAGAAGAAATCTTTGACCCGGAAGATGATCTGGAGGTGGAAATTGAAGGTCTGGTCACAGGATTCGTCCAGGGAAATTTCACCAACTTTTCAGTCAGTGGACAGGCTGTTTTAAGAAACAGTGCCACCATCTTTGAAAATGGTTCACTTTTTGACCTCGCGCTCAATGTCCGTCTTGAAGTGGAAGGTAGAATGGTCGGTGGTATCTTGGTGGCCGAAAAAATCCAGTT
>JAADHI010000110.1 GCA_013151935.1 Candidatus Manganitrophaceae bacterium
AGGGAATGAAAATCGCCCAGGGCTTGTGCCCGTTTTAAAATGCCGAAGCTGTAGGAGGCTTCTGGAATGGGGAAATCTACTTTTTCATCCATGGTCAATTGAATAAAGAGACCATTTCTTTTTCCGCCCTTGTGTAATTGTCCCGTGGAATGCAGAAACCGTGGCCCGTAACCTAAGGTTGTTGCGACACGGTATTTGTCCCGAATTTTTGTGCGTAATGTTTGCAAACACACAGCGTATTTTTTTGAAGGGGCGAAGTAGGCCATTAAGGCAACATAGCTATTTTCATGTGCATGTTTTAAAAAAATATCGAGGGTTTGTGAGAGGGAGGATTGTGTCCCGGCACCAATATCGCCCGAAATGGAAATCTCCCCTTCATAGCTTTGTGCGGGGGGCAATGCCAATTGACCTGTTTTTTCAAATTGCGTGAGCACAGCCATTGTATTTTCTTTACTTTCCGAGACATTGGGTTCATCAAAGGGATTGATGTTCAAAATCACGCCTGTGATAGCAGTGGCCATCTCCCAGCGAAAGAATTCTCCTGCCAGATCGCTGCGGTTTTTGAGGTCGATTTGGACGACAGGATGTCCTGCTTTTTGAAATGCTGAAAAGACTTGATCCAATTGATGACAGTCATCTGATTGTGATCGCAGATAGACAAAAAGACGGTCCTCACCATAAACGACTGGATCCCCAAGGCATTCGTTATCAATCGGAACGATGCCTTTGCCTTCTTTTCCTGTGCTTTCTGCAATGAGCTGTTCGGCCCAAATGCCAAAATGAGAGAGAGATGCCGAAGTCATAAAAGTGAGTTTGTTTCGTCCTGCTTCGCAGAGTTTCCCTAAAATCACACCCAGCAGAATGGCAGGATTTTGCTCAAGGGGCTGGTCTGCAGAACAAGCTCGCATCATATTTTGAGCACTTTTTCGTAAGGCCCTAAGGTCTATCCCCAGCAGGGCCGCAGGCAGTAACCCAAAATAAGTCAGCGCCGAATAACGCCCACCCACGTCCGAGGGTGTCGTGAAAAAACGTCGGAACTTTTTTTCGACGGCAATTTTCTCTAGCGGACTACCAGAATCGGTAATGGCGATAAACTGACTCCCGATATCCGGCCTACCGATGGCCTGAAGTCTGTCCGAAAAATAACGATACAGTGACAGCATTTCAATCGTGCTACCCGATTTACTCGCCAAAATAAAGAGGGTTGTTTTGAGTTCGCACGCGTCCTCGGCATCTTTTATGGTTTTGGGATCTGTGGTATCGAGTACGGTGAGTCGAGGATAGCCGGGTGCGGATGAAAAGGTTTGTTTGAGCACTTCGGGGCAGAGGCTGCTTCCCCCCATGCCCAGCAGAAAAACATCTTTAAAACCAGCCTCTACAATTGATGTGGCAAAGGTTTGTAGTTCTTCGATCTGCTTCGGCATGTCTTCGAGCACGAGCCATCCGAGGCGGTTTTTTATTTTTTCCTGAGTCGCCGCATCATTTTTCCAAAGCGAGGCATCTCGTGCCCAAAAACGCTTAGCGATATTTTGTTGTTGCAGGGCGCTCAGTGTTTCTTGGACAGATTCCTCAAAATCCCCTAACTCAGCTGTAGTGCATCCTGTGTTGATCAAGCAGTCTCTCCTTTTTTTGAGTGATGGCCGTCAGCAAGTTTTGATAAGAATCCGCAAAGGCCTTAACGCCTGCTTCTTGTAATTCTTTTGTGATGGTATTCAAGTCAATGCCACCAGCCTTCAGTTTGCTTAAAACGGCTTCCGCCTCCGGGACATCTTCTTCAATGCTAAAGCGCAGTTTGCCGTGATCTCGAAAAGCATCGATTGTTGCGGGGGGCGCTGTGTTGACCGTGTGAGGGCCAATGAGTTCCTCAATATAAAGCACATCGGAATAATTCGGATTTTTTGTGCCCGTGCTACCCCAAAGTGGGCGCTGCACATGGGCGCCCAGTTTTTTGAGCGCGAGAAAATCAGGGGTTTGAAAAAGGGTCAGAAATTTTTGATAGATCATTTTTGAATTGGCGATGGCAATCTTCCCGGCAAGAGCTTTCAATTCATCTCCTTTTGCCAATATCAATGGATCTACTGCCGTGTCAATTCGGCTCACAAACACGGAGGCCACGGAGCGGACTTTTCCCATGGGTTGTCCGGTGTCATTCAACAATTTCAAACCATTGATATAGGCTTTAGCCACAGCTTCGTAACATTCAAGTGAAAAAATGAGGGTCATGTTGATGGGGATGCCCATACCGATCAAACGTTCGTGTGCGCGAATACCCGCCTCGGTCGCGGGAACTTTGATCATGATATTGGGACGGTCGACACGCGTGAAAATATCCAAGGCGGCTTGAACGGTTTCTTCCTCCTGATCGGAGAGCAACGGACTCACTTCGAGCGAAATATAACCATCTTCTTCATCGGACTCGTCATAAACGGGTTTGAAGATATCAGCCGCCATCTGGATATCTTGAATACTCAGTTCCTCAAAAATTTCTTCCGCACGACGCTTGCCTTGGGAGAGGACTTGCATCAATTGTTTGTCGTAATCGTTGCTGCTGGCAATGGCTTTCTCAAAAATACTGGGGTTTGAGGTCACACCTCGCATTTTGTCTTCATCAATTAATCTTTTGAAGCCTCCGGATTCAATGAGGTCTCGACGAATGTTGTCGTACCAAATGGATTGCCCAAAGGTTCTGAGTTCTGTCAGCGGATTATTTGCCATGATACGGTGCTCCTTTGTGATGACTTTTTAAGATGACTTTAAAAGTGTTCTTGCTTTCTTCAAGACATTCTCAACGGTGAAGCCGTAAGCTTTCATCAAATCTCCGATGGGTGCGGACGCGCCGAAGCGGTCGATGCCGATGATTACACCATTTGTGCCGACATAACGTTCCCAGCCAAAAGTCGTGCCCGCCTCAATCGCCAAAATCGCCGAACCCCCTTTTGGCAAAACCGATTGGCGATAGGCCACACTCTGAGCTTCGAAATGTTCCCAGCTGGGCATACTCACAACACGCACGGCGATGCCTTCACTTGAGAGTTCTTGGCTCGCGGCTACGGCCAATTGTACCTCAGATCCGGTTGCGATGAAGGTCAGTGTCGGGTTTTTATGTTCGGCTCCACTTAAGATATAAGCGCCCTTTTCAATATTGTCGGAGGAGACCTGGGTGTAATCTAGTAGCGGCAGACCTTGCCGGGTGAGAATGAGTGCGGTCGGGCCGCTCGTCTGTGAAATCGCCAGTCGCCAGGCCACGGCGGTTTCCGTCGCATCGGCAGGGCGAATGACAGAAAGATTTGGAATCGCCCTCAAAGCCGCCACGTGTTCTACAGGCTGATGGGTCGGGCCGTCTTCTCCCAAACCAATGCTGTCGTGGGTAAAAACGTAAACGACAGGAAGACCCATCAGGGCTGCGAGCCGAATCGCGGGGCGCATGTAATCTGAAAAAACGAGGAAAGTGCCACCGTAGGGAATCACTCCGCCATGCAGGGCCATGCCATTTAAGATACCGCCCATGGCGTGTTCGCGTACACCAAAGTGGATGTTGCGCCCACTAAAATCGGTGGCGCTGATGTCCCCGAAGGCCTTTAAATGGGTATTGTTTGAAGGCGCAAGATCCGCCGAGCCGCCAATCAATGTCGGTAGTTTTTCAGCAAGCGCATTTAAAATTTGTCCCGAGGTTTTACGTGTAGCGGCTGCACCCTCTGCTTTGAAATTTGTGATGGCTTCATCCCATCCCGCAGGTCGCTCGCACTTCATTGCGGCTTGCCATGCTTTCGCTAAGTCGGGATGGGTCAAGCTGTAGGCATTCCAGCGTTTTTTCCAATTGTCCTCGGCTGTACCACCCGCTTCGATTATTTTTGAAAATTGGACGCGTGTTTCCTCAGGCACGTGAAATTCAGGTTCAAGCGGCCAATTGAGATGCGCTTTCGTGAGTTTAATCTCTTCTGCGCCCAAGGCTTCGCCGTGCGCTTTTGCGGTATCCTGACGGTTGGGGCTGCCAAAACCAATATTTGTTTCGACGATTAAAAGAGAAGGCCGATTGGTTTCAGCTTGCGCGGCACCGATTGCACTTGAAAGGCCTTCGAAATCTTCGACGCCGGAGACATTGCCCACGCGGATGACGTGCCAGCCATAGGCTTCAAAACGCGCCCCCACATTTTCTGTAAAAGCGAGGTCAGTTTTTCCTTCAATCGTGATTTTATTGTCGTCATAAAAACAAATGAGTTTTCCCAGCTGAAGGTGTCCGGCCAAAGAAGCCGCTTCGGAAGAGACGCCTTCCATCAAGTCTCCGTCTCCGGCAATGACATAGGTGGTGTGATCCACGAGTGTATGATCGGGGCGATTGAAGCGTGCGGCGAGCACGCGTTCCGTCATGGCCATGCCCACGGCATTGGCAAAACCCTGTCCGAGCGGCCCGGTGGTGGTTTCCACACCTGCGGTATGGCCATATTCGGGATGTCCAGGGGTCTTACTGCCGAATTTCCGGAAGGCCTTGAGGTCATCCAGAGAAAGATCATAACCCGAAAGATGCAATAGACTGTACAGCAACATGGAGGCATGACCTGCTGAGAGCACAAAACGGTCGCGGTCGGCCCAATCAGGATTTTTGGGATTGTGTTTTAAAAATTGTGTCCAAAGCAAATAAGCCAAAGGTGCAAGTCCCATCGGGGTACCGGGATGCCCACAGCCTGCTTTTTGAACCCCATCGATAGAAAGCATTCTGATGGTATTGATGCAGAGGGTGTCCAATTCTTGTTGATCAAGATCCATTCAAGTTTCTCCTTTGTTTCTATTTAAGCAGATAATTCCCGTAATACAACCCGTGTGGGTGCGCCATCCGCATCTTTAAGTTTTATGGGAAGCGCAATCAGCTCGTAGTCTCCTGCAGGCACGTCTTTTAAATCCAGCCCTTCGATGATAATGATATTATTTTCAAGTAGTAAGTGATGTGTCGCATGACCGATATTTTCATAGGCTTCAATAGAAAATGCATCAATCCCGATGAGCTGAACACCTGCATTCTTTAGATATTCGGCGGCCTGAGTGCTGAGCGCAATGTAGTCCGACTGAAAAGGTTGTTTGCGATATCCTTCTTTGAGTGAATTTTGTGTTTTAAATAGAATCCGCGTGAGGCCCCCAAGATCCAGTGGTTCCAGATCAACACGATCAATAGAGATCTTTAAATGGAGCAGGTCCACAACACGACAAAGGCCGATGAGACCATCCAGTGGAAGCTGATCCACAGCAAGTCCTTCCGGGATAAAATGGCGGGGGGCATCAATATGTGTTCCCGTATGTACGCTCATCTGTATTTCAGTCACATTGGCCGCGTCGCCTTTAGACAAATCAAAAGCCAGAGAAAGTTTAATTGATGGATCGTCCGGCCAGACGGGAAGATCCTCCGAAATAGGAAGCGTGATGTCGTATAATTTCATCTTGCAGAACGGGCCATATTAAAAAATTAAGAACCTGGGGTCTTCCGAATCGTCCGAATAATTCTGCCAAAGATGCGTGTACTCCACGTGTTCGGCAGCAGTTTTATTGATAACACATTAAGACGATTCAGTATACCGGGAATTGTCACGTAAGTATGCCCCAATTTTTGAAGCCCGCGTCGTACGACGGCTTCGGCGGACATCGGCATGAGCATACGTGTTCCGGCAATTTCCTGAAACTCAGCCTTAGTCGTGCCGGGGCAAAGCGCAAGCACATCGACGCCGTGATCTTTCAATTCGTGGGCCAGTGCTTCGGCCAGAAATAAGTCATAGGCCTTGCTGGCGGCATAATTACTCCAGAACGGCACCGCCGTAAATCCCACGATGGATGCGGTAAAAATGATGCCCCCTTTTTTGCGATTTTTCATCTTTTTTCCAAAATGGTGGGCCAAAATCAAAGGTGCGCGACAGTTGACGTGAAGCAGTTTGATTTCGGTTTCTAGGTCATTTTCGAGCAACTCTCCCGTTGTGCCAAAACCGGCGTTATTGATGAGTAAGCCGATTTCAAGTGCCGCTGTGAGTTTTTTAATTTCGGACAGAAAATCGCTTTGAGATAGATCTGTTGGCATGACTTTGCATTGAATGACGTATTTCTTTTGCAGTTCAATTGCGAGTTGATCAAGACGTTCTTTTCGTCGTGCGACAAACACGAGGTTCAATCCCAAGGCTGCAAGCTGGTGTGCAAACTCAAATCCAATACCCGAAGAAGCGCCCGTGACCAAGGCCCAGGGGCCGTATTTTTCTTTGAAGGTTTTTTTCATCACACAAGCTCTCCCGCACAATAGCCTGAAGACCAGGCCCACTGAAAATTATATCCCCCGAGCCAGCCGGTGACATCCAAGACTTCTCCGATAAAATAAAGACCCGGCACGGTTTTGACTTCAAAGGTTTTTGAGGAGAGCATATCCGTATCGACACCACCCAAGGTGACTTCGGCCACACGATACCCGGCTGTGCCGGAAGGAATCAAGCGCCATTGATGAAAATGGGCGGCGATGGCTTGCACTTCTTTTGCACTGTATTGATCAACCGCTTTGTTTTTAAATGTCTGTTCAAGCCATTGTTGGGCCAGACGTTTTGAGAGATGCATGGCAAGCAGGTTTTTGAGTGTTGTTTTCGCGCGGTTTTTTTGCCAATTGTGGATGGTCTCAACCAGGTTGATGTCGGGAAGCAGGTTGATGCTGATTTCATCTCCGGGATGCCAGTTGTTTGAAATTTGCAAAATGGCAGGACCACTCAGACCTTTGTGGGTAAAAAGAAGGGCATCGCGAAATTGTTTACCGCGACATTTGACGATTACTTCGGCAGAAATACCGGACAAACCTTGAATGGCTTTCATTTCAGGGGCATTCAAATACAAAGGAACCAGGCCAGGGCGATTCGGCTGAAGTTTTAAGTCAAACTGTTGTGCCACGCGATAACCAAAATCACTCGCCCCGATTTTAGGAAAAGATCGGCCGCCCGTTGCGATGACTAATGTGTCGCTTGAGATCTCCCCTAAATTGCTTTGCAGGATGAAGCGATTTGTAGTCTCTCCTTGATGCTGAATATTTTTGATTGTGCAAGTGTTGCGGATTTGTACGCCAGCCGCTTCACAGCCCCTCAAAAGCATGTTGAGAATGTCACGTGCGCTACCATTGCAAAAAAGCTGGCCTAGGGTTTTTTCATGATAGGCGATGTCTTGTTTCTCGACCATCGCGATAAAGTCATCGGGCGTAAAACGGCTCAAGGCTGATTTGCAAAAATGGGGATTATTTGAAAGATAGTGTGCTGCACTCACAGAGCGGTTGGTGAAGTTACAGCGTCCCCCGCCGGAGATCAGTATTTTTTTTCCAATTTGAGGCGCATGATCCAACAGAAGAACGCTGCGCCTGCGTTCTCCGGCCGTCAAAGCACACATCAGCCCAGCAGCTCCGGCCCCGATAATGACAACATCGTAGTGGGTTTTGAGTTCCATTGTGGCGTAAAGGGGAATGATTAAAGAATATTCAGTACTTTTTCAGGCGGGCGGCCGATGGCAGCTTTTTTGTCTGTAATGACGATGGGTCTTTCGATGAGGCTTGGGTTTTCACACATGAGTTTGATCCACTCGGCATCGGGGCGTTGATCGGCTAAACTGATTCCGAGTGTTTTTGCGAGGGATTCTTTAAAACGAATGAGATGCTGAGGGGCCATGTCGAGTTTTTTTAAAATCTCTGAGAGTTCTATTTCTGTCGGGGGCGTTTTTAAATAGAGGACGATTTCAGGGTTAATTTCCTGATCATTTAAGAGTTTAAGTGTCGCCCGGCTTTTACTGCATTTTGGATTGTGGAATATTGAAATATTCACTTTTTCTCCTTAAGTTACGTGATGTATCAACTAAAGCCGTGCATTCAATTTGGCGGCCAAGATACCCGCGAGCAGTCCTGAAAGATGTCCTTCCCAGGAAACATAGGCACGCAAGGGCAAAATACCAAAAATCATGCCCCCATAAAAAACTGCAACCCCCAGTGCGATGAGAATGGATTGCAGATCTTTGGCATACCAACCCGAAGCAAGCAAAAACCCAAAATATCCGAATATCAATGCACTGGCCCCCGCGTGCACAGCAGAGCGACCCAAGAGCCATACCGCAAGCCCGGAGACGATGATGACAATGAGGCTGACTTCGACAAACAGTTTTTTATCCTGCAAACAAATCAATCCCCCGAGAATTGCGAAGGGCAGGGTATTCATGAGCAGGTGAAAAACGCTGAAGTGCAAAAAAGGGCTGGCGGGAATCCCGATGAGACCCACGAGGGTACGTGGTTGAATGCCCCCTGAACGGCTAAGACTATAGCCTGTTACGAGGTTGAGCACTTCCACTGCCCACATAATTGCGATCAAACCACCGATCCATGTCACGGTTGTTTTCATCGGCATCTAAGCATCCTGGGTTTTCAAAAGTGCTTCGAGTTGTGCTTTGCCGTTCTCAATCACGGGCCCGCCATCTCCAACGAGCACGGTTTTGAGTTCGGGCAAAGCGGCGAGCCGTTCGATGGATGCAATGGCTTTATTTTTGTCCCTTAATTTTTCATCGGGCAGCAGTGTGAGTTTTCCGGCCTCGTGGCAGCGGATGAGGTCACCCGTAATGAGCGTGTTTTTTTCGAGAAGAAGGGCCAACTCTCCCTTGGTTTTTGAACCTTCCACAACAAAAACTTGAATTTCCGGTACCACAAAATCACCCTCTTTTAACCAACGGACAACACGAAAGGGAAAGGCATCTTGTTCTCCATCCGGCGCGTAAATGGGGATGCCGAGATCTTTTGAGATCTTTTCTGCGCCACGAATATGATCTGAATTGGTGAGCACAATGGCGGCAATTGGGCCTAAGTCTCTCAAGTCCTTTTCGTCTTCGGCTGAAAAGGGAAGGGGATCGACGAGAATATTCCCTTCGATCAAGTAGATCAGAAAGCTATGAAAATCGAGTTGGTGTTCTTCACTGAATGTAGACCAAGTGTAGATTTCTTTGCCAGGAATTTCTTTCATTTCTTTTGTGCCCCTTTCTCTAGTTCGTCTGTTTTTGCGGCCATAATAAAATCGTTTACATGAAGCCCCTTGATTTTGTGCGTCCACCACGAAACAGTGACACTGCCCCACTCTGTGAGCAGGGCAGGATGATGGGCCTCAGACTCGGCCAAATCCCCAACGCGATTCGTAAAAACAATGGCCTCGGCAAAATTTTTAAAACGATAGTTTCGTGTGAGCCGTTTGATTGCATCAATTTCGACCATCTGCCAGAGTGGAATTTGGGGCAGAAAAGTTCTGATCTCTTCTTCGGTGGCCAATGGCGCGCCCGGTCGACATGCTGTGCAGGTTTTTTTGGATAAATACGTCATTCAATTTCTCCCTAAAATAGAGGTGGGTCGGATATTATCCCTGTCTTGAAACATGAAGCGGAGCATCAAAACCACTCCCAAGCTTATGGCCATGTCTGCGACATTAAAAATACCCGTGCGAATTGAACCGATGCCGACATTTATAAAATCAATGACCTGTCCTTGATTCATCATGCGGTCGATTTGATTACCGATCCCTCCTGCCAGAATGAGTGTAAATGCGATGAATTCAGCCCGGATCAGTAATGTATTGCTCATGATCCAGTAGCCGAGGGCAAGCAGGACACCACCGTTTAAGACCGTAAAGAGCCAAAAGCGGGTTTCGGGGGGAAGTGTATTACCCAAACCCAGAAAGGCCCCCGAATTTTCCATGTATTGAAACCGAAGGATATCGCCTAAAAAAGATAAAATCCCACTCTGTTGCAAGTGATTTGTGGCAATTTGTTTTGTCACCTGGTCACAGCCGACACAGAGACTTGAAATGAGGAGGAACAGGGTAAGTCGTGATTTTTGAGAAAAAATGCGTTTTTGCACGAGGGGGCGATTTTCCATATAATACAACTCTGTCTTTATTTTGAAGCGGAGCGGTTGTACTCCAAGATAAGTCCCCCTTTGCCAACCGCAAAGCCCTTGTTTTTTGTGGGAAAGAATATCCCTGTTGTGCGTTGAACAGAGCCACTTTCTATGGCATGCCAGCTTGTACCGCCATTCTTGGTGTAGAGCAGTGTCCCCAAATCCCCTACGACCCAGCCTTCACCATCTTGCACGACAATATCCCATAAAGACTCTCTTGTGTTGCTGCGTTGTAAGGCCCAATGTTTTCCGCCGTCAATGGTTTTAATGATCGTTCCCTTCCCTCCGACGATCCAGCCCTGCTTTGGGCCATCAAAAAATATTTTGGCAAAAGTGTCGTTAAAAGGGAGGGCGAAGTCAATCCATCCTTGTCCGCCATTCTGAGTATACAAGAGCGTCCCGCCGCCCCCAATGACCCAACCGTTGTTCTCATCTAAAAAAATAACATCGGTCAAGGTGTTTGTCACTTCGCTAAATTGCAAACGCCATTTTTTTCCGCCATCAATGGTTTTAAAAATAAGCCCCGACTCTCCAACGACCCAGCCTATTTTTTTGTTAAAAAAATAGATGTTTTCAAAACTGGCTTCGGTCATTTTATCCAACTGTTTCCAGCTTTCTCCACCATCAACTGTATGGAGAATTGCACCTCTTGCACCTGCCACCCATCCTTCTTTTGGCGAAATAAAGGAAAGTCCGAAGAGCCACTCTGCTGTGCCGGAATCTTGATAGTCCCAGGTTTCCCCTCCATCTTTTGTATTCATGATGGTCCCGGCCTCGCCTGCGATCCATCCATGTTTTTCATCGAAAAAATGGACTCTAAAAAGCCGATCATTAAAGCCAAAATTTTGTGCTTCCCAGTTTTCTCCTCCATCTGAGGTGTGGATGATAAACCCGCCCCATCCGACGGCCCAACCGTGATCTTTGCCGAAAAAAGAAAGACCCTCCATGGTCTCGTCTGTTGGAACTTCTACGGACTCCCAGGTTTCGCCGCCATTCTTTGTTTTCAAAAATACGCCGCTTCCTCCTGCGATCCATCCGCGTGTTGGCGTCTCAAATTGCACCTTGAATAAAATTGATTTAGCGAAATTACTTTCCTGTGCCTGCCAGGTCTTGCCTCCATTTTTTGTATAACGGATGACCCCTTCGCGACCCACGGCCCAGCCGTGGTTTTCATCCACAAAAAAAATGCTTTCGAGTGCCAATTTTGTGCCACTGTCTTGCGCCTTCCAGGTTTCTCCACCGTCTTTGGTGTGAAGAATTTTTCCCGTCCAGCCAGAAATCCAGCCTAAGTTCTCATTTAAAAAAAAGACTTCCAGATAAGGACCTTTGCGATACTGTGCGACCGTTTTTTCTTTCCAGGTCTTTCCACCGTCTGTAGTCCGAATGACTGCACCCTGTGCACCAACAACCCAGCCGTTATTTTTATTTGTGAAAAAGATATCCCAGAACCAAACCCTTAGCGGTCCGATTTGTCTTTCCCACGTGGTGCCTGCATTTTTTGTATGATAAATATTTCCCGACCAACTTGTGGCCCACCCCATCTTTTCATCAATAAAATGAATACCAAAAAAACGTTCTCCACGTTTCCGATGTTGGGCTCTCCAATTTAAGCCCCCGTCTGAGGTGTGAAGAATAATTCCTGATGCACCCACGGCCCAACCCTTTTTTTCTGAAACAAAATGAATGTCCCAGAGTGCAGAGGAACTGATTTCGCCTTGTTTGACACGCCATTCCCCCGGGGGGGTCGTATTTGCCGCAAACAGTGTGGATGAAACCCCTATGATTGCGTAGCATACAAAAATTGACGTAAGGTGTTTTAGAAGGGCAATTTTCATGATTTTCCCAGTTTATTTGTTAGAGAATCAAGGGTGAGGATCTTGATATCAGGTCCCACATCGTGCTAGTTTTTACACCATTCGAGGTCTCAAATGCAAAAACATCGCCAGATATTGATCACACTTGTTTTTTTTAGTTTCCTTGTAAACACTGCCCACGCGGCTAAAGATTCTTTTCAGGTCATTTTCTTACTCGGAAACCAAATTTTCCGTTCCGCACAAGAAATGGTAACACACGGCGGGGATGGGCATACCGACGAAATTGTTCTTTATGGTAAAAAGGTGCTTAAACGCTCCAAAATACTGCTTAAAGCGATTGAGTCAGCGGATCCCACACGTTTTAAGAAGAAAAAAATTAAAATTGTAACCGCGCTTAAGGCAACCATTCAACATGCAGAAGAAGCGATTGTTTTGGGTCGAGAAAACAAACATGCTGTGGCCTTGGATGCTGCGATAAAATCTCAACTCCACGCAAAGAAAATGCGGCAAAACCTCCAGTCCATCCGTTAACCCTCCTTTGAAGTGAGAACCCTGTCGCGCTAGCACATGAAATTTGAGTCCATATCTACAAGGTCCATTTCAAAAGGCGCAGATTCGAAACTAAGAGAATTTAGGCATGAATTATCAAAACAAGACGCTTCCTGAAAACGTCGTAAAAATTTCAAGCACCGCCATGATGACGGAGGAAACCATTTTGCCCGGTATCCTTAAAAACCATGAGACACGAAAAGGACGTTACGGTTTATTGGTGGTTGAAGAAGGGGCTTTGCAGTTTGTTTGGGAAGATGACGGACAAATACTTGATGCGGACCCCGGTCACCCGATTCTCATCTTTCCTCAGAAGCTGCACCATGT
Source organism: Candidatus Manganitrophaceae bacterium (assembly GCA_013151935.1). Lineage (GTDB taxonomy): Bacteria > Nitrospirota > Nitrospiria > SBBL01 > JAADHI01 > JAADHI01. Next base: position 12,610 of record JAADHI010000110.1, read on the forward strand.
CAAACTTACGGGCAAGGTTCAGTTTTTTATCGCATTTTATGAACGACGGCGTCCATCAGTTTAAAATCTTTTGATCAAGCTGATCCAATAATTCTCGGATATTTCGCGCGTTCTGTCCAAAATCTCCCTTGCCCACGCGAGAGGCGGAATGCAGATCAAGCGACACTGCTTGATCTCCTTTTTTGATCAGCTGAATTTGGATGTCATCCACAAAACGAAAAAGCCGAGAGGTCCGTGTTGCCACTATTTTACCGGTAGTGCTATCGTGAGAGAGGACTTGCCAACGGGGAAGGGCTCCGCTTACGTCCAGAAGCCTTGCAAAAAATACCTCGTAAGATACGGAATAGTTTCGTGTCCGAAGCGAGGGATCGTCGTGATTGGCTCGGGTCTCAGCCCGATTGTGGGTTAAACCACGACAGCCGCTAAAACCCATGAATGTCAGCACAAGCACCAAAAATAAGAACGATTTTGGAATGGAAAATATCGTTGAACTCAAGCTCCCCTTCAAGCCACAGTTAAGCGAAAGAACCGAAATGCCTTCCCTCATCCCATTTTAGTCTGAAAGCCCTTGATCAACATGGCAGACCCAATATTTTTAACAGTGAGCCAATTTACCAGCGATGGTTTTACTCGGATCCTTCAAGGCTGGGATAATCAATATATCCCTTTTCATCTCCACCATAAAATGTGTTCGGATCGGAGGTATTGAGTGAAGCACCTTTTTGAAAACGTGTAAGCAGGTCTGGATTGGCAAGGTAGAGTTGGCCGAAAGAAACCAAGTCAGCACTGCCTGAAGTGATTGCATCCGTGGCACGTTTGAAATCGTATGCCGCATTGGCGATGTATAAACCTTCGAAATTTGTCCTCAACTTTTTGTAATCAAATGCAAGAACCGATTCGAGTGTTTCAACGACATGCAGGTAGGCGAGTGCTCGTGTCCTGAGTTGTTTTGCCACTGCATTGAATGTGTCTTCGGGTGTTGCATCAGATATGTCGTTAAATCCACCCCCTGGTGAGAGACGTACTCCAACGCAACCTTTACCCCAAACAGCGACGACTGCGTCTGTCACTTCCATTAAGAGACGCGCCCGATTTTCAATTGATCCACCATAGCGGTCCGTTCGTTGGTTTGTAGCACTTCTTAAAAACTGATCGAGCAGATAGCCATTGGCCCCGTGGATCTCAACACCATCAAAACCTGCGGCCAAGGCTTTTTCTGCTCCCTGCCTAAATTGATCAACAATGCCGGGGATTTCATCCGTTTCAAGGGCGCGGGGTGTCACAAAGGCTTTAAGGCCTTCATAGGTGAAAGATTCCCCTGCAGGCTTGATGGCCGATGGCGCAACAGGCAGAACACCATCCACTTGATAGGAGGGATGAGAAATCCGCCCGACATGCCAAAGCTGTAAAAAGATCCGCCCGCCTTTTTCATGTACAGCTTTCGTGACTTTCTTCCACCCTTCAACCTGCGCCTCACTATGAATACCGGGCGTGACGGGATAACCCACACCTTGCTGAGATACTTGTGATCCTTCTGTGATAATCAGACCGGCCGTCGCCCGTTGTCGGTAATAAGTCACATTCATCTCTTGCGGCAGATTTCCCTCAGCAGCAGCACGGTCACGGGTCATCGGTGCCATAACCATGCGATTTGAAAGTGTCATCGGTCCCATTTTTAAAGTTGAAAAAAGACTTTTATCTGCGTGCGCCATTATTTTCCTCCTGTATGTTAAGGGTTAAACCCGTCTCGGGCTAACTTTCATATTCAGAAATAATTGTTGTACTGTGCACAGATTTTTCAAAAAACTGTTCTTTGATCTTCTTATATTCATCACTGTTAAAGAGCTTCTCTTTTGACTCAAAATCAGGGAAACAGATCACAAAAATGCGATTAATTTCGTGATCTGTTTCGCTTTTCAAGGTTTGAGCAATCGCAAAGTCATATCGAAAATGACCCCCTACATGGGTGAGTAGCGGTGTCATTTTTTCACGGTAGGTTTGATAGCCATCGGGATCTATGACATTCAAACCCACTAAGATTTCAATCATGTGCTAGCTTTACCACATCTGTGACGAACATTCCAATAGCCGCCAAAACCATCACTTTTTACCTTCTCTGCTCCAAAGCAGTAATGATCGTATCAGTATGAATAGAGTTTGATGCGCCCCCCTTTCGTTCGATTGATCGAAACCAGACAAAGACACTTATTCTTACCTGATTGTATCTCATGAAATTATCGAGTGTCAGCTACAAGTCCTCAAGAATAAATCGTTTTAAAAATAAGAATTACTGTTTGTGATCACGTGTTCCTGGGATTTTTTTTCTATTAGTTCTTTCAAAGGGGTTTTCAGATCTTCGTTAGAAATTTCCGGCTCAACTTGAGTCGTATTTTTTACCGAAATCACTCTCACTGCAACAAAAACCTTTTTTTGTAACCTTTTCATTCCTCAGGGGTCTATCTCCTTATGAGGACACAAAAAATCGACAACCAGCCCTATAAACTAAGGTAAAAGGAGGTATCAGCTATGACGATCGAAAGAGCACTTCGGCTCATTGCAGGAACGGTTTTATTGATTAGTTTGGCACTCTCTGTTTTTCATAATCAAAACTGGCTTTTCTTAAGTACTTTTCTTGGACTCAACCTTTTTCAATCGGGTTTTACCAACTGGTGTCCCATGATGTGGGTACTTGAAAAGTGTGGGCTTCACCGGGAGATGAGGGTGTCTTAACTCAAGCCAGACTTAATCAGAGCGTCCTTTTAAAAACACAGGAAAAAATCATGAACCGCATCGTCAATCACCCAAAAATAGTCACTTTCCTGATGATTTTCACGACCCTTGTTTTTGCGCTTGTGGCAGCGCTTCCCAGTTTCTGGCCTGAAAGTTTTCCCATGCTCCACCCACTTCATGTTGATACCGACCCAGAAAATATGCTGCCCGAAGATGAGTCCAGCCGAGTTTTTCATAATCAGATGAAAGAAACACTCTCTTTGAATGATTTAGTTGTTCTGGGAATTGTGAATGAAAAACATCCTGAAGGCGTCTTCAACCGGGAGTCTTTGAAAAAAATCTATGAGCTGACCGAATATGCCAAGACCCTCCAGTGGCCTGATCCGGAAAAACCGGAAGAAAAGATTGGTGTTGTCGAGGTTGACCTACTCGCCCCTTCAACGGTCGATAGTATGTCGCAAGGAGGTTTGGGCACGGTCAAGTTTGAATGGCTAATGCCAAGCCCTCCTGAAAGTGATACCGAAGCTTTGGCCATCCGCAAAAAAGCTAAACGCATCCCTTTTTTGAATGGTACCCTGATTTCTGAGGACGGAAAGGCCATTGCCCTCTACATCCCTTTGACTTCAAAAGAAGTCAGTCACGAAGTGGCGACCGCTTTACAGGAAAAAATCGCGACCTATACTGGTGACGAGCAATACTTCATTACGGGCCTGCCCGTAGCGGAAGATACCTTTGGCGTCGAAATGTTCAAACAAATGGCAATTTCTGCACCCATTGCCATGCTCATTATTTTCATCCTCTTATATCTCTTTTTTAAAAAACTGGCTTTGATTATTTCCCCGATGATTGTTGCCATGGTTTCGGTCGTCTCCACAATGGGTCTTTTGATTGCCTCGGGAAATACGATTCATATTATGAGTTCCATGATTCCGATCTTCATCATGCCGATTGCGGTTTTGGATGCCATCCATATCCTCTCTGAATTTTTTGATCGTTACCAAGAGACGAAGGATCGGAAAAAGACCATTCTCCAAGTGATGAAAACCCTTTCGGGTCCGATGCTTTACACTTCTCTCACCACTGCAGCTGGTTTTGGATCACTTGCCTTCACCCCCATTCCGCCGGTTCAAACCTTTGGCCTTTTTATTGCTTTTGGCGTCATGATCGCCTGGTTTTGGACCATCACCTTTATTCCTGCATCGATTATGTTCATCAACAAAAAGACGCTTGAGAATTTTGGATTGAAACAGTCTCGTCATCAAAAGAAAGACCTTCTCGCAGGGCTGGGACGAACCACCTACAATCACGCCAAAAGCATACTTGCCGGAACGCTTATTTTAACGCTGGTCGCGATCTACGGTATTTCTCAGATTAGGATCAATGACAACCCGATCAAGTGGTTTGAAGCCTCTCATCCGATTCGTGTGGCCGACAAGGTCTTAAACGAGCACTTCGGAGGCACCTACATGGCCTATCTCAGCCTGGAAGCCGAGACGCTTGATGAAAGTGCAAATCAATATCTTCCTGCCTTTTTGAAACAACTGAGTGCTGATGCGGATGAGGTCCAAGACTTTATTCCTTCAATAAAAGACGTGTTCACAAGTCTAGAGAATGAAGCCCAAAATCTCGCACAATCAGCCCAATCGAAAGAGGATTTCTTTGATCGGATTGAAAACTTTGTTGAAACGGCTTTGGATGCTGGTTCTGAAGAAAAACTAGAAGCTTGGGACGAGATCCTTTTGTCCATTGACAAAGTGCGCCAACAAGGCGCTATTTTCAAACAACCTGAAGTTCTAAATTACATTGCCGAACTTCAGGATCATCTCTTGACGACGGGCATTGTCGGAAAATCGAACTCACTTTCCGACATCGTTAAAACCGTGCATCGCGAGCTGAAACTCGGAGAGGAACAGGCCTTTCGCATTCCTGATACCTCTAACGCCGTAGCGCAAACCCTCATTACCTATCAAAATAGTCACCGTCCACAAGATCTCTGGCATTTTGTCACACCCGATTATAGGATGACTTCTCTCTGGATTCAGCTCAAAAGTGGAGATAACTTGGATATGGAAAAAGTCCTTGTTGCAGTTGATCAATTCTTTGAAGAGAACCCACCACCACAAGCCCTGCAATATCGTTGGTTTGGTCTGACCTATATCAATAGCGTCTGGCAAGAAAAGATGGTCACCGGAATGCTTTATGCTTTTGTTGGTAGTTTTGTGATCGTGCTGGTCATGATGGTCATCCTTTTTCGCTCGCTGCTCTGGGGATTGCTTGCGATGGTGCCATTGACCGTAACCATCGGCTTGATCTATGGGGTAATCGGTTTGATCGGAAAGGATTACGACATGCCGGTCGCCGTGCTCTCCTCTTTGAGTCTGGGGCTTTCTGTGGATTATGCGATTCATTTTCTCGCGCGTAGCCGAAGTCTTCAAAAAGAGCATGGTTCCTGGGCAAAAGCTCAGAGTGCCGTTTTCGGAGACCCAACCCGTGCCATTGTGCGAAATGCCATCGTGGTGGGTGTCGGTTTTCTACCCTTGCTGGCCGCACCCTTGGTGCCTTATCAAACCGTTGGTGTTTTCATTGCAGCCATTCTTTTTACGGCGGGTGTCGCAACAATTTTAATCCTACCTGCTTTGATCAGAATAATGGAGCCCTGGCTTTTTAAGAAGGGGCAGAAATGATCACAGGAGATGTCCCATTCCTAGATCTCATTTTTTGTAACTTTCAAGGGTCTATTCTCTTCTAATAAAAACAATGAACTGTTTTCAGTAAAAAGGAGAACTGTCATGAAGATCATGAAATTCTATTCGAGTATGATTGTCGGACTTGCCTTTTTTGCTTTTGCAACAACAACTTGGGCTGGCGAAACACTCTCTGTCGATATGATTGTGAAAAAGACCATCGGGGCTTCTTATTACTCTGGGAAGGATGGTCGTGCCCAAGTTTCTATGACAATGAAAGACAGCCAAGGCAGAAAACGCAAACGCCGCTTTACGATTTTAAGACGGAATGTGACCGAGCAAACCGGAGGGGATCAACAATTCTATGTCTATTTTCATCGCCCTGCCGATGTGAATAAAACCGTTTTCATGGTTTGGAAAAAGGTCGAACAACAAGATGAGAGATGGCTTTATCTGCCCGCACTTGATCTCGTAAAACGCATCGCTGCCGGTGACGAGCGCACCAGCTTTGTCGGTTCTGATTTTTTCTATGAAGATGTTTCAGGGCGGGGCTTTGATGAAGACAAACACACACTTCTTGAAACCACTGACAACTACTATGTCGTTGAAAATCGCCCCAAAAATCCGAAGGCGGTTGAATTTTCAACCTACACGGCTTGGATTCATAAAAAAACTTTTCTTCCCGTAAAGATTATCTACTACAACAATAGAAATGAAGAATACCGTGTTTATGAAGTCTTGAAAGTGGGAACCGTTCAGGGCTATCCAACCATCACTCAAGCCCGAATGAAAGATCTGCGAACAAAGAGTGAAACCCTCATATCCTATTCCAAAGTTCAGTATGACATTGGTCTTCCTCAGGAGATTTTTACCGAACGATATCTCCGTAACCCACCGAGGAAATATCTCCGATGAATGTAAGTCACCAATATAAAATGGGTCTGTCACTTCTCTTTGTCTTATCTTTGGCTTGGAGTCCTAAGCTCTACGCAGGAGATCCGCCACCACTCCCCCTTGGGCTTGAAGAAGAAGCTCCCACTGGTACAGCAGAACCAGCACTTCCAGAGGGGCTCGACAAAGGGAAGGAAGCAAGTCGCATTGATCCCGGAGAAAGAGATGCTGTTCACACTTCCTTTGCATTGAGTGGTTTTTGGGAAGTGAGATTCGGCATGAGAACGCAGAGCGATCCGAATGAGAAGGAAGCTTCTATCGGTGAGACTCGTCTTCAACTTCAGCTCGAACAACCCATAAAACAGGCCATATTTAAGCTCACAAGTGACTTTCTTTACGACCCTGTTTTGTCGAACCAATACGAAGTAAGACTAGAGGAAGGAGAGGGTTTCATCGACTTACGGGAAGCCAGTCTCCTGCTTCGCCCGATTGACTTTATTGATATTAAGATCGGACGGCAAATTTTGACCTGGGGAACAGGCGACCTTATTTTTATTAACGATCTCTTTCCAAAAGATTGGAATGCCTTCTTCATCGGTCGAAATACGGAATATCTCAAAGCGCCATCGGATGCGCTCAAGGCTTCTTTTTTTAGTGCCAATGTCAATTTAGATATCGTTTATACACCCCGTTTTGATCACGACCGTTTTATTGACGGAAAACGACTCTCATTTTTCAACACTTCATTTGGCCGTCGCACGGGTCGGGATACTGAGGTCAAAACTGAGCGAAGGGATGCTTGGTTTAAAGATAACGAAATTGCGCTTAGATTTTATCAAAATTTAAAAGGACTCGAGCTGGCCCTTTATGCTTATCAAGGATATTGGAAATCACCCGGCGGCTTGAACTCTGCTTCTAATTTAGCCACCTTCCCAAAACTCTCTGTCTACGGGGGAAGCGTGCGTGGATCGCTTGGAAGTGGTATCGCCCATCTCGAATTAGGTCTCTACGATTCTGAAGACGACCCGAAAGGGAAAAACCCCCTTATTAGAAACAGTGAATTTCGGATTCTTCTGGGTTACGAACAAGAAGTGATTCGGGATCTCACGGCGACATTTCAATATTATCTGGAGCAGATACTTGATTACAGCAATTTTCGTCGTAATCTGCCTAATGGCAGCGTGGTGGCTGATAAAAACCGCCATGTGCTCACATTGCGCTTGACCCAGCTATTGATGAATCAAGATCTAAGGCTCTCCCTCTTTACCTTCTATTCTCCGTCCGACAGAGATGCGTATTTAAGACCGAAACTGCACTATAAAATTGATGACGCCTGGTCAGGAGAAATTGGCGGCAATATTTTTATCAGCAAGGAAGACCACACCTTCTTTGGCCAGTTTGAGAAGAACAATAATGTGTATGCGGGTTTAAGAATGAGTTTTTGAGACAACAAAAAAATACTCGCAACTTGATCAATTGTGTAGTGAAGTAGATAATCAGATTTACGAAGATATATACCGATGGAAAGGAGATAACAGACATGAGCGATATTGATTATGGCCCTTTGAAAGGGCTGATCGGAACTTGGAAAGGGGATAAGGGCATTGATGTGGTGCCGGAGCCTGAGGGTTCAGAAACAAACCTTTACCATGAAACAATCACCTACACGGCTATTGGAGATGTCACAAATGCGGAATCACAAGTTTTAGCTGTGGTGCATTATCTTCAGATTGTTCAACGCAAATCCAATAATGAAGTCTTTCACCATGAAACGGGGTATTGGATGTGGGATGAGAGATCGAAAACGATCATGCATTCTCTGGTCATTCCTCGTGCTGTATGTGTACTGGCAGGAGCAAAGTATGCGGGAGAAAAAGACAGTGAAGGCCGGGTCTTAATCGAAGTGACAGCAGGAATTGAGGATAAAAATTGGCACATTACTCAATCGCCATTTATGAAAGAAAATGCGAAAACGACCGCATTTCGCCATAAGATTGCCGTCGGAAATGGGAAACTCTCCTATTCAGAAACAACATTTTTAGATATTTACGGAAAAAGTTTTGATCATACTGACCAAAACGAACTAACACTTCAGTAGGTTCAAAATACTCTAAAAAATGTACTGCGAACCTCATGAAGGTTTCCGATTTGGCGATACAGAAAAAGGAAGATCAAGAACTTGTCGCGCTTGCCCAAGAAGGCAACTTTGGGGCATTTGATACCTTGGTCAATCGACATGAAAAACGACTTTATAGCCATGCGATGCGCATACTCCAAAACCGGGAAGATGCAGAGGATGTAATGCAGAGCACTTTCATTAAGGCAATGGAGCACCTCCCTCAATTTCGTGGGGAGGCTTCATTTTCAACCTGGGTCACACGAATTGCGAGCAACACTGCCCTAAATGTGCTGCGCAAGCGGAATGGATTGGAATCTGTCTCACTCAATGAAATCGTGGAAGAAAATGAGGAAGGGTTTATTCCTCATCCTGAAGTCATTGCCGATTGGCGAGGCGACCCATCAAAAATAGTAGAGCAACGGGAACTTCAGGAGATTCTGGATGAGGCCATCTCCAATCTTCCCGAAAAACAGCGCCTTGTTTTTATACTTCGGGATGTCATCGGCATGAGCATTTCGGAAACAAGAGATGCCTTAGGAATTAGCGCGGCAAATGTAAAAGTCCGTCTCTTGCGTGCTCGATTGGCCTTGCGCGAAAGATTGACGTATCGCTTCGAAGACCCACAAAAAAGGCACCTAAAGACACACAGTCACGACGGGGATGAAGAGAAATCAACCTCGGCCAAAATACTTTTTCAGAGTTATTTAACCGGATAGAGCAGGGTGATTTAATGAAGTGTGAAGACCTCTTGCGGATGTTAAATGATTATGTGGATCAGGATATCGATCCTGGCATTTGTACAGACTTTGAAGTCCACCTAAAAGGTTGTAATCCTTGTAAAGTTGTGGTGGACACTATCCGAAAAACCATCAGATTGTATAAGAATGACGAAGTATATGAAGTCCCAATTGAATTCCACGACCGACTTCATCAGACCCTACGAGATCGCTGGAAGAAAACGATGGATGAAAACAAGGAGAATTAAGGATGTTTCTTCAACGCTACTACCTTGAATGTTTATCGCATGCCTCCTACATGGTGGCTGATGAAAAAACAAAAGAGGCCGTCCTCATTGATCCTCGACGTGATATCGATATTTATTTAGAAGATGCGCATGACCATGGCTTTAAAATTAAACATGTGGTCTTGACCCATTTTCACGCCGATTTCATCGCGGGACATATCGAACTGCGGAACAAAGTCGGTGCCAAAATCTATCTTGGAAAAAGGGCCGAAGCTGAGTTTGATTTTGAAGCCCTTGGCGACGGCAGTGTGATTCACCTGGGAGAGGTGCGACTAGAAACAATGGAAACACCAGGGCACACACCGGAAGGCATCACACTCCTAGCCTTTGATTCAAGATCGGATGCTAAAAATCCCTACGCCATTTTTACAGGAGACACTCTCTTTCTGGGAGATGTGGGGCGTCCTGATCTCTTGGCGTCCATTGGCGTGACAGCCAATGAGTTGTCCGAGATGCTTTATGATTCTTTGCACAACAAATTGCTCAAATTACCAGGAAAAACACTGGTCTATCCAGCCCACGGTGCGGGTTCTATGTGTGGAAAGGCCTTGAGTGACGAAGCCGTTTCGACACTTGAAGAACAGCGTCGTTCCAATTATGCCCTGCAAAAAATGTCTAAACCCGACTTCATTCGAATGATGACCGCAGAGCAAGCCGAAGCGCCAGCCTACTTTGTACATAATGCGATCTTAAATCGTAAGGAACGCGCAAGCCTAGACGATACGATCATAAAATCGATGAAGGCACTTAATCTTGATACCGTCATCTCCCTCCAAAAATCTGGAGCACAAGTTCTTGATGTTCGCTCTGTCAATGAATTTGCAGAGGCTCACCTTCATCGTACCCTGAATATCGGCATTGATGGGAAATACGCCACCTGGGTAGGGACACTCTTAAACAAAGACCATGAGATTGTCCTCATAGCAGAACCTGATCGGATCGAAGAAGCCATCATTCGTTTGGGGAGGATCGGTTTTCACAATGTGATCGGTTATCTTGAAGGCGGAATGGAATCGCTTAAAGAACGACCCGACCTACTGACACAAACAACGAGGATTACAGCTGCCGATCTTCACAATCTAGGGAAAGAAGCGACGATCATTGACATCCGTACTGCAAATGAATGGACAGAAGCCCACATTACAGGCTCCTCCAATATTCCACTGAATCAACTACAAAATCGCCTTGATGAGGTCCCTGAGTCCGGCCATGTGATTATTCATTGCCAAGGAGGCTATCGATCTATGATTGCGGCAAGTATTTTTGAAAAAGAAGACCGTAAAAACATCCTTGATTTGATCGGTGGTTTTTCCGCATGGACAGCGCTGCAACTTCCGACACAACAGAGTTAGACTGAAATCAGGCGGTCGCTGCTATCCCTGGGGGAACATTTTTAATATAAAAAGTGCGACACGGGTGGATTTAGGAGCGATGAGAAGAGGATAAGGAAAATTTGATCACAATGAAATGCATCCAAGGTGATCAATTGTGCCTAAGTCTATTGAAAAGACTGGAGCGGGAAACGGGATTTGAACCCGCGACCTCCGCCTTGGCAAGGCGATGCTCTACCACTGAGCTATTCCCGCGTTTGAATCAGGTGGGGCGGATTCTATCGTATCTTTTTGCCGCTGTCAACGATCTGACCTGCTTTCCCCCAGGCCTTTAAAGTCATTTCCAGTCGGGTTTTGAAAGACTTTTAAACCGAATTCCGGCACGGCGGCCAAGAGATGGTCAAAGATATCGGCTTGAATCACTTCGTATCTGGCCCAATCCGTATCATTGCAAAAAACATAGATTTCAATGGGCAAACCATGCTCGCCCGGCGCGAGTTGGCGCACAAGAAAGGTCATGTCCTGATGGATTTTAGGATGGTTTTCCAAATAGGCAACAACATAGGCACGAAAAGTCCCAATATTCGACAGCCGCCGTCGATTCACAATATTCTCATCATCCAGGTCATGTATCGTATTGTATTCGGTCAATTCTTTCATCTTTGTTTCGATATAGACCTTAATCGGTCGTATTTTTGAAAATTTTTCGATCATTTCATCACTACAAAATTGAATGGTACTCATGTCGATGGTGATCGCACGTTTGATACGCCGTCCACCGGCTTCGGACATGCCGCGCCAATTCTTAAAAGACTCACTGATCAAAGCATAGGTCGGAATGGTTGTGATCGTTTTATCCCAATTTTGAATTTTTACTGTTGTGAGGGAGACTTCCAGTACGTCGCCGTCAGCACCGTATTTTGGCATTTCGATCCAGTCTCCGTGGGTGACCATTTTGTTCGCAGTGAGTTGAATCCCTGCAACAAATCCTAAAATTGCATCTTTAAAAATCAACATGAAAACGGCTGTGAGCGCACCTAAACCACTTAAAAGATAGAATGGGGTTTCGTCTAAAAGCGCCGAAATAATGAGAATAGCGCCCAAGAAATAGATGACAATTTTTAGGGCCTGAATAAAGGCCCTAATCGGCACTTCTTTTGAAACTTCAAATGTTTCGTAAATTGTCGAAATTGTATTTAAAAAGGCGTCTATGATTGAAAGACCAATAACGGTCAATAGTATTGTCAGGCCGGGTTTTAAAATTTCGATCCACTCTGGATATCCCCTCAAGGCAAGGGGAAGCAGCAGCCAAACCACAATAATGGGTGCAAGGTGGGCCAATCGCGAAAAAACTTTATTTTGCCCCAGCGCATCATCCCAGGTCGTCTTTGTTCGAGCAGATAAACTCAGGGTCAGTTTCAGCAGGAGGGGTTTTGCAAAAATATCTGTGATGTAAGCCAGTAAAAAAACAAGCAGGAGCGCGAGACCCGTGGCTGCAGGTTTGCTCGTGTCATTTGCCAAACCATATTGAATCAATGTTTCCTGAAGCCAGGTCATCATGCTTGAACCACCACTTACCTATTTCTCCATTTTTTTAGTTTTTTTGAGGACATCGGCACTTCGCATCGCGTGGACATTGTACACGTTTACAAACCAGAGCGGAAAAGGAAATCAACGAAAGAATCCCCCTGCCCTTCTTTTATTTAAGAAAGACAGGGGGATTCTCCGTCCCTCTCTGCACCACCCCCTCTGGGGCGGCACAGGAGCCCTTTATTATTCTTCTTCCGTCATGCCCGACAAACTGCTCGCCGTTCGTGAAAGCTCTTCGGAGGCTTCACCGATATTGACTGCGCTGGCTGCTGTATTCTGGGAAGTCGAGATAATCTCCTCCAGTTCTTCCACAACCTGCTTGGTTTCTTTTGCGGCTTCCGCCATATTGAGGCTGATTTCATTGGTCGTCATCGATTGCTCTTCGACGGCACTGGCAATGCTTGTGGTGATTGAGTTGTTTTCTTTGATAATTTCTGTGATTTTTTCGATGGACTCAATCGCACCCTTGGTATTGGACTGAATCGCAACAATCTGCGAGCGAATTTCATCGGTCGCCTTAGAAGTCCCTTTTGCCAATTCCTTGACTTCATTGGCCACCACCGCAAAACCCTTGCCCGCATCACCGGCACGTGCAGCCTCAATGGTGGCATTTAAGGCCAGTAGATTGGTCTGCCCGGCAATCATGCTAATCACCTTCACAACATTGCCAATTTCACTATTCGAGGCATCCAGTTTTATAATGGTTTCGTTCATAGATTCTGCCATCTCAACAGCCTGTTCTGTGATTTGGTTGGCGTTGTGAACATTTTTTGAAATCTCTTTTACCGTGACCGACATCTCTTCCGCCGCCGCTGCCACCGACTGCACATTTTGGTCGGTTTGATTACTGATACTTGCAACATTTTGGGCCTGAGCGGTCGTTTGCTCTGCATTGGCCTGCATTTCCCGGCTGGCCGTGGCAAGCTCCTCCGATGCGGAAGCCACGGAGACTGTCGTTTCCTTTAAGGAACTTTTTAACTTAAATTTTTCTGTCACAATGCCCCAATTGGCCATCGTACCCATACGTGCTCTGTCATGATCAAAGATCGCAACGGCCGTGACCTCAATGATCTCATCCCCTAAGTGAACGGTCGCCGAATATGGCAAATTTGAGGGGTTGTCCAAAATGCGTCGAACCGCACTCGGATTTTTGTGAAAAATATCAATGGATTTTCCGACAATATCATTCACAGCACAGGGCAAGAGATGGGCAATTTTTGCCAACTCAGCGGAAGAAGCAGGGTTCATATAAGTGATGTTATAATCAGTATCGGCAAAGATAAAATTTGCCTGAGCATTTTCAACCATGGCTGAAACCTGAGCCATCTTGCCTTTCATGGCATCGGCTTCCTTAAGCCCTTGCAACATCTCCGAAAACCCAAGACCCAAAACCCCAACTTCATCTTTGGAAGACACATCTAGCACAACATCAAGATCCCCCTTTGCAACCTTTTGAACAAGGTCGGTCATTTCCCTCAAGGGAGTGCTAATACTGCGAATGGTGAAAAATCCCACGACAAGACCCAGCGTAATGAAAATTACTGCACCACCTACCGCCAATTGTCGGGCGTTTTTCAAAACATCAACCCTTAAGACTAAAAGACCTGTGAGTTGTGCAGAGGCCTCATCGTAGAAATGAAAAAATGCAGTAATGACCTCCGTGCCTTCATCGAAAAAATGCCCTGGGTCACCACTAAATTCTCCTGTTTCAATGCGGGACTCTAATCTTTTTTCAAATTGATGTAGTTTTGAAATCGCTTCTTTTCCCATGCCTTGCACGCCACTCAGATCTGAATTCGCTGCCCTTGCGGCTGTAAGACCAACGGCTAATCCTTCCGCAAGAGCTTCGCTTCCCCCTTCAGTCAGCAGTAAAACGGTTTCCTCCTGCGGGAGCATTTCACCACGCGCCATAATGCCCGCACCCGTTCCTCTAAGGCGACCAATGTGTTCGGTCAGAGAAGGTATTTTGAGAAAAGCACTATCCATTAGGTAGTAGGTGTCGAGGTCAGGATCAAGGATCAAATTCGATTTATCCAGAACATGCTGCATAAACAGGATCAGATCGTTCATGAATTTTGTATGCGCTTTAAAGTTATCCTCAGCATTCATGCCGAAGTGATTGCTTTCTAAAGTCGTCCATTCCCGTTTGACCGTATTCCATTCATTGGTGGTGTTTAGTACCGTGCCATACTTCGCGTCCATGGCATCAACTTGTCGGATGGCTTCATCAATTTCCGATGATGTTCTGGAAATTTGATCTTTGAAGTCAG
>JAADHI010000017.1 GCA_013151935.1 Candidatus Manganitrophaceae bacterium
GCGTGGGTGTCATGTGCTATCACGCGGGCATGCCCCACGAACGACGCGATGAAGCCCAGGAAATGTTTCGACGCGACGAAGTCGATGTCATCGTCGCGACCGTGGCTTTTGGCATGGGCATCGACAAACCCAATGTGCGCTACGTCATTCACCGCGATATGCCAAAAAGCATTGATGGCTATTATCAAGAGATCGGACGCGCAGGACGTGACGGGGTCGGCAGCGACTGTATTCTCTTTTACTCCTGGTCAGAAGTCATGAGTTATGATCGCTTTTTGGATGGAAGTCGCGATCCAGAAATACAAAACCGCAGTGCAGAACAAACACGGGCGATGTTCAGACTGGCAGAAAAGGACACTTGCCGACATGAGGCCCTGGTCGCATATTTTGGGGAAACTATTCCCGCCTGCGAAAAATCCTGTGATCATTGCCTTAAGCGTGATTTACTCAAGGAAATAAGACCACTGGCTCAAAAAAAAGTCCGCAGTACACGCGTCGTGCCACAATGGACAAGCAGCGACAACCCAGCAGAAGACGCGGCCTCTCTCGAACTTTTGGATCAACTCAAAACCTTACGAAAAAAATTGGCAAACGAACGCGGTGTCCCCGCCTACCTGGTTTTTAGTGATGCCGTGTTATTGGAGATGATCGTGGCCCGCCCACAAAGTGAAGACGAAATGCTTCAAATCAACGGGGTCGGCCCAAAAAAACTGGCCGCTTACGCCAGCCACAGCCACTTTTTGCCTTTACTGAGCAACGCCGATCCCGGTGCCTCGTCCGGCTGGCGACGCTAAAAACAACAAGATAACAAAGGATACTCCGATGAAGATTGGCATCCTGCAAAGCCAGCCCCAATTTGGCTCTGTCGCAGAAAACGTCACAACCGCCCTCTCACAAATCGCCACAAAAAAAGCAGACCTTTGGGTTTTTCCTGAGCTCTTTAATACCGGCTACCAATTCATCTCAAAAAAAGAGGTTTTAGCACTTTCAGAACCCATCCCCACAGGCCCGACAACACAAAGCCTCATCGCCGCCGCCGAAAAATACAAAACCACGATTGTCGCAGGCCTGGCCGAACGTGAGGGAAAAAACTGTTACAATTCTGCCGTGCTCGTGAGCCCCCGAGGACATATCACGACCTATCGCAAAATCCATCTTTTTTATGAAGAGAAGCGTTGGTTTGCACCGGGCAACAAAGCCTTTGAAGTCTACAGCATCAATTACAAAAGTGAGCGTGGCGGGACGATGAAATGTCGTATTGGCATCATGATCTGTTTCGACTGGATCTTTCCTGAATCCGCTCGTTCGCTCGCCTTGCTGGGAGCTGATGTGATTTGTCACCCCTCAAACCTCGTGCTCCCCCATTGTCCTCAAGCAATGATCACACGCAGTCTCGAAAACCGGGTCTTTTCAGCCACAGCCAACCGCGTCGGCACAGAAGCCCGAAATACCGAAAAGCTGAGATTCATCGGTCAAAGCCAAGTGGTCTCTCCTCAAGGCAAAATCCTTTTTCGCGCACCAGAAGATAAATTATCAGCCAAAGTCATCACAATCGATCCCAAAGAAGCGCGAAATAAATCCATCAATGCCTACAACAATCTGCTCAAAGATCGTGTCGAACACTACTATTTTTAAAAAATAAGGAGTTTATGCCATGGAAGAACGTCCAAAAATTGCCGACACCGCCCCCATCGCCACCAACCTCAAAGCCAATGAAGACTACTACTGGTGCAGCTGCGGTCGCAGCCAAACTCAGCCTTTTTGCGATGGTTCACACAGTGGCACAAGCTTCAGCCCTTTGGCCTTTCAAGTGAAAGAAGCACAGGAAGCCCATCTCTGCATGTGCAAATACAGCAAAAATCCGCCCTATTGTGACGGCGCACATGCCTCACTGCCCACAGGAGATGAGGCAAAAACGCAAACCGCAACAAAAACAGCTTCGGCTTCAGTTTCAAGCATCCGACCCACCCCGGAAGAGCCGACCTTAAAACTGATTCACGATCTCGCAAAAGAGGGGCTTTCCAAAGTTGGTCATCATGGCGAAATGGCCGCAATGGGTGTACCGCGTCCGCTCTTGCCGCAATGGGACGATATTCAAGTACTCACCGCACAATTTGCCACAAAACCTTTGATGGAAGATGTTTCCGTGGAGACAGATCTCATCATCGGCCCCAGAGCGGAAAAACCGCTGAAACTCAAAATTC
Organism: Candidatus Manganitrophaceae bacterium; assembly: GCA_013151935.1. Taxonomy (GTDB): domain Bacteria; phylum Nitrospirota; class Nitrospiria; order SBBL01; family JAADHI01; genus JAADHI01. The sequence goes on from JAADHI010000017.1 coordinate 2,205, forward strand.
CTCTTTTTGTTTCAGATATGAGTTTCGGCGCACTCTCGGAAGAAGCCAAAATTGCATTGGCAAAGGGCGCCGAATTGGCCAGTACAGGTATTTGCTCCGGCGAAGGCGGCATGCTGTCCGAAGAGCAGGCGGAAAACACGCGCTATTTCTACGAACTGGCGTCCGCCAAATTTGGTTACAACGAGGCGCTTTTGGAAAAAGTACAGGCCTTTCATTTTAAAGGCGGGCAAGGCGCAAAAACCGGAACAGGTGGTCATCTGCCTGCGAATAAAGTCATCGGAAAGATTGCCGAAGTGCGAAACTTGCCCGAAAAAACCGCCGCCGTTTCCCCGCCCACATTTACAGATCTTAAGACCCCAAAGGATTTCAAGATTTTTTCAGATCGTGTGCGAGAGATCACGGGTGGCATTCCTATCGGCATGAAAATGTCGGCCAATCACATCGAAGCCGACATTGATTTCGCGATTCAAGCAGGTGTGGATTACATTATTTTAGACGGTCGTGGGGGCGGAACGGGCGCCGCCCCGCTTATTTTCCGGGATAATATCTCCGTACCCACCATTCCCGCCCTCGCACGCGCACGGCATTATCTGGATAAACGCTGTGTCTCTCACATCACACTCATTGTCACTGGCGGCTTACGCACCCCCGCAGATTTTATCAAAGCGCTCTGTCTCGGTGCAGACGGCATCGCGATTTCTAATTCGGCCATGCAGGCCATCGGCTGTATCGCGGCCCGTATGTGCCAAAGCAACAATTGCCCCGTCGGCATCGCCACACAAAAACCCGAACTGCGTGCGAAAATAGACATTGAAACATCGGCCAAACAACTGGCACGTTTTTTTGAATCCTCTGTCCAACTGATGCAAGTAATGTCCCGCGCCTGCGGTCACAATCACATCAATCAATTCAATCCAAACGACATCACGACATGGAAAAAAGAAATGGCCAATTTAACAGGCATTCAATACGGTGGATTTGATGAAGGCAGATGAGAAGTTAACCCTCTGCCCACACACCAGCGGGAGAGGGTTGCACTGCAGGGTACGGTGAGCGGCCCTTAGGACGATAACGCACGATAACAAATACCGCAATTTTGGCAGTTTGGACATCAACTTCCATAGACCTCCACACCCTGAATCCACTATACTGCTCCGATGCAAAAATACTGGACCGTTTTTCGAGTGAATTGGCAAAATGCCCTGCAATATCGGGGGCCCACTTTGATTTCCATTCTGGGAAATCTGATGCATATCTCTGTCCTGCTCTACCTTTGGAATGCGATTTACAAAGATGAACAACGTTTGGGCAATTATTCTCTCTCGGATCTCATTACGTATTACGTGCTGCAATTACTGATTAACGGCATGGTGCTTTCTTATATTTCCTGGCAAATCGGGACCGAAATCAGGGAAGGCAGTTTTTCAAATTTCCTCGTGAGACCGATCAATTACCTACACTATTGGTTTACGATCAATCTTTCGGGAAAACTTTTTGAAGGCCTGTTGATATCGGTCGTTGGCCTGATTATGGTCGGCCTACTCATCGACCATATTGCCCTGCCCTCAGATGCCGTCACGATGGTGCATTTTGCCCTGGCGATGATGCTCGCGGGCATACTGGCCTTTGAGTTTGATTTTGCGATTGGCATTTTGGCCTTTTGGCTGGTTCAGATCGACTCCTTCAAATACATGCTGCAATATGGGATGTTTTTTCTCGCGGGGGCTTTGTTACCTCTTGATCTTTTCCCCGCATTGTTCCAACAAATCGCCCATGCCCTCCCCTTTCGTTTTATGGTTTATTTTCCCATCCAGATTTTTTTAGGAAAAGAGACACAGCCTTACGAAGGCTTCGCAATTGCCAGTATTTGGATTATCGCACTCTATGTTGTACTACGCTTTGGCCTAAAACGTGGCATTGCACGCTACGAAGCTGTTGGAAAATAAAGGAAAGACCAGAAGATGCAAAATACGCTGTGGCGTTATTTCGCCTTATACCGTTCATTTTTCAGCCACAACCTCAAAAATGAAATGATTTACCGTGCCAATTTTGCCATCAATATCGGACTCGATGTTTTTTTCACGATGGTCAATGTCATTTTTTTTGCAATACTCTATGGCAATATTGAAACCGTTGGCGGTTGGACTTTTCACCAGACCTTAATCATCGTTGGCAGCGTGGGCATCATCCGAGAGTTGGCCTACCTCACCTTCCGAAAAGGGTTTCTGGAATTGGGAGAATACGTGCGCACGGGAAGGTTTGATGTGATGCTCACTGCCCCCATGAATACTGCGGCCCACTTGGCCTTTCGCCATGTCTCCCTCACCGAAAGCCTGGGAGAAGGCCTCATGGGACTGGTTTTAGTTGGCTACGGTTTTGCCCATTTAGATGCAGCCACTTGGATTAGCATCCCTTTTTATTGCCTGATGTTGATCAATTCGCTCGTCATTTATTATGGCTTTTGTCTCATGGTCAGCAGTCTCGTTTTTTGGCTCATTAAATCACAGGAACTCAATACCATGATTTACTATTTTATGAATACGGCGCGTTATCCGCGTGACATTTATCACGGTTTAGGAAAGACTTTTTTTACTTTCTTGATTCCAAGCAGTCTGATTGCCACGACACCAGCCGCTATCCTCACTGGTCGAATTGACGCAACTCTGATTGCACTTTCCGTCTCAGTGGCCTTCGTATTTTTGACCCTCGGACTTTTCACATGGACAAAGAGCCTCAACCACTACAGCTCCGCAAGCAGTTGAAACAGGGACAAGATATGGCCGCAATTGAAGTCACACATCTAAACAAAACATTTAAGACCCATAAAAAAGAGGCGGGCTTGAAGGGTTCATTCAAGGGCTTTTTTCACCGAGAAACACTCTATAAAAAAGCCGTAAAGTCTGTTTCTTTTTCGCTCGAAGAAGGGGAACTCGTGGGTTTTTTAGGCCCCAATGGGGCAGGAAAAACCACGCTACTCAAAATGCTTTCCGGCATTCTTTACCCCACCTCTGGAAAAGCACAAGTCCTGGGATTTACCCCTTGGGAACGTAATCCGGGTTATCAGCGCCAATTTTCAATTGTAATGGGACAAAAAAACCAATTGTGGTGGGATCTGCCACCCTCAGAATCATTTTTGCTTAATCGTGATATCTACGGCGTGAATCATAAGACCTTCAGACACACGCTCGACGAAATGATCGAGTTGCTCGATCTCAAAGAACTGCTCGACATTCCCGTGCGGCAACTTTCACTGGGACAACGCATGAAATGCGAACTCGTCGCTTCTCTTTTACACCAGCCACGTGTGCTTTTTTTAGATGAACCCACCATCGGCTTGGACGTCATCTCTCAGGAAAAAATCCGCTCATTTATCAAAACATACAATCAGGAGAAAAAAACAACCGTCCTGCTCACCAGTCATTATATGCAGGATGTGGAGCAATTGTGCAAACGGGTCTTGGTCATCAACCACGGTGGTATCGTCTATGATGGATCGCTGAGCTCACTCTCCAATCGCTACATCGACCACAAAGTCATTAAAATTCGCTTTGCCGAAACACAATCCGCCACGGCGCCTCCTAATATAAAAGGCATTGTAGAGTGGGATAAACATCACGCCGTTTTAAAGATCCAAAAAAAAGAGGTCGCTCAAGTCACCCATAAACTACTGGGCGATTTTCGCATCGAAGACCTTTCTGTGGAAAAAGTCGAAGTTGAAGAAGTCATTCGTCGCATTTTTGAAGAATCTCCCAAGGCTGAACTGAACACACAGGGTGAAGATAAACCCCATAAATGGATTAAGAAACCTGGAGAAACACCATGACTCATCCTTCATATCATGAAAAAAGCCCCGAAGGCATTGATATCATCCGCTGGCCACACCCAAACCGTCTTTTGCCAGAAACAGAGGTCATTGCCTTCTTTACCAGTCGAAATATTGAACCCACACGCTGGACAAACGCCCCCAATACGGTTCACGCCGCTCATACACACGATTATACAAAAATGCTCTTTTGCATCGCAGGAGACATTACTTTTTCCTTCCCTGAATTGGATCGTGAATACACCCTGTTTCCGGGAGATCGTTTGATTCTTCCCCCCGGACTCAAACACAGTGCGCTTGTGGGTTCAGAAGGTGTCACCTGTATTGAAGGCAAGGGAAAGGAATAAAACAATGACAATGCAAAAAAAATATATATGGATGTTCTTATTACTCCCTAGCATTCTGTTTGTGTCCCTCAGTCATGCAGAGGATTTTGAAATCAAGGTCAAGCAACTCGAAAAAAACCTATTTAAACTTGAGGGCAAAACAATTTTCGTTCACACGCAAGATTGCGAGACGATGAAACAAGATCAAGATCCCTATCTCAGCATCAGCGAAGCCTCAAAAACAATCCGATTTCGCAAAGCAGAAGGAAAATGTGAGGTAAAGAGAGCCTATAAACTGAGTGGGAAAGGCAAGGGAAGCTATTCGGTCATCATCCGACGTGAAGAAAATGATTGGTACGGCATCGCAAGTACGGATTCATTCATCCGCACAAAAGGATGTGCAAGTCTTGCCCAGGGCCAAAAAGCCATTTTATCTTTGAATGGCACAAACGGAACCTTAATCATTGCTAAACTCGAATGCCAGATTGAAGGGGTTTACACAAAAATTGAATGATTTGCATCTGGGGTTTGTTTAGATTATGAGGGAAAACCCGACGATCTTTTTTTGAGTAATCAGATTCCTCAATCGTTTTCACACAGTCTGGCGACGGGTGATTGTCCATTTGTAAACGCCCGGCCTCGCGGCTCCGGGGCATGGCATTGTTATGCCTTTTTCGTCTTTTTGAAGCCAAAGCCCGGATTTTCTTCACTGACAAGCATGTCTATGAATTTTGCAAATCGCCTCTGTCTGGTTTCGGGTTTCTTCGCACTTGTCAATCCGTACGCGATGA
>JAADHI010000092.1 GCA_013151935.1 Candidatus Manganitrophaceae bacterium
GGTTTTTTTCATTTTTAGCACCTTCCCATTTTTCGTAAAAAGGAAAGCGCTGATGAACCTAGTATTTTAGGGATTCGTCTAAAAAGACAACTCATTTGAAATGTCGTATTGATCTTCGTCGTATTAACAGCTATCTTGTTCCGATTTTGGAAACAGCGTTTTATTCTAAAAACGGATTCCAGAGATACGGAATGGCTTATGACGCGTAAACACCCTCAGATAATGTATCCTAGAAATTACGAAACCAATGACAAATTTCTGATTCGCAGTATTTTTAAAATAAGGAAATCATGAGCTCGAAAATGGTCTTCGACATGGTATTTCACCTCATCGGAGGATTGGGCATCTTTTTATTTGGGATGAAAAGCATGTCAGATGGTTTACAAGCCATCGCAGGGGGTGCGCTCCGACGACTCATTGCATTGGTCACCAATAACCGCGTCATGGCGGTGATCGCCGGAATCGGCGTGACCTGCTTGGTGCAATCCAGCTCCATCACCACGGTCATGGCGGTCGGGTTTGTGAATTCTGGATTTATGATGCTCAATCAAGCCATGGGTGTCATCCTTGGGGCCAATATTGGCACAACGGTTACGGGGTGGATTCTGGTCCTAAAAGTTGGGAAATATGGCTTGCCCATACTTGGCATTGGCATATTTTTCTACCTTTTCAGCAAGAACGAAAAAATCAAATATGTCGCCTTAACGGTACTGGGTATCGGCATGATTTTTTTTGGCTTAGAGTTGATGAAAAACGGCTTTAAACCCTTACGCGGCATGGAAGAATTTAGAAACTGGTTCTTGGCTTTCAATTCAGACACGTATTTAGGGGTATTAAAAACGGCCGCCGTCGGTTGTTTGTTGACCGTGATCGTACAATCCTCCTCTGCAACACTTGGCATTACAATTGGCCTCGCGCAAACAGGCCTGATTGGTTTTGAAACAGCCGCAGCACTCGTCTTGGGTGAAAATATTGGCACAACGATCACCGCCTATTTATCCTCGATTGGTGCCAGTACCAACGCGAAACGGGCCGCTTATTTTCATGTGTTTTTTAATGTGATCGGTGTATTGATTATCACGGCTTTATTTAGCTTTTATCTGCCTCTGGTACGTTGGATAATGGCCTTATCAGGGGTCTCCGATATCTCCCTAATGGTGATGAAAGATGGCATTGAAACCTATCCCTATATTACAAGTGGCATTGCAACAGTTCATACGGTTTTCAATGTTGCAAACACACTCATCTTTTTTCCATTTCTCCCCGCAATCGCGACCTTTTTAAATCGTATCGTAAAAGAAAAAATCCCACAGAAAAAACGCTTGCTCACGAATTTGGATTTTCAGATGTATGAATCATCCTTCGCCGCGGTGGAACAAAGTCGATTCGAAATTGAAAAACTCTCTCTGCAAACACAATCAATGTTTGAAACACTGGAAATATTTTTAGAGGGTGGCAAAAATCGACGAAAAGCGGCTGACGAAATTTTTGAACGAGAGAACATTATTGATGAAGTTCAAAAAGAAATCACAGAATTTTTGACCCATGCCAAAGGACACAACCTGGGGCATGACCTCAACATGGAATGCACACGTTATCTCTTACTTGCGGATGAGTTTGAATCCATCAGTGATTACATCATGGCAATCGTCAAACTCTATCTGAGACTTGAAGAACACGAATTAGAATTTACAACAGACCAAAAACAAGCCCTGGAAAAAATTCACAAGAGAGTCAAAGCGTTCTATGCACATTCAAGTGAAGTGAACCAGATCAAGGACTTGAAAGATTTCTACCAAAAAACCATGATCATTCGCGATGGCATTATCAATGAAATAAAAACCTTCCGCCGAGAACATTGGGAATTTCTCAGTAAAAAACCCGGAGACCCTCTTCTTGGAACCACTTTCACCGACCTACTGGTCTCCTACCGCAAAATCAACAGCCACATCGGACACATGGTCGAAACCTATGTCGACGAATAAAAGGCCTGAAACGAAAGGACGCTCTGATTAAGTCTGGCTTAAAAAAAATAATTCACGAGGGGATCTATTTTGTCTTTCACAAAATCACCCTTTATTTTCAAGCAGGGTTTGCGTCACGACTTTTGCACGATCTGCCAATGACAGTCGGATTTGCGTATCCAAGACCTCAAAGGGTTTTTTCTCAATACGATCAATGAGAGCCACGTAGACATTTCTCATCAGCGATACCGCAACACGAGAATCGGATTCAACCATCGGAATGAGGTAGGCCGCTTCGTCAAAATAGCCCCGGACTCTTTTACATTGAAAAGCCATCATCTTTAAAAAAGCCTCATTTTTCACTTTTGCAATCAGCTCAGCCTCTGAATACCCCGCAGCCTTTATTTCATTTAAGGGCAAATAAATCCGGCTGCGATCAAGATCCTCTCCGACGTCACGGACAATATTTGTAAGCTGCAAGGCCGTCGAAAGGGATCGCCCAAGATGTATCCCTTTTGCATCAGAATAGCCAAAAATGGGAAGGGAAAGATCACGAATGGTCGTCGCCACCAAATCGACATAAATCATCAGATCTTTGAAAGAGGCGTATCGACCGACTTCAAGATCCATACGGCAGCCTGCAATCAATCCTAAAAAACCCTCTTTTGGAATGGGAAAATGTTGTGCGGCATCGGCCAAAGCAATGGTAATGGGATGTTGGGCTTTTTGACGATAACAGGCTTCAAGCTCTGCTTCCCAGGCTTGAAGCAGGGGTTCAAGGGCCTGTTCCTGATGTTCATCCACAATATCATCTGCATAACGACAAAAAGCATAAACAGCATAAATCGCACGCCGTTTGGCAGGGGGTAAAAAACGAAAACCCACTGAAAAATGGGGCCCACTTTTTTCAGTCAGTTTTTTGCAATAATCGTAAGCTTTATCAAGGGATATCGTCATTTTTTGATGACCTTGTTATCTGAATCTGGATTGGTTTTGACTTCCCCTAAAGAAATTTCAGAAGAAGACGCCGGTTTTTCACGACACCAGTGATCAGCAATGCGGTGAAAACAAGTGGATTCTTTTTTCCATGATTTTTTAATCCAGGGCAACAGCAATCGTTTCCAAAATGTTTGGCTGTGCCATTTCTCAAGATAGTGCTGTAAATCGGAACGCCCCGCACGTTTGACAAAAGATGCAAGACCTAAGTTTCCACCCCGCTCGTAAAGAAAACGGTTCACTAAACTGACTTCTTGTTTTTCGCCAATTTCTTCTTTCCAAAGCACGTCGTAAGAGACTCCCATCAGAATACTCTGCGCAGCGGCATACCCTGTTTTCATCGCATATCGAATGCCCAAACCAAAAAGGTAATCTTGAAACCCACCTGCTTCACCGACAACGCTTTTGTTTTGAATCACCGCAGAGCGCTTGAGGCAAAAATTCATATAAGAAAAAGCAATTTGTGGCGTCTCAATTGAAAAAGGAGCAATTTTTTGAAAACGTGCAAGTGCGAGATCGAAGTAGGTTTTGATGGCATCAAAATCACGTGTAATTGCACAACCAAAGGTCGCACGGCCATCCAATACAAAAAGATAACTGTAGCCTCCGGGTGAAACATTCATATCGAATAAAACCGAAATGGTATCAGGCAAATCGGTTTGAAAAGTCATCTCCTTTGCCAATCCATCCGCAACAGCAGGTCCAGTCGCAATAATATCTACGGCTTCTTTTTTCACCCGTTTGCCGTAGTGAATCGTTATTCCCAAATCAAGTGCTTGTGCCAAGAGCCCCGAATCCAGACTATCTTTTCCTGGGCCGCGTTTTATAAAATAAGAAAAGGGACGCTTACTGTGAACCCGCTGTGCTCTCAGACGATGGTCATAAAATACGGCCTGATGCCCTGGATGAAAAAAGAAGTTTTTTTTGAGACCCATTCGCTCGAGCATGTCGGAAGCATCTTCGAGGAAACTTGCATTTTCGATGACTTGAAAATCGCCAATAAAACGTTCACCCACGGCTTGTCGTGCCTCAAAGACCTCGACAGCAACACCTGCCTTTGCCAGACAAATCGCAGCACTTAAACCTGAAGGCCCCGCACCCGCAATTTTGATTGGGGAATTTTTATGCAATTAAAAAAACCTGAGATGAATTCATCGATATTTGAGAACGATCCGATGCAATTTTGGCCCCGATTCTATCCTATAATCAGAGAAACTGTCAAACCATAAATGTCTGAAAAAATAACGAGAAAGGATAGCCTATTTCCTTATGTAAAGAAGCCTTTGCTTTGTTGTAAAAGATCTATTTGTTGGTTATACTTGGGGCAGTATTGTCGTAAGACATTGGTGGCTATTATTTTACACGAAGGGAGCGGTTATGTTTGTGCGGACCCAAGGGTTTATTTCCAAAATGCTTGTCATTTCCATGTTTTTATTGCCTGTAATGGGGACAGAATCAAAAGCAGCGAGTGATACTGAAAAAGGCTATGAACTCGCCGAATTATTTCAAAATACATTTATTGACCTTGCCGAAAGGGTAAAACCCGCAGTGGTCAATATCTCACCTGTCACCTCCGCACCGCCAGGCCCAAAACCTAAAAAGCCACGTGGTGGCCCACGTGAAACGCCTCCCGGTTCCGGCTCTGGAGTCATTTTTGACAAAACGGGATATATCGTCACCAACAACCATGTGGTCGGAGACGCCGCTTTTGTGGAAGTTCGGCTTTCAGATAAAACAAAGTTTAAAGCCAAAGTCATCGGAAAAGACCCTGATACCGATTTAGCCCTCCTGAAAATTGAAGCAGATCATGATCTGCCCTTTGCGGTATTTGGCGATTCATCAAAAGTCAAAGTTGGGCAATGGGCGATTGCAGTGGGAAATCCCTTTGGTTTAGATCGCACCGTCACCGTGGGTGTCATTAGTGCTTTAGGAAGAGAAAATGTAAACCTTTCTCGTTACGAAGATTTTATCCAAACAGATGCCTCCATTAACCCAGGTAACTCAGGTGGCCCGCTTTTTAATATCCGAGGAGAAGTTGTGGGAATCAACACGGCCATCATCAACTTTGCACAAGGCATCGGATTTGCGATTCCCTCAAATATGGCTAAATCCGTCGTCGCTCAACTCCGGGATAAAGGCCGGGTCAGCCGAGGCTGGCTGGGTGTTGGCATTCAACCTCTCACATCAGAATTGGCTCAAAAATTTGGCGTAAAAGAGGGTGAAGGTGTTTTGATCAATGAAGTCTTCGAAGGCGATCCTGCTTCAGTTGGTGGTATTCAGGCTGGCGATATTATCCTTTCCGTCAATGACAAAGCCGTTGACACACCGAATACCCTTGCCCGCGTCATTGCAGGCTATACCCCTGGAGACAACATCAATATCGGTGTCTTGCGTGATGGAGAAAATATCACGCTGGTAATCGCCCTGGTCGAACGTAAAGACGAAACCGTCGCTTCTGCGCCACCTCGGGGGATGAAAAAATATCTGGGACTTACGGTGGAAGACATCACGGATGAGCTTGTTCTTAAATACAAACTCAAGGAAAGTGATGAAGGAGCACTGATTGCTGTAGTTGAAGAAGGAAGCGTCGCCGAAAAAGAAGGCTTACAGATTGGCGATCTCATCAAAGAAGTCAACCGTCAGAAAATTAAAAACAAGGCGGACTTCAACAGCATCATGAAGGCAAGCAAACCCACAGAAACCATTTTGATGCGTGTCACACGGGGCGGTCGGGCTTTCTTCATCGTCCTGAAACCCAGAGCGGAAGAATAATCCATCTACTCTGAGTACATCATTAGCTAACAAAAAAAGGCCCTTTCATTTTTTGAAAGGGCCTTTTTTTGTGCATTTCAAAACAATTTAAGGACTTATTTTAGCTGCATTTTTCTAAAATCTTGCAAGGCAGAAAAATAGCGAAGCAGTTGAATTTTAGAATACCGGGCGTTCCGTGGACTGGTCGAAGGTATTGCAAAAAGTGCTGTGTTTCCAATTTTAGAAGCTTGTAAACCAGGCGGAGACTCTTTTTTAAAAAGGGCACGGTAGGCCGTTAGACCATTAAAGCAGAGGATACGTGGACGATAAAATAAAACCTTTTGACGAAGTATTTCGCCACCCATTCGCAATTCTTTCATGGAGAGATCAGAAGAACCTGCCGTAGCTCGCTGAACCACATCCGTCAAACCCAGCCGAAATCGCGGTAACTTCCAATCCTCCTGAGGCTTTAATGCACGGGGAAGAATCCCACTCTCAAAAAGAAGTGGCCAAAAACGATTTCTAGGCTGGGCGTAATAGTGACCCAGCTTATCCGAATATCGACCGGGATTGATCCCGACAAAAACGATATCAAGTCCTCCTTCCAGAATATCAGGAAGAGAGGACTTCGACAGCGCTTCCTCTATTCGCATTGACCAGGGCGCAGGTGTTCATGACAAATTTCACAATAAATTGCGTCGGGGTCATTTTCATGCCGACATTCGGGACAAGCCAAAAAGAGATGTTTATGGGATGGAAAAGGAGTGATACAGCGATCACACCAAGGAAGGTTTGGGGGGTTATCATGCCCACATTTAAGACATTTCATGCATCTGCCTTATTAACGGGTAACGGGCATGAGCCCCCAAGAAACTATTCGGAATCCACCAAGGTTCTTTTAAATCCGACCTTACTGATATCAAAACCATTTTTGACTTGATCAATGGGCAACATCTTGATGGCATGGTGTTTCGCCAAATCATCACAGATACCGACACAAATTTCACAGCCCTTACAGCGGTCTACGGCAACATAGGCCGTCCCCTTTACCTCATCATAAAGAATGGTATTTCCTTCAGGACAAAACTGTGTGCAAAGACGACATTTTGTTGCGCCACATATTTCCTGATCCACTTCTGCAACTGAATACATGCATACCTCCCGATCTATAAATCTTTAACGAGCTGCGACTGCTTCTTCTGCGCTGTCCCATTTGTCCCATCGGCGCTCAAGCGCATATTCACGGGCGACTTTTGCAACGTCCATATTTTTTTGAACGAGTTCTGCTTTTTTTGCAAATTTTCTCTCAATGACACTGTCCAAAGCAGCGGTTCCGCCCGAAGTCACAATGCCTTTTCCGATAAAACGCTCTTTAATGGATTGTGCGATGGAATCAGCACTCGGCATCCCTATAATCGCCGCAATCGCACCGACCATGGCCATGTTTGTGGCCAACTCTGTTCCCGCGACATCGACAGCGATCTTTGAGGCAGGGACGTGAAAGACATTTGCATTCATATCGCTGAGTTCTTTTTCTTCGTCTCTGCTTAGCTTAAGTTCCGTTGCGCTATTGATAAGCACAACGCCGTTTTCTTTTAATCCCGTGTAAAAGGGCATGGTGTAGGATTTTCCGTGTGTAATCACCTGAGTGTGAAAAATAACAATAATATTCGGGTAGATGATCTCACCAATTTCATAAATGGCATCCTCTGAAATCCGAACATAACTTTCGACCGGGGCCATCCTTTTTTCAGAACCGAAAAAAGGCACCATCGTGCTTTCCCCTTTGTCAATAATGACCCCATTACTCAGTACATGTGAGGCGGTAACAACGCCCTGCCCACCAATACCCGCCATGCGTACACTGTAACGTCTTTTAATTTTTGCTGACATTCTGTTCCTCCTTAAAGTCAGTCAACTTACTTTATTTTTTTCGCCGCTTTACGAAGCCGTTTTCTTTCCTTCTCGCTTTCATCCCAGTAACTTTGCGCTTCGTCACTGAAATATTCTGCGAATCCATAACGGTCTTTTTCAACATCTCTTGCGTCATCAATGACCTTCGGTGTTGGGATGGCATATTCAATATTACAAGAGGTATAGGCTTGAATAAAGGTCGGCCCTACCTCACGTGCGATCAGCACTGCTTTTCGTATCGTGTTGGCAATACGTGTCGGATTGGTTGTTGAAATCCGAGCGGTATAAGCAACACCCGCCGTTTTTGCGAGACCAAGCATATCCATCTTTTCAAATTTTTTCCCGGTCGGCGCCATTTTCATGACCATGCCTTTTTGCGTCATGCCGCTATCCTGTCCCCCTGTATTCCCATAAACCTCGTTATCCAGCATGATGGTGGTAAACTTCTCTTTTCTAAACCAGGAATGCATGACAGCATGAAAACCAATATCCGCAAGACCGCCATCACCCGCCATCACCACGACATCCTTAGGCTGATCTTTAAAACGAATATCTAAACCACGTTTAAGACCCGTCGCAACCGCATTGGTATCCCCATAGTTGCCATAAACAAAGGGCACAGCACCCTGTGTAATGGCAAGCCGACCACACCCTGCCGTACCACAAATCACGGTATGCTCAAGAGAGGGCAGCGCAACAAACACCAGACGAATAAAAAGCGTCATGGCACATCCTGCACACATGGGATGTTCTTCGATGGCTTCTTTAAATGAGCCGAGTTCTGAGACTTTTCGTTGTCTCAGAAACGGGCCGTCATCAATGAGGTCCTGATACTCTTTTGGTAAATATTCTTTAAAACCTGTTGCAGGACGAATGGTTTTTAACGACATATGATATTCCCCTTTTTTATTCGGAAGCGCTAATTGTTTCTAAGATCAACTCTGTCGGCATGGTCATGCCTCCAAAAACACGTGGGCCAGCAATGATGCGATCTGTACGATCAATCGCCGCTTTAACCTCTTTTGCCAACCATCCGACATAATTAAACTCAGGGATGACAATTTTTTCAGCATGCTCAAGGGCCTCGGTCAATTCCTCGGTCGGAAAAGGACGGATGGATTTTATTTTGATCAATCCGACATCCAGCCCTTTTTCCGTCGCTTGGCGCACCGCTTCACGCCCTTGCGAAACCGCCGCGCCTGATGCAACAATCATCGTTTTTGCGCCAGGGTTCACCACCTCAATCAAACCACCAAGCCATCGATTCAACCATTTTTTTGCACGTTCCTGGGCTGCCCAAATTTCTTGCTGCCAGGCCGCATGCATTTGATATGAAATAAAATTTGATTTTTGAATCGGCGAATCACGGGAAATACGAATCGGCGGATTTTCATTATCCATCATGGGTACCGCTTCGTGGTAACAGTCACGTGGCGGCAACTTGATGTCTTCCGCAGGCATGCTGACCCACCCTCTGGCATGGGTCACAAAAAAACCATCCACGGCAACAGCAACAGGAAGGGTCACTTCCGGCTTTTCTCCCACCATGAAACCGATGAGGGGGTAATCATAAAAATCCTGCTGATTTTCGCCATGCAAAACAATGCCTCCCGAATTCAGAAGATAGGAAATTTCAATATTATCCGGCTGAATCGCAAGTGGCGCATTAACAACACGACACATGACAAGCAACATGGAGGGCAGACGCCCTCCCGGCCACGAAACAATCTGCTCAAGACCACGCATTAAACCCGGCCCCGCGGTTGCAGTTAAAACACGCACACCCGCTCTCGAAGCCCCCGCCACGGCCGACATGACACCAATTTCTTCTTCGCCACGGTAATAATCCTTGATGTAGCCTTCCGCGTAGAGATAGCCCACCTGCTGCATGGTCTCACTTTGTGGTGTGATCGGATAGGCAATCGCAATATCGACATTGGCACGACGGACGGATTCTTTGGCCGCTTCACTTCCAGTAATAAACTCTTTCTTGCGCGGAGCCTCTAAGATGAGATAATCGGGATCAACAACACGCTGTGCCGCAGCACCCGTTTTTGCGTCCTCTGGTTTGGCTTTCGACTCCATTTTTTCTTTAACATCTTGGGACATTACATAACCTCCGTCTTATTCTGCATTATCATCTAATCCGCTTTCGAGTTCGTTTGAAAAAGCACCCGAGACACCCGCTTCAACGAGTTCCTCTTCCGGCTTTATAGGGGTTTTACCCTTGAGCGAGGCGATCTGCGACCAGCCCGTTGGGACAATACCCAAGCCCTCATAAAGTGGTTTGATCCCATTTTTCTTGACCTTTATGATGGTGTCTTTAAAGCGAATCAGTTTTTCAATGTCAAAATTTGGAACAGAGGCCATTGCATCTTCGTGTCCCGCTTCAGCACAAAGCGCAATCGTATAACAATTTGTCCCCGCACGGATAATTTTAAGCGTAATACTTGCGTAATGACAATGAACGCCAATAAAAACACAGGCTTCAATCTTATTATGCAAAACAGTCAAATTAGGATGGCAAGGATTAATCACAGCTTCGGGATCAATTTTGGGATAAATGGGGCGATAATCCGGCATGGGGATAATGCGAATACCGGGAAGCTCATTTGCAACATCGAAAAAATATTTTGCTTTTTCATCCGTATGATCATTCCATCCCCAAAGTACCAGTGGGCCAGGAAAAAGGGTCGGATTTTTTCGGGTCAACAAGGCAATTGCGGCCTTTTCAAGGGCTTCAGCTTCAGATACAATTTCCCCCTCAACAAGCCCTTCACCCTCTTCAGGTAAAGAAATTCCCATCAGGGTCGCAGCAGGAGGTAAAATTCCTTCTGGCCCAGTAACAACCCGATACTGGGTCTTTTTTTTATTTCCCATTATAACTCCTTTAGATTAGGTTTTCTTGACAGACGTAAGTATAGCCTACTAGACATGGTTGTTAAAAAACGTCACAGAAAGTTACGTCATGATAAGGGAGGGCTTAAAGTCTTGTCAATTCAAAAAAATGTGAACTTTAGAAGCGGTCTTACTTGAATAACGAGAAGAAATTCTATATATGCTTTAGCAATTTATCAGCTTTTGTGTATTTTCATTAAAAATGAATGACCTCAGTTTCAAAATCGAGCAAGTGATGCTTTTTTCTTGAGTTAAAGGAACGCTTCTTTGGAATCCACCCATGACACCTTTGTCGTTTTTGTGGCTTTTGTCCTCGTCGCACTTATTTCAAAACAAGTCGGACACTTATTCACTAAAATAAAATTACCTTTGGTCACCGGATTCCTGTTTACAGGCATACTTGCGGGCCCCTCCGTCATGGGACTCATTCCAGAAAATGCCACAGAAGGGCTGCGTTTTGTAGATGAAATTTCACTGGCATTCATCGCTTTTGCTGCGGGCAGCGAACTTCACATGAAAAAACTGAGAGACCGTTTTAAAAGCATTACCTGGGTCATCATCGCACAGGTACTCGTAATCTTTCCTTTGGGGAGTTTGACAATCTTCATCCTGTCTGGCTTCATCCCTTTTATGTTACCCATGTCCACGGGAAGCCGCATCGCTGTTTCCCTCTTGGCTGGGGCGATTCTTGTGGCACGTTCCCCTTCTTCGGCCATCGCTGTCGTAAACGAACTGCGCTCAAAAGGGCCTTTCACACAAACAGTTCTCGGCGTTACTGTGATTACAGACATCGTTGTCATTGTACTCTTCGGATTAAATGCCTCTATCGCAGATGCGCTCTTGCTTGACCTGGATTTCAATATCGGATTTATCATTCTCATCGCCGGGGAGCTGCTGGCCTCTTTAGGTATTGGATATGGACTGGGGAAAATACTACAATATCTCATCGCAAAGCACCTGAATCGGTCAATTAAGACAGGCTGCATCTTGTTCTTAGGCTACCTGATCTTTCTCTTTTCGAACTTCGTTCGCCATACAAGTCATGACTTACTTAATGTTGAGATTTTGCTTGAGCCTTTGTTAATTTGCATGATTGCAGGATTTTTTCCTGCAAATTACAGTAAATATCGCCACGAATTTTTGACCATTTTTTATAAAGCAGGCCCCCCCATTTACACTGCCTTTTTCACCTTGACCGGAGCATCGCTCATGCTGGATCACCTGACAAAAACCTGGCCGATTGCACTTGCGCTCTTTTCAGTCCGTCTTGTGGCGATCTTCATTGGCTCCTTCAGTGGGGGTCTTATTGCCGGAGACAAGATGCAGCACAATAAAATCTCTTGGATGTCCTACGTCACTCAGGCAGGCATTGGACTGGCACTTGCCAGGGAAGTCGCGGGGGCCTTTCCATCCTGGGGGCCGGAATTTGCGAGTATGATGATCTCCGTCATCATACTCAATCAAATTGTCGGTCCACCGCTTTTTAAGTGGGCCATCAAGCTCTCCGGGGAAGCCCACCCCGAAGCACTTTCGCCCCAATTCGCGGGAAAAATCCCTCCAACACTCTAGTGTCGTCACGAGTATAATTTTTCATCTGGACAAATTTATGTTGAAGAGCGCATTTCGCTTGTTGTTTAATACCCTTCAAAGAATTTCTTGGTCTTAAGTGAATACAGCGACTGCCCTAATGAAAGACCACGGCCTCACTCAGAATGAAACCTTGGGTATGACCGAATGACGAGCTTGCCACACCCGATACTTATTTTACTCAGTCCCCTACTGGCAGGGCTTCTGATTCCAATTTTAGCGCCCCGCCTGGGCGAGAAAATCAGCAAAATTGGCATCATCGCACAGGTCATTTCCTTCTTCCTGTCTCTCATTCTGCTTTACGATGTGACAGTCAATCCTCCCATTAGTATTGCCCCCCTCAATGCACAAGATTTTTTAGGCTTTGGACTTTACATTGATCGACTCTCAGCAGTCATGATGCTGCTCGTCACCGGAGTCAGCACATTGATCCACGTGTTTTCACGCAACTACCTGCACCAAGACACAGGCTACACACGTTTTTTTACCCTGCTTTCCCTTATCACATTTGCGCTGCTCTATCTGGTTGCCAGCCCAAACCTACTCATGCTCTTGGTCTTTTGGCAATTGATCAGCTGGCTGCTTTACCTCTTACTCATACACAACCATGTCCATCAACCCACTATAAAAGCAGGATTTAAAACCCTCATTATTCTTCGCATCGGAGATATCTGCTTTCTAGGTGGCGTCATTCTGGCTTACCAACTTTATGGGACGCTTGAGTTCCCTCATATTTTTGAACGTGCAGCAGAAAGTACGGCAGTCATTTCACTGTTACCCGGCATAGAAATGAAGGGCGTTACCGCAGTGGCCTTACTCATTTTTGTGGGTGCCATGAGCAAATCGGCACAATTTCCAATGCATGTCTGGCTGCCGGACACGATGTACGGCCCGACACCTGTTTCCGCCCTTATGCACGCCGGTATCGTCAATGCAGGTGGGTTTTTACTCAATCGGCTCGCGCCTTTGTACGGATTGTCTCCAACGACTTTGAACCTCATCTTTTTTCTCGGAGCCCTCACTACAATTTTGGGGGCAAGTATCATGCTGGTACAAAACGACGCAAAAAAAATGCTCGGATATTCGACGGTCGCACAGATGGGATACATGATCATGGAGTGCGGTTTAGGTGCATTTGCGCTCGCCATCTTTCATTTCATCGCCCATGGCCTATTCAAAGCCTCCTTCTTCTTGGGCGCGGGCAGTGTCATTCACAGCACACGCATTGAACCCAAAGCACCGACAGCGCCTAAAATTTCGCAAGTCTTGTCGGAGCCGAAACCAAAAGCCCCTTTTTCCCGTCTCATTTGGTTGACAGGTTTTATCACGACACTGATTCTGCCTTTATTCATCCTTTTCATGGCACATGATGTTTTCCACATCCCTTTGAACGATGAGGCCCACGGTGCGGTTATTTTTCTTTTTTTTGGATGGGTCACCTCATCACAAGCCATCATCAGCCTCTATCGCATGAATGCCGTCTCCTCGTGGAAGGTGGTCTCTGCAATGATCGGCACACTGACCTTAATTGTTTTCACCTACCTCTTCGCGGGTGAATTATTCACCCTCTTTCTCTATCCTGTACCCGGAGAAGCGGCATTTTATTTTGAAACAGCGGCCTTACCCGCTGTGATTTTTGACTTTTTTGTAGTGTTAACCGCCCTTATGATTATTTCCGTCTGGGTGTTTCTTTATGCCAAGGCACGCGGACAGCATATTTTAATGCCCGCGTGGATTGAAGACTTAAAAATAAAATACTACGTGCGTCTCATGAATCGTCTTTACATTGACCTTTTTTATCAGCGCTGTGCGCAGAGAATCACAGGACTTGCTCAGAAAATAGATAAACGGTATTTGGCATGGTTACCTTAGAAAAATTAGATGAAATCATGAGTGGAGACCACAATTAACATCACACAAACCTTAATCCTCGTCCCTATTTTCGGGGCAATTTTGGGTCTTTTTTTCCGAAAAAAACCGAAAGCACTCAAGGGCTGGTTTTTCGCGATCACGAGTCTGATCCTTTTTGCGATATTTTTAAACCCAGAATCTGTCGCACCCACGACAAAATCACTTGCTTTACTCATCGCCTTAGCTGCATGGCTCTGCATTTTGGCACGTTATTTGGAATCCAATACCGCGTTCGACCTTTTTGAGATTTTGATTCTCATGGGCCTGGGTTTTGGATTTCTATTTTCCGTAAAACCGCTAAACCATATTTTTCTGGCTAGCATCTTTGCCTTACTCATCTCCATGCAATGGCGAATTGGAGGCGAGGCCTCTGCTCCCGAAAAATTTTGGGTCATCGGACTCAATGGGCTCGCTATCATTCTACTTGGCACAGCTTCACTCTTTTCTGCACAAAATGAAGCAATCTTACTGTCATTGGCTTATTCAATGCTCCTCCCACTCTTTCCATTTCACGGGGCTTATGCCGTATTTCTGAAACGTTTTCCCGGAGCTTTACCCCCGTTTCTTTCGCTTTTTCTCCCCAGCCTGGGTCTGCATGGGCTGCTTCCACAGATACAGATGCTGCCCCCTGGGATCAAACACCTGCTGCTCGTTTGTGCCATTTCAGGCATTATCATCGGTGGGCTACGCAGTCTCGTTCAAATTCGCGTACCCGATGTGCTGTCACAAATCGCTTTGGTTTTTTGGTCCGTTTTGTGGTGGCACTTCAGCCGCCCGGAAGCATCTACAAATACCGCGCTTCTTTTTCTTAGCGCAGTGGCCTTGTCCCTCTGCGGCTTATTTCTCATGTGGCACGGACTTGCCGCCCGCTTTGGAAACCTCATCATCAATCAATTTGGAGGATTGAGCTCCGCCATGCCGCGATTTTCAGTACTGTTTGTCTTACTCTGTACAGCGGCCATGGGGCTCCCTCTCTTTGGTGTTTTTTCAGGGTTTATTAAGATGGCTTTCTCCAGCACATCTGGCTTTTCATGGGGTTTGCTCTTCACACTGTTTGCCTGGGTCTTTGCCTCATGGCGCATCCCCACACTGATGCAAAGCCTGCTCTTTGGAAAACAAAATCCACAGTGGATTTACGATGATCTGGGTCTAGGTGAAACGACGGCATTCTCTCTCCTGCTTGCCGTCTTGTTTATTCTGGGTGTTGCACCCCAAACCCTAATGGAGTTACAACATTTCCCTGAACTATCCGCTCACTTATCCGCAACGAGAATGGAAAACAATCCATGACGACTTTAGAGAATCCCCCTTCCAAAAAGAAGCGGCATAGCGACGTTTCTCGGATGCGGCTTCTGGGTATCGTAAAACTTGCGAGCGAGCACATAGCGACCACTTGGCCGATGCACACCTTTATTTCTCGAAACCCGCTTCGCGATCTGGAGCATCTTGATTTTCATGAAGCCCTGCGGCGGGGAAAAAAACAAGTCGGCGGGGAAGGCTACCTCTCGAATACAATCTATCGCCAATACTTTAAAACCGGCCGAATTCGCAAGACACATCTCGACGCCGCACTGAAAAACCAAGGTGCAACATCGGAACAAAAGATCATTTTAGAAGGGCGTGAACTCACTCAGCTTGAGGTCCTGCGTGCCCATTTTATAGAAGGCTTTTCCGCACCACCCGCCGAAATTCTGAAAACCGCAGTCAAGAATCGTCCAGATCATGCCGCCATCGAAAAACTCGCGGACAAACTAAGTACCCTTGTAAAACCCGTCGACATTTTGGCACAAATAGACTCTTTCGCGGAAGACACCCATTCGAGTCTTGGCCGTTCTCACACGCTTTCCAACTGGTGTGATCACACTTTTGACACAAATCTCACGGAAACCCTGAATCAGGAAATGATCAAATGGTGTCTGCCGTTTTTGGATGAGGGGCAGGCCCCTTGGCCGCTCCCTTTACGTAAAAAAGGACTGTATGCCGCATGGCGGATACTGCTTATAGAGGAATCCGCCTTTGCCGACATTCCCCAAATTTCCAAAAAAATAAAACAGACCCCCGAACACCCGGCAGATCTACTCCTAAATAATCTAGAAACCCTGGGCATTCCAAAATCCGCCTGGGAAAGCTATTTAGGACGCCATCTCTCCGACATGCCAGGCTGGTCGTCCCTCATTAAATGGCGGGCAGAACACCCCGAATATCCCTGGCAGGAAGCCTGCCCCATTGACCTTGTACAATATCTGGCCATCCGGCTTTGGTACGCAGTCGAATGGATTTCTATGATCTGCCGAGAAAAGATGGGAATAGAAGGCACATTTGGTACTCTCTCTGCTTATATAGCCGCCCATCCAGCGGAATTATTTCTCAGACGAGAATCCGTTGCGGCACGCTTGCCTACTTTTTACGCCGAAGCCGTTGATCGGCTTTCTCATCGTTCTGTAAATAATTCGGTCTGGCAAGACCTCGCCGAGCGCTATGCCAAAGACGCTGCGCCAAAACAAAACCGCCTTGCAGCGCTATCGGGGGCATGGCGCTTGACCATGTGCTCAAAAACATGCGGCCTTGATCTCGAAATATTACAAAGAAACAATGGAGACGATCTAAAGCTGCTCCTCGGCTGGATTGACGCCGCACCGGAGACAGAACACGGGCCGGTTTGGCTAACAGCCTTTGAAGCGGGTTTTCAGGAAAGCTTACTCAAAAAACTCAGGCCAAATGTAAAACCTGCCGCGTCGCCCCCTTTCACTAAAGATCCTATTTTAAAAATGGACGCCCCACTTCCTCAAAGAGCACTGGCCCAAGCCGTATTTTGTATTGACGTGCGTTCCGAATCCTTTCGCCGCCACTTAGAAAAAATCGGGCGATATGAGACCTTTGGTTTCGCGGGTTTTTTTATCGCTTTTATTCGTTATCTGGGTTTTGGCAGCCACCATGAAACAGACCTTTTCCCCGCCGTTGCAAAATCAAAAAATGTCATTAAGGAAATCCCCCGCCCCTTTGATGAAAACAAAGTCCCACGCTATCACGCAGGAGCAACATTCATGCACGCCGCCCATACGCTCCTACATGACTTAAAAGAAAATGTCATCACCCCCTATATCATGGTGGAATCCATCGGCTGGTTTTTCGGTATCCCTTTGGTTGGAAAAACACTTTTTCCCAAAGCCTATCAAAAATGGGCACGACGCTTAAAGAATAGACTCGCCCCACCCATTGCGACCATGCTGACCCTCGAAAAAGCCACGCAGGAATCCGTCGAAACCATCATCGCCTCAGAACAAGACCTTATGATCAAAAAAGCCCTGCAATCAGAAAAAATACTCCGAAAAAAAACAAACAGCCCTGCGTTTGCCCAAACAATTAAGGCCTTGAGAAAAATGGCAACAGAAAAAGGCAGCGCCAACGAAGTCCTGAACGAGACCGAACAAAAGCAGATCGCACAACTTTTCCCTGATTCTGAACACTTAGATGCTTTTGTTCAAAAATTGCGGAAAGAACATTTTGTCACAGAAGCCTGGGGCTCGGCGCGTATGGAGCGGATTACTCGCACAGGTTTTACAGTCAACGAACAAATTTTCACAGTCAAGACTGCCCTCAAAATGATGGGGCTTACAAAAAAATTTGCCAGACTGGTCTTGTTCTGCGGGCACGGCAGCACATCAGACAACAACCCTTACGAGGCTGCCTTAGACTGTGGAGCCTGCGGCGGAAATCCCGGCAACCCCAATGCGCGGGTATTGGCCGCTTTGGCCAATAAACCCCGTATTCGAGAACACCTCAAACAGGAAGGCATTGTTATTCCAGAAGACACACACTTTATCGCCGGACAGCATGACACCACAACAGACGAAGTGGTCTTCTACGATCTACAAGACCTCCCCTCCACACATCAAAAAGACCTTGATGTCTTGGCAATAGACCTCAAAAAAGCAGGCACACACAATAGCATAGAACGCTGTGGACGTTTCCCAGATGTCCTCCACGAACCCAAGGCCGAAGACGCCGTCGCTGAGGTCATCCGACGAAGTGCCACCTGGAGCCAAACCCGTCCAGAGTGGGGACTTTCGGCAAATGCGGCCATCATCATTTCCAGCAACAGACTCATCAAAAATCTTGATCTGGACGGCCGGGTCTTCTTACATTCTTACCATGAGGAAGAAGACCCAACAGGTCAGTTTCTGGAAATCATTCTGACAGGGCCGGAAGTGGTCGCGCAGTGGATTAGCATGGAATACTATTTCTCGACCACAGACAATGAAATCTACGGCAGCGGCAGTAAGATTTATCACAATGTCGCAGGCCGTGTCGGTGTCATGTACGGCCCGACAAGTGACCTGCGCATGGGACTCCCCTGGCAAACGGTCGGAAACGGGACAATGCCTTACCATGAAGCCATGCGACTTTTTACGATTATTGAAGCACCCAGAGAACGGATCAGTCAGATCATAAAACAACACACCGTACTGAAAGCCTATTTCAATAACGGCTGGGTTCACTTGCTTGCACTCGACAAAGGACAATTTTACCGTTATCTTCCAGGAGATCAATGGCAACTTGAAACCTAGGTTTGAAACAGCACAGATTAAGAGGGTCAGTAAGAAACACGCCTCATGTATTAACAATATAAGGACAGAAATAACATGAACGAACTTAAACTACACCCCATGAAGGAAATGCGCATTATTATCCAGGGAGAACACCTCTCTTATGTCACAGAACTGCTTGATGGTGCGGAAGTGGGAGGCTATACCATCATCGGTCATCTTTCGGGAAAAGGACATCATGGCTTTCACAGCGCACATGCCATGTTTAACGAAATGGAAAGCTTGCAGATGGTGATGACTGTTGTCCCTGAAAAAAAAGTGGATTCCATTATGGCGGGCTTAAGTCCCATCTTCCATCGCTACACTGGCATTATGCTGGTTTCAGATGTTTCCGTCACCCGTTTTGAATACTTTGGCGGGGAATCAAAATGATACAAAAATTCATTTTCTAAGCCCTTTCCTCTCTTCCAATAGAGGGGGCGCTAATTCAATCAAATCTCTGGACAAAATTTCAAAACGTACTTGAAAAAATGACTCCTTTTTCAAGCAAGCATGCGAAAGCGCGTCAATTTAAAGGCGATTAAAAAGTTAGACGTATCGCTTGCATGACCCCAAAGACCGGGGTTATTGTCACGTTTTATTTTCATACAAAACATCCATCCAGCGGAGGCTTCTGTATCTCTTACTTGTTTAGTTCCCTTTCTTATGGAATTTGATAATTTCTTGACTCTCCAAAAATAAAACTTTATAGATGACATGTATTCCTCAAATGAAGGTTCTGGGTTTCCTTAACCGAATTTCAAAATTTGAATGGTTCTCCGCCCTTTCTGCTATCAGGTTAAAAATGAGCAAAGACGAAGAAGAAAATCGCATTACTGATTTGGATGTACAATTAATAGCATCAAAAGATGAACTGTCTTTGAAAGCAAAAGGTACGGGCCTCTTTGTTTTGGTTGCCATTTCTATTTCTGGAATTATTTTCATGGGTTATTTGATATCGATGAATAATGGTTCCATATCGCTTGGGACCGTTCTGGTTTTTCTTTTTATTTTGGCATCTGACCTAATAAAAAAACTTACCAAATTATTGCAATAAGACACAAAGTAACAACTCAAGTAACTTTGCAAGTTTGTAAAAAGAGCCTCTTTTTCAAGAAAAGTATCTCAGAAATATAGTCATATAAAAATAAAGAACTGCCAAAGATAGTCCAGTTTAACTTTAGGTTAGGGGAAAAATGGATCAAAACTTAATCGATCCGAAAGCTTTTGAATTTGCTGTTGGACAAATATTGACGTGGTCGAGTAAAAATGGACATTTTTGTTAGGTGGCCTTTGTCAAAAGCCATGATTCCTCAAAAGCTCTGGGGCTTAAATATCCAAGATAAGAGTGACGCCGTTTGCTGTTATAAAATATTTCAATACAGTCAACGATGTCTCCTCTTGCTTCTTTCCTCGTTTTGTAACTTGTACAAAATACTCTTTCTGTTTTCAGACTACCGAAAAAACTCTCAGACACGGCATTATACCCCGAGGGCAGGCTTCGCGCTCCCAACAGTTCCCTTTTCGGCTCATGCTGGGAACCATTTTGTGGATCTTGAGCATCCCCAGAAAATCACTGCTGCAATACTGGCTTCCCCCTTCTTCTTCCCCTCACTATGAATAGTTACACAATTTAGTTTACAGGCTCGGTCACCACACCCTTAACTGCTGACGAAAAAGATTGAAGACTCTCTCTAACTTGATCTTTCCTTGATATTTTTATGACATTTAGCTGATCTATCTTTCTCTATAGTGTTTTCATGATTAAGGTGGATAAAGAGAATGTCGATCTTACCAAGGGTCGTTTTCATGTTGAGCTTGTTAGATATATATTATCCGGAGGAATTTCTACGGCTTTTCATTGGTCCATCATGGCACTGCTCGTAATAGTGGGAAGCACGCCTGTTTTAGCAACCGCCATTGGCGCAATGATGGGTGCCATTTTGAATTATTTTCTACAGCGAAAAATAACTTTCCAATCTGTCGTGACACATCGATTTGCCTTACCCCGCTACCTTAGTGTCTGTGTCCTGACCTGGTTCATGAACCTTTTCTTCTTTGTCAGCTTGCACCGTAGACTTCAGTTTGGCTCTGTCGAGGCCCAAATGCTCACGACATTTTTAGTGGCCTTTATGACTTATTTTTTATATAAAAAAAAGGTTTTCAATGATGACTAACCCATTTCATTTTCCCCTTGAACAGCCAACAATTACCCTAATTATTCCGATCTACAATGAACGAGAAGTACTGCCACTCTGCCTTCAAAGACTTGCGGCAGTGATTGAACAATTAGATATAAAAACAGAACTACTGTTTGTCGATGACGGAAGCAAGGATACAAGTGCCAACTACTTGCTTGAGCAGGTATGGGATCAATTTTCAATTCGTGTCATTCGGCTTAGCCGAAATTTTGGGAAGGAAGCCGCGCTGACAGCTGGCTTAGACTATGCCCGTAGCGATGCCGTTATCATTCTGGATGCGGATCTTCAGGATCCACCCGAACTCATTCCTAATATGATCTCACAATGGCGTCAAGGAGCCGATGTCGTTTTAATGCAGCGGCGTTCACGAGCGGGTGATTCTTGTTTTAAACGCACAACTTCTCATCTGTTTTACCGCATTTTGAAACATCTGGGTCGGCCAGAAATCCCGTCTGACACAGGTGATTTTCGACTCATGAGCCGACTGGTCGTAGAGGCCCTAAAGAAATTACCAGAACGGAACCGTTTTATGAAAGGTCTGTTTGCCTGGGTGGGGATGCCAACAGTTATACTCGAATATGACCGCGCCCCGCGTGCGGCGGGTTCGAGTAAATGGAACTATCTTGGCCTGCTCCAACTTGCGGTAGAAGGAATAACATCATTCTCTATTGCGCCGCTTCGCTATGTTGCCATTCTGGGCATACTTTCGGCACTTATTGGAGGAACTTTCGGTCTCTCGATCGGACTAAAGGCCCTCATTCTAGGCGATCCGGTACGAGGTTATCCCTCATTGATTTCTATCATTACCTTTTTAGGTGGCATCCAACTCTTTGCCCTGGGTGTCGTGGGTGAATACGTTGGAAAAACCTATATGGAGACAAAACAACGACCAAACTACCTTGTCCGGGATGTCCTAAAAATACCTGCAGCAATACACAGAAACGGGGTTATCAGAGTCGTAGAGGAGTCACATGCTCAGCCGCGTTAATTTATTGACTTGGTTTTTGGTAAGCATCGTACTCAGCCGACTGCTCACCATGGCACTGGTTCCAATGATGGATACCACTGAAGCACGCTACGCTGAAATTGCCCGAATCATGGCCGAAACAGGCGACTGGATTACACCCTGGTTTGATTATGGAACCCCGTTTTGGGGGAAACCGCCACTGTCATTCTGGTTGCAAGCCCTCTCATTTCGGCTCTTTGGCGTGTCGGAATTTGCGGCCCGTCTCCCATCGTGGTTGGCCAACCTCGGCATGTTAGCGCTGATTTATCACTTAACACTCAAGATTTCCGGACGGATACAGGCACTGATTGCTGCTGGCATTTTTTCCACGATAGCGATGAGTTACGTCCTGTCGGGCGCGGTGCTGACCGACCCATTTCTTGCATTGGGAACGACGCTCTCCCTGGTCAGCTTCATACTCGCACTCAAGCAACCCCACTCGCTCTGGTGTTGGGGCTTTTTTGCTGGCCTGGCAATCGGGCTACTGGCAAAAGGGCCACTCGCCTTGATCCTAACTTTCGGCCCATTGTTTCTGTGGATCCTCTGGCGCCGTAGCTTTCAGGGCTTGAGTCATATCCCTTGGGTGAGGGGCTTGCTACTCAGCGCACTTTTTTCTCTTCCTTGGTATATTGCTGCCGAATATAAAACACCGGGATTTATCGACTACTTCATTGTCGGTGAACATTTTATGAGATTTATTGATCCAGGCTGGCGAGGGGATCTCTACGGCAGCGCACATCAACGGACTTATGGTACGATTTGGCTCTATTGGCTTGAAGCCACTTTTCCTTGGGGGATCGTGGCAATTATCCTCTTCATTCGAAGGTGGGGAAGCATCGGGTACCGAAAATCTATTTCTGAGTGGCAAGCAAGTCACGAACAGCGCTTACTGCTGCTTGCAACATTTTTCCCAAGCCTCTTTTTCACCTTTTCCGGTAATATTCTCAGTACTTACCAGTTACCCGCCTTAGCTCCATTTTCAGTCTTATTGGCAACACAAATAACAAGCGCCTATTCAGACACTGCCTTAAAAAAAACATGGCCAATTTTCATAGCAGCATGTATTCCCTTATTGGGGATGCTAGTCGGAGTCGCTGCATCTTTCTATCCGGAGAAACTGAAAACAGAAAAAAATTTAGTCGCGTATTATAATACGCACAAAGATGAGAATAGCCAGCCACTCGTATACCTTGGGAAGCCCCCATTTTCCGCCCGATATTATTCAAAAGGACAGGTAACATCGATGGCGCTGCCAGAGGTAGAATCTTTGATGGGTGACAGAACACCTGTTTCACCTATGTCAAGGTATTTTATTGCCATCCGGAACGGAAATATGGATAAAACAAGCCCCTTATTATCCCAACACATTAAGTCGGTCTTCTCAAATAAACGTTATACCTTATTTCAGATCACGCATCGCGGAAAGAGGACAAGCCAAAATGAAATCGAGCAAAACATTGCACAATGAGGCACAAAATAATCCAAACGCCTACAAGAAATATCTACGGGTTCTGATCGTAGAAGATCATCTGGCTCTGGCTGAAAACCTCTCGGAATTCCTGGATGAGGCGTCTTACGCTCTTGACTTCGCCTACGATGGCCTCACCGCACTGCATCTCGTCTCAGTAAACCGCTATGATGTTATTGTTCTGGATATTATGCTACCTGGTCTCTCCGGTCTCCAGATTTGTGAACGTATTCGCAGAGATTTACAGTGCAATACACCCATTATTTTCATGACGGCCCGCGATGCCATTGGAGATAAAGAGGCCGGTTTTTTGCGCGGTGGCGATGACTACCTGGTCAAACCCTTTGAGATGCGGGAGATGGAACTTCGCATTCAAGCCCTTGCGCGAAGAGGGGCAGGGAGGCAAGATGAAATCGTGGTGGAGTCTCTTCGTTATGATACGGGAACATTTACAGTCTCCCTCAATAAAAAAAAAGTTGGACTGTCTGGAACCAATATCCGCTTATTTGAAGCGCTGATACGCGCGTATCCACGGTTTGTCTCGCACGAGATCTTGAGTCATGCGGCCTGGGGTGTTGATGACATCCCCCCCCGCACACTTCGCACCCACATTTATAACCTCCGTAAGTTACTGAATGAGGCACTTGGACATGCGCTGATCAAAACACTGCGTGGCCAGGGCTATCGATTGCTTTTACCCGAAGAAGGATGAGTCTCCCTAGCATGAATGCTTCCTTTAAAAGACATATCTATCGGCAGTTTTTCACCCTAAGTTTCTTAACTGCCCTGCTATTGTTCTCTCTGTTTACCTTACTTTACGAGGAGATAGAACAGCGCATCGTCGACTTCAAGGTACATGAAGAAATACATTACCTCGCCGAAGGCCGAAATGCCCCTGAAATTCGGCGAGTAGAGACCACTTTGTCTGTTTTTATCCCTTCGAATACACTCCATTTCCCCGATATGCCCGTATTATTTCAGGGACTACCCATCCCATTTTTCGGTGAAATTAAAACAAAGGATAAGGAGTATTTGGTCGTGATTAGGCAATTGCCGCTTGGCGTGATTTATGTTGCCATGGATACCGCGCCCATTGAAAAGAGAGAAGAAACCTTCCAATGGTGGCTGATTGTCATTAGTGTTGTTTTTGTCGGGATAAGTTCTGTTCTTGCCCGATTCAGCACCCGACGCATCCTCAAGCCCCTGTCTGAGCTCACAGAGGAGATTAGACACATTGATCCTCGACAGAGAACTGCACGCATATCTGAACAATATCACGACCAGGAATTAAACACGATTGCAACCACCTTCAATAGCTACCTCAGCACCATGGAAAACCATGCGGCGCGGGAAAAAATGCTGATTAGCATGGCAAGCCATGAGTTACGAACACCAATCGCAGTTGTATCCGGTGCACTTGATGTTTTGGATGAACGCAAAACACTGAACCAGAAAGACAAAAAAACACTTGAACGTATTCGAAGTGCAACAAGCGTGATGAACGGTAATGTTGAAGGCATCCTCATGTTGGCGAGAAAGCAACCCGTAAACTCCCGCACCACTCAAACCCTGCTAAGCCCCCTCGTTCAATCCGTGATGGAAGAGTTGAGTGATGCTGAACCGACAAACCAGATACGCTTGTCGATTGTGCCCAATAAAATAAATTATAAGGTGGTCGGTGATCCATCGCTGATCCAAATGCTACTGCGAAACCTGCTTCAAAATGCCCTGGAACACACACAGGGCAATGTCACGCTGATGCAAACTGAGCGAGGCTTACAGATTACGGATGAAGGCGCAGGATTACCGAGCAACGCACGCCTCCAACTCAAAGAGAAAATGCTGTGCCTCACCAAATACGCGAATGAGTCCGGTTTAGGGCTTTTTATTGTCACTCTCATTTGTGAACGATTGGGATGGAGAATAGAGATTGACGAACAGTGGAAAAAGGGAACTCGGATTCACCTCTATTTTCCAATAAAACAACCCGGCTGAAGCGATGATTGTCCATTTTTGTTGGGTTTTCCTCGCTATCCCCGACGACTTTGCCTGAGGGCAAAACAATTGTGATCCGAGTATTCGAAGCCTCTCCCAAAACCTCAGAACGATTTTGGATCTCAGCAACATCTCCATTTTGGATGAGCCTAGAAAATTCCTCGATTACTATAGGTTTTTGAGTTACGGCAATCAATACAACACTATATTTTCAAATCAAGACATCAAACACCAGTAGGTTAAGGGTGGCCGAGAGCCACCCTTAACCTACTCGGAAAATCATGACACTGATTCGGCAGTGAGGAAGATCGGCTTAAGGCATTGATTGACCTATCAAATAAGCAAAATCCAGTGTGTGATTTTGATTAAATGCGCCAATGGTCTTTATCATATCAGGATTATTTTCGCGAAATTTTTTGCCTTGTCCCGACTCAGCATAGTATAAAAATGTTAACTCATCAGGGCGAAAGAAGCCCATAGAGGCTGTCGGTGTTAAAACAGCATCATTCGTCCACGACTTCGAAATTTTTGTACTTTGTTGTCCTATCTCCATAAGCTCTGCATTACGTCCTTCAACATCCAGATTGTTGTAATAGCTGACTTTGATGATATATTCAGAAGTTGGCGACAGGGTGTTTTTTTCATTAAGCATAATATTCAGCATACCCTCAGCCATGCGAAGGTTATCCACAACACCAGATAACATTTTGTAATAACCGCCCGCGACCAAACTTGAAAGCACTGGCGATGCACAAGTCAGCAGCGTAAAATGATCCGACTCACTCCACTGTAATGGCCCCTGAGTGGCAGCAATCTTCCCTACACGAAACGACTTGCATTGATGTTTTTGAAACAGGGGCATCGTATTTTTGCGCCATTGCTGATAGCCCACCTCATCTTTGTTTTTATAGGCAACAAACAGGCCATGGCTTTGTCCTGCAAAAGCCGAAGGCATAACGGACAATGATAATGCTATCATCAGTACATATATGATTTTATTCACGAGGTTATCTCCTTTAAGAAAAAGTGATTGATTTGTCTCATATTTCAAATGAAGGCGAAAGACGTGCGAAGACGTTTTCTACCGACTCATTCGGACTTTGTTTATTGGTGTTAATGGCATCGATTGCGGCTTTTATAAAATGGGTAGGATGAGCAGGCTCTGGCATACCCGGCCCAAAACCATTAAATTGAGCCGTGAAATTTTCTTTTGTCCATGTCAGATCAAGCGTTGCAGCCTGTTTTCCACTATGATTGATACCAAGCTTTAGCGAGCCATTAAAAGGTTCTGGAATTTTCGCTTCCAATAATTCTAATTCATATGCCATTTGACGCGTTTCTCCTTTCAGTACCTTAGCAGTGATATTTTTATAGTACTCTGTTCGGGGAGCATGATATATACAGTTTAATGTAAAATATTATATCGGAAACTAGGATAATAACTTAATGCAAGGACACATGGGCTTGGATAATTTACAGGATATCCGGTTTTTCAATCAGGTTGTACGCTCGCAGGGTTTTACAGCAGCGGCGCGAGTTCTACAGTTGCCTGTCAATATGATCAGCCGCCGTGTGGCATTATTGGAGCACCGTCTGGAGGTGTGTCTTCTCAATCGCACGACCAGAAAAATATCGTTGACAGAAGAGGGAGAGATTTTGTTTGAACGCTCGCAGGTTTTGCTTGAAGGGTTTGAATCGCTGTATCAAAATTTAACAAAAACTGAAAATGCGATATCGGGCACAATCCGGGTTGCTGTAAGAACCGCGACCATTGAGTTTGGTTTTATTGAAGATTTGTCCGCAGAATTAAAAAAGTTTGAGCACCTGAAAATCCAGCTTATCATAAGCGACGACCCTATTGACTTCGCAGCTGACGGATTAGATTTAGCATTGATGATTCATGATCTGCCTGATTCATCTTTGATACAAAAAAA
>JAADHI010000048.1 GCA_013151935.1 Candidatus Manganitrophaceae bacterium
AAGTTTCAATGTAAATGACTCATGATTTCTTTAACCGTCACAATGGAGAGACCCTATGGGTAATTTAAAAAATAATCTAGGCGATGTCCTCCAAAAACTTAAAAATGCGAAGCATGGTGACCGTGAAGCTCTATTAGCAGAATATGAGGAGGTCCTCACCGCTTTTCATCAAAAGGTGCTTGAGAGCGCTCGCAGCAGAAAACCCGAAACCTCTTTTCTCGCACGTGTCGGTTTCGGTGATCTCGCGTGGGTGCTGCACTTAAATCGTGACTACAAAGCGGTGGGTGAATCTTTATCTGTGCTCAACGCGCTCACGCCGGAACCCTCACTCGAAGAGATCAAACGTCGCCCCAAATGGCCCGAAGGTTTTGACCCTTCGGCGAAAAAGAGAGCAATGTTCTGGAATCCCTTCTCTTGGGGTGCGCTGTCCGTTGCCGTCAAAAACAAGCTTGTTTTTCCCGGTATTCCACCACAGGAGATTTTTACACGGATTCAAGATGCAAAAAATTGGGGGAATTATTATGCCAACGGAGGGGAGGCATCCGTAGAGCAGATCAAGAAAATCGGTCAAACATTCAGCTTCCGCACCTTTAATATGATCTTTAAAAGTAAGATTGTCACTTTGAAGGACAAGGGGGAAGTGCTTTCAATTGCCTGGCATGCAAAAAGCCTGGGAACCGAGGTTGTGCATCGCTGGGATATTTATTCCGATAAAAACGGGGGTGCAATTGTGACGACTGAGGAAACACAACGTGGGATTAAACCTCTGTTGACGGCAATAATGCTCAAGCCCGCAATGGAGATCACACATCAGAACTGGCTCATTGGTCACGGGGTTGCTGCGATTAAGTCACGCTAAATCTAGTTCGTTCGTATTACTTGTGGGAACGCTTGGGGCTATTGAGATCATGGATCGTGATGATAAAAAACGGGAAAGACAAAGAAATAGAGAAGAAATTGAATGTAATTTTGATGAAAGGTGTCGAAGTCTCCGAAATGGGAGATACAGATATTAGGACTTCTTGCGTATCTCTGACAAAATGATTCCTTGATGAAAGTGTGTTTTAAAGCAGAAGGGAAATAGATGCCAAAAAAGTATTATGTTGTTTGGGTGGGACGGAAGACGGGGGTTTTTACAGCTTGGTCCGATTGCAAACAACAGGTCGATCAGTTTTCGCAAGCGAAGTACAAGTCCTTTCCAACAAAGCCCGAGGCAGATGCCGCCTATTCTGCAGGCTGGGGTTCAGGTCTTAGAACGACCACGACCCAAAAAACACAATCGTCTGTGTTGCAATCTGCCAAGAATCCTTCATCCAATCAACAACAATTTGATCTGAGCATTTATTGTGATGGAGGATGTGAACCCAATCCAGGAAAAGCCGGGTCGGGGGTTGCGGTGTATCAGAAGGGTATTTTGAGTGCGCTTTGGTATGGGCTTTATAACTCCAATGGAACAAATAATACCGCAGAGTTGAATGCCTTACATCAAGCCTTGCTGATTGCGAAAAAAAATAGTGATGCGGGTCACAGTGTTCAAATTCTTTGTGATTCACAATATGCGATCAATTGCATTACGCTTTGGGCTTATTCCTGGAAAAAAAAGGGCTGGAAACGAAAGACTGCGGGCGATATCAAAAACCTGGAATTGATCCAAAAGGCACATGCCTTGTACGAAAAAATAAAAGATCAGGTGGATGTCTCTCATGTAAAAGCTCATATCGGGATTGAAGGCAATGAGCTTGCGGATCGCATGTCTATCTTTGCTATTGATCAAAAAAATGTCGATTTTTGTCAATATCAGGAAGCACTTGATCTCCAGAAAATCCTTAGTTTGAGAACAGGGTGAATGTGTTTAGAAAATGAAATGACTGAGTTTAAAAAAGAACAAAAAGAATATTACTCGGAAGACTTTGTCGCTCTGGACTTATCGCATCGTGAAATCGCATCCATTGTATTTGATGACTGTACGTTTGATACCTGCAACTTGAGCGAAACCCGATTTAATGAATGTAAATTCACGGATTGCCGTTTTGTGAAGTGTAATTTGAGTGTTGCGAAGATGGGGGCGAGTCAGTTTTCAGAGGTTGTTTTTGATGGGTGTAAAGTGATTGGAGTTGATTGGACGCGTGCTTCTTGGTTGGGTATTGTTTTACACGCTCCGATAAAATTCTACAGATGTCTGATGAATGATTCGTCTTTTTTTGGACTTAAGGTGAAAGGTCTTGTGATTAAGGCCTGTCAAGCACAGGCTGTTGATTTTAGAGAGGGACATTTTTCTGGGGCTGATTTTACAGAGACCGACTTTTCAAACAGTCTGTTTATGCAAACAGATCTGAGCAATGTAGACTTTACAGAAGCCATTAATTACGGGATTGACATTCGTTTTAATCAGGTCGAAAAGGCCAAGTTTTCCCGTTACGAAGCTCTTAGATTGCTCGATCTACTCGATATTGAGTTAGTCGATTGATGTCTTAAGCTAGAAGTATGTCAAGAGGAAAGGAAGGAGGTTTAGAAGGTGCCTGATCACGAGAAAATAAATTATCTTGAGTTTCCAGCAAGGGATATTGAAAAAACAAAAACCTTTTTTACGGCTGTTTTTAAGTGGTCTTTTGTTGACTACGGGCCAGAATACAGTGCGTTTTCAAATGCGGGGATTGACGGCGGATTTTTCAAATCGGGGCAGTCTATTTCGACTGAGACCGGGAGTGCTCTCGTCATTTTTTACAGCAAGAACCTTGAAGAAACACAAGTGAAAATTAAAACAGCAGGTGGTTCAATCATCAAAGAAATCTTCTCCTTTCCAGGGGGGCGACGCTTTCATTTTTCAGATCCCAACGGGAATGAATATGCTGTGTGGTCAGATTTAAGCACTCCCTCAATGGATTAAAGGCAAAACAAGACATGACATGATAAAATCGTCATTTAGCTGAAGGACTCAGCGGTTCTTACAGTGAGACAATCTGTTTTTCTTGGGCAAATTCGGGATGGCTTGTAAAAAAGATGACTTGGCGTTTTTTTGCGATGACTTGAAGAATCTTCATGACCGCTTCCCGTGAAGCAGGGTCAAGGGTCTCAAAGGGCTCGTCCAAAAAAAGAGGACAGGCCACATTTGAAAACTGGCTCAAGCTAGACAATACAAGGGAAAGAAAGACCTGGTCGGCCAAACCAGGACTCAAGTGATGGAGCGCCGTGGCCCCGACTTTAATTTCTCCATTGTCCGTGATTTGTATGGGATCGCTGTTTTGAGGTCTGAGTCGGCGATATAGAATACCTGCATCATGTTCCAGACGTTCTCGATTGGGTCTTGTTCCGTTGTTTCCGATATCAAGCAGACCTGAAAAAAATGAACTTTCTCCGCCTTGCACCGGAACATCAAGGCTGGGCAAGTCTGAAAAAGTGGGATCAGGAGTTGCTATTTTTGCTTCTGTGTCTCGAAGGGTTTCTTGAAGCCGATAGACTTCTTCCGAGAGTTCTTGGTGTCCTTTGAGTTGTTCTCGTAAAGTCTCAACCTCTGCTTCCAAATTTTTTATTTTTTCCAATAAGGTTGCAGGGGTTTCGCCATTAAGGATGAGATCAACTTGGGTCTGGGCCGCTTCTTTTTTTTCTTGGAGGTTGCGGTATGCGTTTTGTTGCGTCTTTAATTCAGCAAGATTTTTTGAGTCTGTTTTTTTGATCATCAGATAGATTTCAGTATGTGTCCTTTCAAACTTTTGCTCGGATTTACGGACGCATTCGTCCAAGTGCAGTAACTTTTTTTCCAGGTTGTTTTGGGCCGCAGTACGCTGAGAGCGTTTAAAATATGAAAATCCGCTGAGCGCACTTCCTGAGAGGACGCCACCGAGAAAAATATAACGAAAGAGACCTGAAAGAGGGACCACAAAAGGGAGTAGAAATGAGCTGATGACGAGAAATAAACCCAGTATCTTCAGAGGGTTTTTCTTTTGAATTTCTTGTTTTTTTATAATTAATGCGGCTTCAAGTCCCTCTCCTTCCATTTCGAAGGTTTCGAAATCGTCGGCCAAGGTTTTTTCATCAGATTCAAAATGTTTGATCTGTTGTGGGTTAATGAGGGTTTCTGCAGAAAAGTGAGAGAATCGTTCTGTCTCTGCGGCCTGCATCTGTTTGATTTTGTCTTTTAATTCTGAGATGGAGGCGATGCGTTTTTGGATCTCTGCGGCTTTATCTTGTTTTGCAAACATTTCGTCGTCGGTTTCAGCCAGTGTATCCAGTTTTTTCTGAGCGGTTCTCAGCGCTGCTTCTTGTTGTTTGAAAAGGGTATTTGATTCTGCCTGTTCTTGAGCGCTGCGCTCTGGTGCTTGAGCGGGTTCCTGGGAGGCGGGTGCTGCAATGCGCCCAGGTAAGGGCAGGCTTTTTACCCCGTTTTGCATAAGTTGCCGTGAAGGCAGTCTGGGCGAGTCAAGCATAAAGAGCAATGCGCGTTCATGTTCTTCAAGTCCACCTGTTGTGGTTTTTAGCCAGGTATAAATTTTATTTGAGGTTGTTTCAATGGTCGTAAACTTATTTCCCACTGCTTCTTTTTTTGAGAGATTCCAGAGACCTTTTTTAAAATTTCTGGCGATGCGGTAGATCTCGTTATTCGAGGTACTGAAGGTGATCGCGGCTTGTTGGGTTTGATCTTCAAAAAAAGCAATATGATCACTTGGCGTATTAAAAAGTAGCGCGGAAAGGGCCTGATAAATCATGGTCTTTCCAGTACCATTTTCACCCAGAATAGCATTTAAGCCGGGTTTGAGCAGAATGCGTTTTGCTTTTTTAAAGGGGCGAATACCGTAGACATCAAGCGCTAAAAGCATCATAGCAAGAGCCGTATCCCTTGATTTTAGAAAGATTTGAGATGATGAAAGTATATCAAAGATTTAAAAAGTCGGTGGTTCCGCTTAAGTCGTTCGGGCAGCGGAAGCATCGCAAGATGCCTTGTGACGATTTTTAGATTGGAAAGTGAACGCTTAAGCTTCGGGCAGTGGATGACGTTTAAGGATGGATTCGCAGTCGTTTTGTAAAGACTGGTTTTGGTGTTTTATTGCCCCGTTAATGAGGAGCTGACATTTTTGATGCAAGGTACGGTAGGCCGCTTGTTGGTCAATTTTTTTTAAAATATTTTCCGACAAGATTTGATCCAGAGCCTGCACCCGAAACCTATCCATGCCCCAGTACTGCTTTGAAAGTTGATCGTCGTGTCCGCCATACTTGATGCTTAAAGCCGTCTCAATGAACAGCACGGGATATCTGGCCGATACTTTTAACCACAAGTCATAATCCTCACAAACGGGGAGTGTTTCATCAAAATAACCTACGGTTTTAAAAAGATCTCTTTTCATTAAAGATGACGATGGCGAAATGGTGCAATGTGGTAAACAGTGTTGAAAAATCCATCCCCCTTTTTTCTCATGTTTTTTCATGGGATTCACACGCACACCATTGCGAATCCAGATCTCATTGGTGTGGCAAAGCGGAGATTCATGGTCTGCGTTTAATGCCGAAATTTGTCGGCTGAGTTTATCGGGCAGCCAGGCATCATCAGCGTCTAATAACGCAATGCAATCTCCTGTGGCCCGACGAATCCCTTTATTTCGCGCTGCGCTGACCCCTTGTCGGTTTTGTTGAATCCACTGCACCTGAGGGAATTCTTTATAGAGCATTTCGCCTACGCCATCCGTAGAGCCATCATCAATGACAATAATTTCGTGGACGGGTAGCGTTTGTTTTAAGACCGAATGAAGTGCGCGAGAAATGAGGTGTTTGCGATTAAAAACAGGAATGATGACACTGATGGATTCAAGCTTATTTTTTTGTGCTTGTTTTGAAAAATCAGATGCTTTATTCATTAAATTGCGGAGAGATGCTCTCCTTCATTATCGACATGTTTTCCCGAGCAACGACGGTGAAACGACCGCTTTGGTGTAAATGTGTTTCGAGGGTTGTTTTCGCCTGGTTTCCAGGTTTGTCTGGACCCTCTGAAAAAAGTCCCCGCTTATAAGTAGACCTGTTTTGAAATTTTCCCACGACAATCGTTGATTTCCCCCCCCCCGCGTAGCTTGTCCTTGAGGAAGTAACAGCTTGTGGTTTTATTATTCATAGGTCCCCATCTGATCGTCTTTAGTGCCGCCAAATTCTAATTGTAAATACGAGACTGCAGATGAACTCGGGCAACGAAAAATAATCGTAATGATCGTTACCACTTTTTTATCATGACTTGGTAAAACTCTACCGTTCAAACCTTTTTAGTGAAAGCATTACCAGACGGGCCACAATGGTATATCGATGTGAGTTTTGTTTTATGTTTCCCCCACCCTTCTTCAGCATCATCGTATTGTATCGTACATTTCTTCCCTTTTTTATACTCATCTCCCTTGTAAAACCACTTATCGCCGTATTCGTAGATCCCTAGATTTATTTCTCCTTCACCTTTGACTCTATTCGGAACTTTAGCTTTTAGAGCATCGTCCGTTTGTATATTGTATTTAGCCCCCCACCCATCGTTATAATGTTTTTGAGCGCTCACTTGAACTTGTTTACTATTTCTGAACTGGGTTGTTTTTAACTGCTTCACTCTAGGGCTATTATCGACGATCTCTTTCAGCTTTCGTTGTGCAATGGCTTCTGGCCGATTGTCTACGAACTGAAAAGTAAATTTGTTACCCTGCATGTTTTTTGAAAAATCATTCGCAACCGATCTATTTACATTTTTTTGTTTTTTTGCTGTATGGGTATTCATCTCGAGTCCTTTTTCAGAATTCAGGTTCAAAACTACATAACGATCAAGCTAATCCGGCCGCGTAACGACAAACAATGAAACCAAGGCGCGTGTTTCTGCGGTCGGGTTGAGCGAGAGACTGTGTGAAAACTCTAAAACCGACCTACTCTTGGTATGATACTCCGAGAGGGAAATAGTCCACGGAGAAATATCCATTTCATACATTTCGGGAGTGAGTCGAGATCAAATTATTTTGTTTCCAGAGGCAATTGATGACTACATCAGCCAAGAAAATCCTGTTCGATTTATAGACGCATTTGTTGGAAAAATCAATTTATCCAGGCCGAGTTTTAAGAAATCAAACCCGGACAAGACCGGACGCCCGGCCTATGCTCCAAGAGCCCTTTTGAAGCGCTACATCTACGGATATAAAAATAGAATCACCTCAATCCGCAGACTTGAGGCGGAAACCCATCGCAACATGGAAGTGGTTTGGCTCCTCAGAAAACTCCGACGTAACTTTAAAACCATTGCCGACTTCAGAAAAGAGAATACTTCACCTTCAAAGCCATCTTTCGTGAATTCACACTGGTGTGTTGCAGCCTGAACCTCCAGCACCAAGAACGGACTGTTTGAGAAAGAACAATTTTCCTACGACACAGCTTTCAATCGCTACATCTGTCCAGCCGGAAAAAACTTGTCCTATCGATTTGAGGGGAATGAAAAATGCCGAGACAAGATAAGACGTGTCTTTTACTACGTTGAAGAATCGTGTCAAAGTTGCGAGCAGAAAGCCCTCTGCACAAAAAGCAAAAATACAAGGCGGATCACAAGATGCCCGGAAGAAGGGTCGATAGATCGGATGCAGCTTCGCATGCAACAGCATCCTGAAATCATGAAAAAGCGAAAGACAATCGTAGAACACCCCTTTGGAACGATAAAGTTTTGGAATCACCAAAACGCATTTTTGATGCGAGGTCTTGAGAAAGTTCTCTCAACACTGGCCTA
>JAADHI010000145.1 GCA_013151935.1 Candidatus Manganitrophaceae bacterium
AGAGTGTCTTCTGCCCCTCTGAGTTGATCCCTAAAGCCAAATAGACCGTTTTATTGATAACACGCTTGTCTTGATGGACTTTAACAACAATGCCGTCCAAGTAGAGGATGGGGTAGATATCGTCGAGTGGACTCTCCTGCCAGGCTTGCACTTCATCCATGACGGCATCGGTGACTCGGGAGACATCTGCACTGTACATTTCTTTGAAGACGCCTGCGATGTCTCTTGTGGTCATGCTCCGGGCATAGAGCGCCAGAATCTGTTAATCAAACTGGGTGAAACGGGTTTGTCCTTTTTTGATCAGTTGGGGCTCAAATGAGCTGTTTCTGTCCCGAGGAGTGCTTATTTCTATTTCTCCAAAGTCGCCCTTGAGTCGCTTTTTAGAATGTCCATTTCGGTTATTTCCAGAGTTTCGGCCGGATACGGCATGGGGTTCATAGCCCAAATGTGCTTCTATTTCTGCACCAAGTGCCGTCTCGACAGACAGTTTCAGTAGCGCTTCTCCTACCCGTTCGTATTCTTCAAGGATTTCGGGAGAGATGACAAATGCGATCTTTCCGTCTCGCCATGCGCTTAGAATTTGATAAGGCGGTCCACTGAAAAATATCCCTGATACTAAAACATTGGTATCGAGAATAACCCTCACTTCTGATTTCGGACTTCAGCAATCTCCGCGCTAAGGTCTGACTTTTTTAGCCCCACCTTTTTTGCTTGTTTTCTTGCATCAGAAATTAACGGATCAAACTCTTTCATCGATGGGGGAGAAATTGTTTTGAGAATCACAACATCTTTATCCCCGACGACTACAAATTGAATTCCGGGTTTCAACTTTAGGCGCTTACGAATATTTTCTGGGATGACGACTTGGCCTTTGGATGACATCTTTGTTGTCGCTAAATTAGACATGATGAGACCCTCATAAATATCTTACTAGTAAGATTTTAATGTGTTCAGTGAAGTATTGCAAGAGCTAAAAATTAGTGTGTTCCTAAAGCCATGTTCCTACGAAAAAACATCAGATTCCAGATGAAATGTTGTATTAATTTGTATGGATCAAAGATGAAGACTACAGGAAGAAAATAATAGGGGTAGATTTTTAATTTGAGGCTGAAGGAAGCGGTGCCACAATTGAGAGTGGCGCTCCCGAAACCAGGATGATGTCCTGAGGCTCCGGAGCTGAGCTTTCATCTCCAGCTTTAGACGAGGGCTCACTTCTCTAAACGCATTTTCTGACGATGGTGGAAGGCCCCAACAAAAGTTCCTTCAGTCTGTTTTGAGTACTTTCTGAACAATCGGCCACATGTGATCCACAATGATTTTGTAGCCTTCTGCAGTGGGGTGGATGCCATCGGCTTGATTTAAGGTGGGGTGTGTGGCAACGCCCTCAAGTAAAAAGGGAATGAGAGGCAGTTCAAAGCGTTTTGCTAATCTGGGATAGACCGCTTCAAAAGCGCGGGTATAGCGGATGCCGTAGTTGGGTGGAATTTTCATGCCTGCCAGTATGACTTTTACCTTTTCTTTTTGAAGTGCTGTAATGATTTTTGAAAGGTTTTTTTCCATTTCAAGCAAACTCAAACCCCGAAGTCCATCATTGGCTCCCAAACACAAAATAACGATATCGGGTTGGTTTTTAAAGATCCATCGTATCCGGCGGAGCCCTCCAGCGGTGGTTTCGCCGCTGACTCCGGCATTCACGACTTTGCTGGGGTGGCCGTTTATACTGAGTTTCTTCGCCAGTTGTGCGGGATAGGCTTGATCGGCAGAAACCCCGAAGCCCGCAGTCAGGCTGTCTCCAAAAGCGACGATGACTTGTTTTTTTTCGGCGTCTGCGGATTCTGTGCAGAAAGACAGAAACAGCAAACAGACGACGACTGCTCTTTTTAAGCCATTTTTTTTGTTGGGGTTTATTCTTTTTGGGATCATAAGCTTCTCTTGAAGAGTGTACGCAATCAGCACGCTGACTTCAAATTGAGAAAGGAGATTTGCTTGCCAAAGAAGGCTTTCTTCCGCTAGAATCGCAGCCCTGAACCCGGTATATGGAGATAAAATCATGTCGAGTGATATGGCGAGCCTTTTTCCTGAACTAAAGCGCGATCTTGTTGCTTTTCACAGCAAGGGCGTGCTGCCCGCCGAAAAAATCAAGGCGCTGATCAGTAGTGGTTATTTGAACGCGCCACAACGTCTTTTGGATGATCAGGTCCAACCCGCGAGCATTGATTTAAGGCTGGGGGCCAGGGCTTATCGTGTGCGTGCGAGTTTTTTGCCGGGCCGTCATTCGACGGTGATGCGTAAAATTGAAACCTTAAAAATGCATGAAATTGACCTTTCAAGCTCGGCAGTTTTGGAAAAAGGCTGTGTCTACATTATCCCCCTGATGGAGTCCCTTCGCCTGCCGCCAGAAATCTCAGCCCGTGCCAACCCCAAAAGTACAACAGGGCGTTTGGATATTTTTACCCGTTTGATTAGCGATTACGGCACAGAGTTTGAGCGTGTTCAGGCAGGTTACAAAGGCGATCTCTATGTTGAGGTGGTGCCACGGACTTTTAGTGTGTTGGTGCGCGAAGGCACAAAGCTAAACCAATTACGCTTTATTCGTGGGCTTGATACACCTCATTCCGATCAAAAATTAGACAAATTGGATCGTGCCGAAACCCTGGTGTACATGCCCAATGATGAAGCTGTTGATGCCACGATTTCTGAGGGTTTGCGGATCTCAATCGATCTTCAGGGGGTCTCAGGAGAAAAGGTCATCGGATACCGTGCTTTACAACATGCGCCACTGATTGATCTGGGACAAATCAATTATTACGATCCCAATGATTTCTGGGAGCCCATTTATGCGCCGAAGTCCGAAGGGCTTCTGTTGAATCCTGACGATTTTTATATCCTACTCTCAAAAGAAAAGGTGCGTATTCCGCCAGATCATGCCGCTGAAATGGTGGCTTATGATCCTTCGGTCGGGGAGTTTCGCATCCACTACGCGGGTTTTTTTGATCCGGGTTTTGGTTATGGTGATAACGACATTAAGGGCACACATGCGGTCCTTGAAGTCCGCTCTCACGAAGTGCCTTTTTTGCTCGAAGATGGTCAATTTGTGGGGCGTTTGATTTACGAAAAACTCCTGGGGCGTCCTGAAAAAACCTATGGTGTGGGCATTGGTTCCTCCTATCAGAATCAGGGGCTTTCATTAAGCAAACAATTTAAACGTTTTTAGGTCTTATTCGTCCTGATTTAATCTTAAGGCAAGATCTCCTATGATTGAAATTTCAAATCTGAATATGTCTCTTTCAAGTGCCGGACGTTCGGTTTCGATTTTAGACGACATCAATCTCAAGGTGCCGCCAAAAGAATTTTTAGCCATTGTCGGGCCCTCAGGCAGTGGGAAATCAACACTCTTGGGTTTAATCGCCGGACTGGATCAGCCCAGCAGTGGGTCAATTGTGATTGATGGCACTGCACTCTCTGACTTAAACGAAGATCAACTGGCAACACTTCGTCGAGAAAAAATCGGCATGGTTTTTCAATCCTTTCATTTGATTCCCACCATGAGTGCGCTTGAAAATGTGCAAATCCCTTTGGAATTGCAGGGGGTGCGTGATGCCGGAGCAGAGGCAGGTCTTTTAATGACTGCAGTTGGACTTGAAAACCGTTTTGATCACTATCCCGTGCAACTCTCCGGTGGAGAACAACAACGTGTTGCAGTTGCCCGGGCTTATGCCGGTTCTCCTGCATTGCTTTTGGCCGATGAACCCACAGGAAATTTGGATTCTAAAAATGGCAAACGCATCATTGATTTGCTCTTAAAACTCCATCAAGATCAAGGCAATACCCTGATTTTGGTCACACATGATATGAAGCTTGCTGCACGCGCTGACCGGATCATTACCTTAGGGGACGGAAAAATTGTCTCAGAAACTGACCCACGCTAAAAATAGCCCCTTTGTTTCACGGATGATTTGGCGTGAGATCCGTGGTGCCTTTCGCCATTTTGTCTTTTTTTTGTCGTCGATTACGATTGGTGTCGGTGCGATTGTGGGTGTTGGCAATATTGCCGCAAATTTTGAGGCGATGACTGCACACGAGGCAAAAAACCTTCTGGCCGCCGATCTGGAGGTGCGTCTGACCCGTCCTTTGTCGGA
The DNA here is from genome assembly GCA_013151935.1 of Candidatus Manganitrophaceae bacterium. Lineage (GTDB taxonomy): Bacteria > Nitrospirota > Nitrospiria > SBBL01 > JAADHI01 > JAADHI01. The sequence continues at coordinate 4,140 of JAADHI010000145.1, forward strand.
TGCCGGAGAGGCTGTTTTATCCGATTTGGCGCAAAAGGGAATTGAAGTGGTTCGTGTGGCAGAGATGGTGGCCATGGCTTCAAACCCCGAAACCACACAGACCCAGTTGGTGGAATTAAAGGCCGTAGAGCAGGGTTATCCTTTTTATGGAAACCTTCTCATCGAACCACCGATTGCATCCCCCTTTAAAAATGAAAATGTAGTGTTTGTCGAAGAAGGGCTTTTATTACGTTTAAAGCTTGAGGTCGGGGACAAGCTGGGTCTTGGCGATTTGGATTTTACCGTGGCAGGTCTTGTAAAAAAGGAGCCGGATAAAGTGGCCGGCCCTTTTAGTTTAGGCCCACGTGTACTTATTTCTCAGGATGTACTGACGCAGACAGCCCTGGTCAAGGTCGGAAGCCGGATCCGAAGACGTCTCCTTTTAAAAACGACGGCGCTTTGGCCACCTGAAAAGCTTAAGACGCATCTCATTGAAATATGGAAAGATGAATCGGTTCAGGTTAAAACCTATCGGGAAGTGCGACCGCGTTTACGTCGATTTTTAGAGAATTTTACGACCTATCTTGGGGTTGTGGGTCTCATTACTTTATTGATTGGTGGGATGGGTGTCGGGGGGAATGTGCATGCCTTTCTCACCGAAAGAATGCAAAGCATCGCTATCCTCAAGTCTCTGGGCGCGTCTTCTGTCAGTATTTTAAAGATTTACTTGGGGCTGACGCTCTTATTGGGCAGTGTGGGGGGCGTCATTGGCGTGGCCTTGGGTGTGGGAATTTACCAGATCTTGGGTCATTTACTGAGCGATTTTCTTCCTCCTGGGTTTCATTTTGAGCTTTTTTTGGCCCCGATTTTTCAAGGGCTGAGCATGGGACTGCTCACGGCGCTTCTTTTTTCGATATGGCCTTTGCGTGTGGTTGGAGAGGTTTCCCCAGCAGGTGTTTTTCGACAGGCCGTTGAAGGCATTCAAGAACGTTCCAATAAGGGTGGTCTGGCAGGGCGATTGTGCTTGATTACGGTGCTTGTCCTGGCGTGGTTAGGGCTGACAGTTTGGCAAGCGGGTTCCTGGAAGTTGGGGTCTTCTGTCGCGGCAGGTTTGGCTGGGGCAATCCTCCTCCTCCTTTTAAGTGGTCGAATCATGCTTTTTTGTATTAAACGCATGAAAACACCGCGTAATTTATCTTTGCGCTACGGGATTTCCAATCTTTATCGACCGGGACAGCAAGTGCAAGCGGTGCTGCTTTCTTTGGGCATTGCGGTGATGGTGCTTTTGACCTTAAAACAAGTTGAAAAAAATTTGATGGTGCAGCTTGAAAACAATATTCCCGAAGCGGCGCCGGGGCTGTTTTTGATCGACATTCAATCCGATCAACAAGAAAAATTAATGGCGATTTTAGAAAAATGGAATTTGAAACAGCCGACGACACTCACACCGCTGATCCGATCACGGCTACATGCCATTGAGGGCGATAAAATTTCAGAGATGTCTTTGGAGGGGCGGCGGGATCGTTGGTATTTTACCCGTGAATATGTCCTGACCTATCAAGAAGACCTGCCCTTGCACAATGTGCTGGCCCGTGGACTTTGGTGGGGTGCTGAACCTGATGAAAGGACTGAGATGTTGTCCGTGGAAGCAGAAGCGGCAAAGAACTTGGGTTTAGATTTGGGATCGGAAGTGAGTTTTGATATTCAAGGGGTGCCGATTTCCGGAAAAATCAGCAGTGTTCGTGATGTGGACTGGGGCAGCATGACCACCAATTTTTATTTCATTTTTCCACCAGAAGCCTTAGCAGGTGCGCCAGAGACTTTTGTGGCAACCGTCACGGCTGATGAAGCCGATGACGGTGCGATTCAAAATGCAGTGATCGATGCTTTTCCCAATATTACCATTATCCCGATTAGAGAGATTATAGAGACAATCGGGCGGATTTTACAGGAGGTTGCGCGCACGGTAGAGTTTATGGCGATGCTGGCAATGACCGTGGGTTTGGTGGTTGTTTCAGGCGCCATCGCCGCCACACGTGGCCGACGGGTACACGAGTTGGTGCTTTTTAAGATTTTGGGTGCGACCCGGCCAACCCTCATGGCGATGATGGCAGTCGAATACGCAATTCTTGGTTTACTCGCGGCCCTGGTCGGTGGGGGGCTTTCAGTGCTGAGTGCTTGGGTTATCGTTCACTATTTTCTAAAAATTCCCTGGCAATTTGCGTGGGAGATCTTATTTTTAGGTGGATTGGCCACTGTGTGCTTGACGGTATTGACAGGCTTTTTTGTGAGTTATCGCACCCTGGGAGAGAAACCCCTGGTTGCGCTTCGCACGGAGTAAGTGAGGGAGGGGGATTAACGTCCCCGAGGCATCTCTTGCTTGCTGCGCGGTGATGTGAGAAAATGCCCCCTTTGTGCCGAAAGGCGTCCTCCAGCTCCAAAATTAAAGGTGATTAACTGATGACTGCTTCAGAAGTGCGATCATTGTTTGTTCAGTATTTTGCAGACCGAAATCACGAGATTATCCCCAGCGCTTCACTGATTCCTGAGGGGGATCCTACCCTCCTTTTCAACAATGCAGGAATGGTTCAGTTTAAAAACACCTTTTTAGGAGAGGAACCGCGGTCTTATCTGCGAGCCGTTTCGTCTCAAAAGTGTGTTCGGGCGGGTGGAAAACATAACGATCTTGAAAATGTCGGACGTACCGCGCGCCATCATACCTTTTTTGAGATGCTGGGTAATTTTTCTTTTGGAGATTATTTCAAGGCAGACGCCATCCATTTTTCCTGGGAATTGCTGACAAAAACCTTCAAACTCTCACCTTCTAAACTTTGGATTACTATTTTCCGCGATGATGATGAAGCGGCAGAACTTTGGCAAAAAATTGTCCCGGCCGAGCGCATTATTCGTTTGGGCGAAAAAGATAATTTTTGGCAAATGGGGGATATTGGGCCTTGCGGCCCTTGTTCCGAAATCATGTTTGATCAGGGTGAGGTCGTTCACGCGGATTGTCCAGGCATTGGTGTCTGCGAATGTGACCGCTATTTGGAGATTTGGAATCTGGTTTTTATGCAATACAACCGGGATGTCGAGGGAAAACTCACGCCGCTCCCTCAACCCAGTATTGATACTGGCATGGGTCTTGAGCGCATGACAGCGGTTTGCCAAGGGGTGCTGAGTAACTACGAAATAGACCTTTTTAAACCGATTTTTGAGGCGATCGCAAAACGCGCGGCACGTCCTTTTGATGAAGTGGCTGCTTCTGTTCCTGGAAAGGTGATTGCCGATCATTTGCGTGCGCTGACCTTTATGGCGGCTGACGGCGTTATGCCATCGAATGAAGGACGAGGTTATGTCTTTCGGCGTATTCTAAGGCGCGCTGCCCGTTTTGGTCGGAAATTTGGTTTTGATGAACCCTTTTTACATGTTTTGATTGATGCCGTTGTTTCAGAAATGTCAGACGCTTATCCCAACTTAATCCAGCAGAAGACACTTATTCAGAAGCTTGTCTTAGGGGAGGAAGAACGGTTTATCCACACCCTGAATCATGGCATGCATCTGCTTGAAGGGGTGATTGAGGCACTCAAGAAAAAAGAGGAATCGCTCATTCCGGGCGAATCTCTTTTTACACTCTACGATACCTATGGTTTTCCGGTGAATTTGACGGAAGAGGTTGCCGCAGAATCCGGAATGACCTTGGATCTTCAGGGCTATGAGCATGCCATGTCTGCCCAAAAAGAGCGTGCACGTCAGTCATGGGTCGGTGGTGTACAATTGATCTCAAAAAATAAAAACCTTCCCTTTTACAAAGATTTACTGGCACGTTTAGGGAAAACCTTTTTTTCAGGTTATACCTGTCTTCAAGAAGACATCCAGTTAAAGGCGATTTTTCAAGAAGGGAAATTACAGGACTCCGCACAAGAAGGTGATGAAGTCACCTTGGTTTTTGATCGCAGTCCTTTCTACGCGGAGTCAGGTGGACAAGTTGGAGACAAAGGCAGCCTTTTTTCAGAGACCAGTCGTGCTGTGATTGAACAAACATCAAGTCCTTTGCCGGGACTGATCCTGCATCATGTCAAAGTGACACAAGGCAGACTCAAGACAGACGGGCGCTATACAGCAGCGGTTGACCCTACCTTACGTCGTAATACGGCAAAAAACCATACAGGAACCCATTTGCTTCATTCAGCCTTAAGAGCTGTGCTGGGGGATCATGTCAAACAGGCGGGTTCACTGGTTTCTCCAACGCGTCTGCGTTTTGATTTTCAACACTTTTCGCCTTTAACCCAAGGGGAAATTGACCGAATTGAGGCCGATGTCAATACGCAAATCATGTGTGGTGAAAGCGTTCAGACACAAATTATGGACATGAAAACAGCGGTGAATTCGGGTGCAATGGCGCTCTTCGGGGAGAAGTACGGTGACGAAGTTCGTGTGGTTTCCGTCGGGAATTACAGTCGTGAATTGTGTGGGGGCACCCATTGTCAAAATGTCGGAGAAATTGGGTTTTTTAAGATCATCAAAGAGGGCAGTGTGGCTTCGGGTGTGCGCAGACTTGAAGCCCTTACGGGGCCTTCTGCCTATGAATATACCAAAAATCAAGAGAAAATTATTCTAGATATTTCAAGGCTTTTGAAAGTAAATGCTGAAGATATACTTCATAAATCTGAACGACTCATGCAAGCACTGAAAGAAAAGGATCAGGAGATTCTCCGGCTCCGCAGGCAACAGCAGTCGGAGACAGACCCGCTATCAAATATCCAGCATATCGGAACAGTTAAAGTTTTACTTGAGAAATTACTTCCTTCCGAAATGAAGGAAATTCGTAGCCGTGCAGATCATTTACGGGATCTGCTGAAATCTGGTATTATCATAGTCGGTGCCGAAAGCCCGGATGGCAAAAAAGTGTCACTTGTTGTTATGGTGACGTCTGATTGCACAGCGCAATACAAGGCGGGGGACATTGCGAAAAAACTCGCCGTGCTGATCGACGGTAGCGGGGGTGGAAAGCCTGAAATGGCCCAAGCTGGCGGAAAGCGTGTTGAAAATTTAGATCGCCTTTTTGAAGAAGCGATTACAGTGATTGGCAGGTCTTAGTCTTAATACCCCAAGCCTTTTTGGAGGGAGAAAAGAAAGATGAAAAAGCGTACTGCTTTTGTATTTTTGCTCCTGATCATGGGTGTCGGTCTCTTTCAAGGCTATCTTTACATTCAAAAAGCTCCTTCTTCCGAAGAAACCTATAAAACCATTGAAATCGAACCAGGTGCAACATTTGGAGATGTGACGGTGCTGCTCGATAAAGAGGGCTTGATTCTAAGCCCTGTCTCTTTTCGTTTGCTGGGAAAAATAACCCAAAGTGAGTCAAGAATAAAACCAGGGGAATATCGTTTACACACGGCCATGCGTCCTGCGGCACTTCTCAATATCTTGGTTCGGGGAGAAATTCTGACTTATCGTATTGTGATTCCTGAGGGCACCTCCTCAAGAGAAATTGGCGATATTCTTGCAAAATCAGATATTTTGAATACAGAGACCTTCTATCAGGCTGCGCACGATCCGATGATCATCCAAAAATTAGGATTTGATACAAAAAGTCTCGAAGGCTATCTTTTTCCTGACACCTACTATTTTTCAAAAAAAACCTCAGTCGAGAAAATCCTCCAGCAGATGACCCAGCAATTTCGTACTGTCTACGACGATTCTTTTGTGAAAAAAGCTGAAACCCTGGGAATGACCCAAGCTGAAGTCATTACGCTGGCCTCCATTATCGAAAAAGAGACAGGGGCCGCCTCGGAACGTGCAACCATTTCAGGGGTTTTTCACAATCGCCTCAAACGAAAGATGCGGCTTCAGAGTGATCCAACCGTGATTTTTGCGCTCCCTGATTTTGATGGAGACATCCGACGTAAAGACCTGATGTATGATTCGCCCTACAATACCTATCGTGTAAAAGGGCTTCCCCCTGGCCCGATTTCGAATCCGGGGCGGGAGTCAATTTATGCCGCTTTGCATCCTGAAAAGGTGGACTACATCTTCTTTGTCGCGAAAAATAACGGTGAACATCAGTTTTCCGTGACCCTTCGAGAACATAATAAAGCGGTTCGAAAATACCAACTCAAGAAAAAAGATGAAGTCATGTGTCATAACTGTACAGAAAAGAAAAGTTAGATTTGCTCAGTCCTTCTTTAAAGAGGGTGATTGGAAGCCTTTCAATCGATTCTTTAAGTGCCTCAAAACAAAAACACGTAGCGCCTGTATTTAGATGAATTTTGAAGCAAAACTCCATACTTTAGGTC
>JAADHI010000062.1 GCA_013151935.1 Candidatus Manganitrophaceae bacterium
GCGGAGTAAGGCATGTTTTACTCTTTCAGATTAAACAATAAAATTGAAGCGGATTGTACTGGGGTAACGATGAAGAAGTCAAAATGACATTTTAGGGCGAATTAAATTTCTTCAATTTCTTTTTGTAAGGACTGCCACTTGATCCAATAGTGTTGAAAACTTCATGCCAAAATCCGTGAATTGATATTCAAGGTGTGGTGGTGTCACGGGAAAGATTGTTTTTTCGGAAGACGTGATCGAGAAGAAGGTTTTGTTTGTGCTTAATCTTGCCGATCATATTCTAAACGTGCTGTATCAATTTCGGGTCTATTTTGATTGGCCCAGTCCACCAATTTAAAACTTACCTCAGAAAAGCTTTTTCCCAAATCGGTCAGTGCATATTCTACTTTAGGTGGTACGAGGGGGTAGACGACTCTTGTGAGCAGACCATCGCGCTGCAAGTGTCGTAAGGTGAGGGTTAACATGCGTTGAGAAATATCGGGGATACTGCGTTTGAGTGTCATAAATCGTTTGGTCTCATGTCCCAGGGTATGCACAATGAGTACCGACCACTTATCCCCTAAGCGGTCGAGTATTTCGCGAACGGGACAGCCTTCGGTCGATTTTTTTTGATTGGATTCTTGTTCTTTTTTCATTCTCAGCGTCTCCATAAGGCGAGATTTTTTAAGCGTTAAGGCACATTTATGTAACTGAAAAACAGGGATGTGCCGTCTTGACAGCAAATGCGTCCTCCCTTAATCTGATTTAAGTTCTTAATGGTAACTTAGTTAAAAAAAAGACTCAATAGAGTCTAGAGAAGGAGTCCTACGGTGAATCGTTTTATCATGATTCTTTTTTTATTTCTGAGCTTGAGTGCTTGCACTCACTATTTAAATTCAGGACATCAAAAGTCGGATGATCGCCACTATCTTGTTGTGGATGTGAGCATCTCCGATGCAGAAAAATATGATCGTTTCCTTGCACTGGAGCAACCCATCCTTAAAAAATTTGGCGCGCACCTGGAAATGGAAATACGAAGCGAAGATGAAAAAAAAAGACACCTCATCATTATCTTTCCTGATGCAGAAACCGTGAAACATTTTGTTGCTTCTTCCGAATTTCAGAAAATTCTACCACTTGCCAAAACCTCCTCAAAAAGTAAAGTTTTTCATGGCAAGCTCATTCAATAAATAGAAACCGCTGATCTCTGTTTTCTGAAGTCTGAATCTTGCTTTTTTGCTTGACTTTAGTTCTAACACGCACTATTGTTATTAGTACGCGTTAGAACTAATTGCATGGAGGCAAGATAATGAAAAAGAGAAATGATCCGGGTGAAGAGGCTTTTTTGAAGGTTTTGAGGCCCTTGGTTGAGACCTATCGTGCTGTGATGCGCAAGGATGATCGGCATATTCGCAAGTTGGATTTAACACAGGCCCAATTTGATGTAATTGTGGTATTGGGGGAGACCCCTGGCATGCCCTGCAACAAAATAACAGAAGAGACGCTATTGACCAAAGGGACTTTGACGGGCGTTTTGGATCGTCTGACGACCAAAGGCTTGATTGAACGGGTGCCCTCAGAAATTGACCGACGTAGCACGATTGTTCGCTTAACGGCGCAGGGGACTGATTGTTTTGAACGTGTTTTTCCGGCGCACATTGCGTATTTAAAACCATTTTTTGAAAGGGGACTTACTCCTTCAGAAATGCAGTCTTTACGTGCGCTGCTGCTTAAGCTCAAAAAAAGTTTTGAAAAGGAGGATAAAAAATGAAGATGTTTTTAAAAACACTGAAAACGGATGATGCTTACTCAAGCCTGATTCTTCGGGTTTCGATGGGTCTCATCATGTTTCCACACGGAGCGCAGAAGTTATTTGGCTGGTTTGGCGGTTTTGGTTTTTCAGGCACGATGGGCTATTTTACAGAGACAATGGGGATCCCGGTCGTGATCGCCTTCCTCGTGATTATGGGAGAATCCCTCGGAGCCTTGGCCTTAATTGCTGGATTTTTAACACGGTTTTCGGCTGCGAGCCTGGCAGTCATCATGTTGGGTGCGATAACAATGGCCCATTGGGAACACGGTTTTTTGATGAACTGGTCTGGCAATCAGGCCGGGGAAGGTTATGAGTATCATCTCTTGGTGATTGCAATTTGTGTTGCATTGACACTCACAGGTGGGGGGAAGTGGTCAGTGGATAAAATGATTTCTGAAAAAATTGAGGCCTGAGGGTAAAATCCTTTCTTGACAGCTCTCTATCAGAAAGGTAAAAAGGCAGCGGTTATTTTTCAGCGGTTTGACATGAGTCGCCGTAAACTGCCTTTGAGGTCTGCTTGAATACAAAGCACATTTTTGTTTTGTTGATATTCTTTTTTGTCTTTACGCTGACATCGACGGCCTTTGCCCAGTCGTCGAAAGTTGTGCGTCTGAGCCCGAATGCGGAAGTTTTGCTGGTAACCATCGGCCCCGGGGCCTTGGTTTGGGAGCGTTTTGGGCACAACGGTCTTTGGATTCGTGATCCTGAAAATGGGATTGACCAGGTCTACCACTGGGGGCTGTTTGATTTTCAATCAGACAACTTCTGGCCCAAGTTTTTACAGGGTTACATGGATTATTCCATCGGCAGTGTTGACTCGCCTTCTTTTTTTCAATTCACCATGCAAAGTGACCGCGATATTTGGCTTCAGGAGATTAACCTGGATGCCGATCAAAAAAATGCCTTGTTGGCCTTTTTGGAAAAAAATGACAGCGAAGGCCATCGCATATATCGCTATGACTATTATTTAGACAATTGCTCGACACGTGCGCGGGATGCCCTGGATCATGTACTGGGGGGCGTCATAAAAAAAGCCAGTGTGGATAAAGGGAGTGGGAAAACCTTTCGCTCCAATACCCGAAGGCTCCTACAAAATATCCCTCTGGCCTATTTTGGCATCCACTTGGGTTTGGGACATCCGGCGGATGATGAAATATCCATTTGGAAGGATATGTTTACCCCGATGTCACTCAGACGTCATCTCAATGAAATAAAATTGCTAGACGGCCAGTCGCTTGTGCGTTCGGACAAATTTATTTTTAATTCGACAAAAACCAAAGAGCCGGAGCAGATCAAATCCTATCTTTCTTTTTATCTGCCCCTGAGTGCATCTTTCGGAGTTTTTTTTGCTTTTTTGGGTTATTTGACGGTCGTAAAACGAAGACTCGCCCGCCTGTTCTTGGCCTTGTTTGGCATCCTTTGGTCTCTTGTCTCTGGTTTGCTGGGCACGATTATTCTTATCGTGTGGTTTTTAACTGAACACCGTTTTGGTCATTGGAACGAAAATATTCTACAATTTAACCCCCTGTCTCTGGTTTTGTTGGGGTATTTTTTGATTTTCCTGATTCGTGGACGTCTTCCTCAGATGGGCATTAAACTCCTCTATGCCGTGACCGGACTTTCTTTGCTCGGTCTTGTGATGCAGATCATCCCTGTTTTTGATCAAGTCAATGGTGAGTTGATTGCGCTCGCGCTGCCTGCACACCTGGGCCTGCTTTGGGCCGTACGTTCAGAACATTTGATTTCAAATAATAACTTAAAAGAACCTCTGATTAAGTCTGGCGAGAAACCTATTGTCGCTGGGCAGTGACCTCTTTCTTTGGGATGCTTATGACGTTTCTTCTAAAAAAGACGAAGGTTCTCCCTCAAGTAATTCAATCTCATACCCATCGGGATCATCAATAAAAGCCATCCTTTTTCCAAAGACAAATTCCTCTTGCCAATTGTTCGGCCAGATTGCGATCCCTCCTTTTTCAAGCTGATGACAGAAGGCAATCAAATCATCGACGCCAATGGCCAGATGCATGAGGTCTTCGGGGACTTTGACCTCATAATCCGCTGACCAAGTCAATTCGAGTTGATGGGCATTTCCAGGCAGTTCCAGATGGACGACGTGATTGCCAGAGGGGGAACGCTCTGAACGGCTTTTGATTTGAAATCCGAAGTGTTTACAGTAAAAGTCAATCGAGCGCTGAAGTGCGCCAACACGAATACGGGTGTGCAGAAATTTCATTTAGAAACCTTCAAAAGCTGTTTTTTTTGCCTTGAGAAACAATACATGGCTTCTTTAAGAACGTCCTAGACTCCGTGCAAGGCGATTTCGTCCATTTCTCGTTTTGTGATAAAGGCCAGCGGGCTACGGTCATCTAGAAGACTCAGGGCATTTTGAAAGTTCAGCATGGCTTTTTCAGGTTCGAGTTTTAAGCGATGGTAGCGACCTAAATAAAATTTCTCTTTGGCTGGAATTTTAATCGCGTAATAAGAACGCGCCAACTGCAGGGAAATGAAGGCATGATCCGGCGCGCGGTTTTTTGCAGATTCCAGATATTTGACCGCTGCTTTATGATCGGATTCAGACTGCGCGATCATGCCCAAGACGAGATAAGGAATTGCGTGGTCCTCTGAAAGACGGATGCTTTCTAGGGCCGCAGCCTTGGCTAAATCAGCCTTTTGCAACTGCATCCATACATTCGAAAGATCCGCATGATAAATTGCCTGAGTCGGGTCTGATTCAATCGCAGATTGGTAATCTCGACTGGCCGCTTGAAGTTCACCCCTACGAGACGCCGCCAAAGCCGATAAATAGGACTTTCGCCCAAGGGCCGCACTATCTGTGCCCTGGTCGGATAATCCTTCTTCATCACTCAGATTTTCAGAAAGAGACGTTTTACCGGCGACACCAAGGATGGCACGTAGCCTCCCCCAGTCATTACGCCAATCTATCGTGGAAACATCGGGGGTTTTCTTTTTTACAGGTAAATCTTTCATTAAGGTTTCAACCATGAAGCGACGTTCACTCAAACCCGGATGGGTCGAAAAATAGGGGACTTGAGTCCCCCGTGTAAAACCCGCATAAAAAGAGAGGGTTTCAAAAAATTCAGCCAGACCCAAAGGATTATAATCCGTCTGTTTTAAATATTTTATGGCAAAAAGATCTGCGTCCTCCTCATTTTTTCGGCTAAACTTGAGTTGCGTGGAAATATTGATTCCTGAGCCGATGACCCCTGCTGCACCAATATTTTTACCGGTAAGACCGGCCAAAATCAAAGAAGCCATCGTTGCCAAATTGATGGCAGAAATCTTTTTTTGATCCTTAAAAAAGTGATCCCGCTGCACATGAGCGATCTCATGGGCCATCACACCTGCCAAGGCATCAATCGACCCCAATTCTTTCAATAAGCCATCAAAAAAGAAGATGTACCCTCCCGGCACGGCAAAGGCATTGAGCTGATTTTGACGCACAATAAAAAAGTGAAAGTTTTCAGGATCTTCTCCCATCGCCTGAAGAATGTCTTTCCCAATGCGATTGATTTGGCTCACGACTTCATAATCGGTGACAAATTCATATTCTTGCAGAGCCGCATGTATAAACTGCCGTCCGATCTCTTTTCTTTTGCTGGGAGGTGGCGCTTGAGGAACATAATGTGAAGAGGCGCTTTCTGTTTGTGATGCTTTCGATTCTGAGGGCGCTTCAGAAGAAACAGGAACACCCGAACAGGCCGTGAGTAACACAAAAAATATGACGATGATTTTTTTCATAGGGTTGGACCAAGACACTTCGTCGCTTTTTAAAAACAGAACACAGGCTTTGAACTGAGGTGGGCTGTGAGACCATCTGATGCTAGCACCCCATCCAAAAATAAGTCAACCTAGACTTGATCATCGCCTCCTTAAGACAAAATGCCCTAAATTGACTCAAGTTCTGTTCCATCTTTTAATATAAAAAAGGCTGCCCTCAAATTGGGCACTTTGCTCTTTCTCTTTAAAATTCGAGAACTTTCTATAAAAAGAGCGAGACTTATCCACAGCTTCCCCACATTTCATGTTGAAAACGATCAAGGGAACAAAAACCGGACGAAAAACCCCTTACATTGACTTCATCTAAATTGAGTCCTTATAATCTCAGGTTTTATTTATCACTTAATATTAGAGAAAGATTTATGGCACACAAAGGACTCTTAATCACCGAAATCGAAGAAGGAAGCATCGCTGAGGAAGTCGGGATGCAAGCCGGTGATCGCCTGCTAAGTCTTAATGGCACAATAATCAAGGATCTGCTCGACTACCGCTTTTTAGTGGGAGAGGAAGCACTCTTACTCGAAATTTCAAAAAGTAATAATGAAGTTTGGGAAGTCGATATTGAAAAAGAACTTGATGAGGATTTAGGCATCCAAACAGAAGAGATGAAAATTCGCCAATGTCCCAATAAATGCCTCTTCTGCTTTGTGGATCAGATGCCCGAAGGAGAACGAAAAGCCCTCTACATCCGTGACGAAGACTACCGATTTTCGTTTCTTTTTGGCAATTATATTACGCTAACCAATCTCTCCCGCAAAGACAAGGCCCGGATTTTTGAACAAAAAATGAGTCCACTCTATATCTCCGTACATACAACAGATGAGGAACTCCGAAAAGAACTCTTGGAAAATCCAAGAGCCAGACCCATTTTAGGCGAAATTGACGAAATGATTTCAAATCAAATCGCAATGCATACACAAATTGTGCTTTGCCCCGGCTTAAACGATGAAGACTACCTCACAAAAAGCATTCGAGAATTGGCCGATCGTCATCCGGGCGTTGAATCCCTCGCTGTCGTGCCTGTGGGCCTTACCCGTCATCGTGTCGGGCTACCTGAGGTCAAAACCGTGGACGCCGCGTACGCACGAAAACTCATCGCCCTAGTCGATTCCTGGCAAACCCGTTTAAAAAAAGAACTGCATGAGCCCTTTGTTTTTGCCGCTGATGAATGGTACGTTATCGGTGACGTGCCTTTCCCACCCCTTGAGACCTACGGGACACTTCGACAACTCGAAAATGGTGTCGGCATGTTGCCCCTTTTTAAAGAAACTTTTGAGCAGGCTGATTTTTCAGAGGTTTTATCCGCAAGTGCTCCGGTTCGTTTTATACTGGTCACAGGGAGCTCTTTTGCCGCTTTTTTAAAAAACTGCCTTAAAAAAGTGAAAACGGACAATATTTATTTTGAGGTTGTCGAAGTCGATAATCTTTTTTTTGGCGATTCCGTCACCGTGGCAGGATTGATCACGGGTGGAGACATCATTCAAGCCGTGCGTAATAAAAAAACGCAGCAAACCCATAGCGGCTTGGACGTATTATTGATTCCAGATGTCATGTTGGCCGAAACCCAGCATAGCTTCTTAGACAGCACCAATCCAGACGACATTCGAGAAGCCTTAGATATTCCGGTGCATATTGTCCCCTCTGATGCCAAAAGCTTTATCGAAATACTCAAAATACTGGCAGGGTCTCCCAAAGAAAGTCCTCTCGCTCAGTGCGGTATCGACGAAGGGCTCGGCGTCTTGAGCACGCTTCAGTGAGCCCCTTTGTTTCGCCTTCATCCGAAACAAAGGTTTTTGGCATCTTTGGTGACCCAATCCACCACAGTCTTTCCCCACAAATGCACCATGCCGCCTTTCAAGCCCTTAATCTACCCCATGTCTATCTCCCCTTTCACATTAGGCCCAATCACCTCAAAGAAGCCGTGCACGCTATCCGCGTGCTTAACATACAAGGCCTCAACGTCACGATCCCTCATAAAGAAAAGATCATGCCTTATCTGGATGAAATTGATTCCGTCGCGCAAAAAATTGGGGCAGTCAATACCATCAAAAATGAGGGTGGCCGCCTGATTGGCTTTAATACCGACGGTTTAGGTTTTGTCGCATCTTTGCTCGAAGCAGGTATCGATCCTGCAAAACGGGCCATCCTGCTCATCGGTGCAGGGGGTGCCGCAAAGGGTGTGGCCATGGCATTACTGGCAGCAGGAAGCCGTGAGATCCATATCTACGCCCGACGTCAAATTGCAGCAGAAGATCTCGCAAATCGCCTTAGAAAGTGCGCCACTCAGAACACAATCACCGCAAGGGCCTACACCCCTGGAGCAGAAATCTCCCTACAAACAGAAAAACCGCTTCTGCTTGTTAACACCACACCACTCGGCATGAAGAAAGAAGATATCCTGCCCTTTCCGATTTCGAAAATCAATGCAGAATGGGTCGTGGCTGACCTCATTTATCGCCCTTATGAAACCCCACTTTTGCTTGCAGCCAAAGAAAGAGGCGCGATCACCGTTCCCGGTCTGGGCATGTTGCTTCATCAAGGCACACTGGCCTTTGAAATTTGGACAGGTCTCAAAGCACCCACAAAAATCATGAGACAAGCCCTCTTGCAAGCCTTTTCAAAAGACAAACCTTCCGCATAATATCTTTCTCCCATCGCCCTTGTTTTTTGGAAGAATCAGGGGTTTTCTTTAAGGCAGTTTCAGACCTTGCCCTTTATTGACAGCCCCCAAAACATCGGATAAGCTTTTTTCAGCACCGCTTTGTGGATTATTTTGTCCTCTGTCCATCCCCGGCCGCTGATTAAGGGCAGAGATCGTCTGAAAAAACCCTTGAAAGGGTCCTTTTTATTTTAATCCACGCTTGTATGGAGTCCTGTCATTGATTACTGACCGTCTCGGCACAATGCTCGTCAAAGCCCAACTGATCACCGAAGAAGAAGCCCAAAAAGCCTTGCTCGCACAATCAAAAAAAGGGGGGCGTCTCGGCAGTGTCCTTGTGCGTCTCGGATTTATAGACGAAATCAAGCTACTTGATTTTTTGAGTCGACAATATGGCCTGCCCTCTGTTGACCTCACAACAACAAATATTGATCCCGATGTCATCAAGCTGGTCCCCTTGGAGTTGGTCAAAAAATATCGGATTATTCCCATCAAACGACGGGGGGCAACCCTTTGCATTGCCATGATTGACCCCAGTGATGTTTTTGCCATCGATGACATCAAATTTATGACGGGTTACAATATTGAACCCGTCATCGCAACAGAATCCACAGTCATTAAAACCATTCAAGCATTTTACGGTGGGGGAGCGGCAGAAACACCCCAAAAAGAAGAAAATTTTTCCATCGAAGCCAAAGATTATACCCTGGGCGACGAGATGGAAGATGATTTCATGGACGATAAACAAGACGGTGCATTGGTCTCCGTTGAAGACTTTGACACCGTTGTCGGCGACGCTTTGGAAGACGTAGATGTCGTCGATGAGCAAGAGGAAGAGAGTGGGATGCAAGATGTCGCCGCCCCCATTGTCAAACTCGTAAACGGCGTTTTGGTCAATGCCATTAAGGTCGGTGCAAGTGATATCCACGTCGAACCCTTTGAAACCGTCTTTCGTATCCGTCTCAGAATTGATGGGGTGATGCGAACGATCATGAATTTGCCGACCAAGATCAAAAATGCCGTTGTTTCCCGTCTAAAAATCATGTCAAAACTCGATATTGCAGAACGTCGTCTGCCGCAGGATGGTCGCATAAAATTGAAACTGGGAAAGAAGAAAGAAGTCGATTTCCGCGTCTCCACCCTGCCCTGCCTTTTTGGGGAAAAGGTGGTGATGCGTATTTTAGATAAAGGCAATCTGACTTTTGATTTGACAAAACTTGGCTTTGAACCCACTGCCCTCGATAATTTTAATACCGCCGTAAAATCACCCTACGGCATGGTGCTGGTCACGGGCCCCACAGGAAGTGGAAAAACGACAACGCTTTATTCGGCTTTAAGCACCATTAACACCCAGGAAATCAATATTATGACAGCTGAAGATCCTGTCGAATATAACCTGCTCGGCATCAATCAGGTTCAAATGAAAGACGAAATCGGACTCAATTTTGCCGCGGCCCTACGCTCCTTCCTGCGTCAGGATCCTGATGTGGTCATGGTCGGTGAAATTCGAGATTATGAAACAGCAGAAATCGGGGTTAAAGCGGCACTCACAGGCCATCTCGTGCTCTCAACCCTCCACACAAATGACGCACCGGGAACCATTAACCGTCTTCTGAATATGGGGATCGAGCCCTTTCTGGTCGCGTCTTCCGTCATTCTTATTCTCGCCCAGCGACTGACCCGGCGTATTTGTACACAGTGTAAAGCGGTTGACCCTGTCGCAATCGAAGCCCTGGAAGAAGCTGGCTTTCGGCAAAAAAACCTTGAAGAATTGGTCGTCTATAAGGGAAAAGGATGCGACAAATGTACACAAACAGGCTATAAAGGACGTGTCGCCCTCTATGAGGTCATGCCCATCAAAAGCAAGATCCGAGAGCTCATATTACAAGGGGCCACCACCGAAGAGATCAAGACGCAGGCCGTTTCTGAAAAAATGAAAACCTTGCGGATGTCCGGCCTGGAAAAAGTGCTCGAAGGCATCACCACCATTGAAGAAGTACTCGCCAATACAATGTCAGACGTAGATTAAACACGGCCGAAGGAGAAGTAATGGCAAACCTACATCAACTGCTTCAAACGATGATCGAAAAAGGGGCTTCTGACTTACACATCACGACGGGTGCCCCCCCCATGATTCGTTTAAATGGGCATCTTACGCCTGTAGAGGGGACGCCACTTACACCGACTGAAACAAAACAGTTGCTCTACAGTGTCTTAACCGATACGCAAAAACACCGTTTTGAGGAAGAAAATGAGCTGGATTTTTCTTTTGGCCTAAAAGGATTGAGTCGATTTAGGGGAAATGTATTTATTCAACGCGGCGCGGTTTCTGGCGCAATCAGAACCATCCCCTTCAAAGTCCAGTCTTTTAGCGATTTAGGGCTTCCTCCCTCGGTCCAAGAATTTGTCAAAAAACCACGAGGTCTGGTCCTTGTTACGGGGCCTACGGGAAGCGGAAAATCAACCACATTGGCCTCAATGATCGACGAAATCAATCAAAGCCGACATGAACATATTATTACCGTTGAAGACCCTATTGAATTTCTGCATCCGCACAAGAAATGCATTGTGAATCAGCGTGAAGTCACCTCGGATACAAAAAGCTTTAAAACAGCCCTTAAATATATTCTGCGCCAAGATCCAGACGTGGTTCTCATTGGAGAATTACGAGACCTTGAAACAATGGAAGCGGCACTCACACTTGCGGAAACGGGACACCTCACCTTTGGAACCCTACACACCAATTCTTCTGCGCAAACAATGAACCGAATCATTGACGTTTTTCCCGCCCACCAGCAACCTCAAATTCGGGCCCAGCTTTCAATGGTACTCGAAGGTGTGCTCTGCCAACAACTCATTCCAAAAAAAAATGGACAAGGCCGAATAATGGCCTTAGAAGTCATGGTTCCCACACCCGCCATTCGCAACCTCATCAGAGAGGACAAAGTGCATCAAATCTACTCCTCCATGCAGACAGGTCAAGGTCAAAATGGGATGCAAACCATGAACCAGTCCCTCAGCAAATTGGTCTTGGAAGGTAAAATTTCGCTCGAAGAAGCCATGGGACGATCTGATAATACCGACGAACTCACCTCGTTAATGCAACGCAACAGAGGGGGAATACCAGGAGCGGGAACCGGTCTAGCCGAAGCGCGCACAAATTTAGGACAAAGAAATAGCAAGATCCGCTATCAGTAAAGGAATCTCTAATTATGTCTGGCTTGGTTAGAGGTTCCTAAAGGAACAAGGAGGTTTTATTCATGGCCACTTTTGCATGGACGGGAAAAACACGGCAGGGAACAATCAAAAAAGGAGAGCTTGTTGCCGAGACCCGTGATGAGGTGATGGGTATCCTGCAAAAAGAACAGATCCTCGTCACTTCGGTTAAAAAGAAAGCAAAAGAATTTAATATTTCTTTTGGTGAAAAAAAAGTCACAGACAAAGACATCGTTATTTTCACCCGCCAATTTGCAACAATGATCGACGCGGGTTTGCCCTTGGTTCAGTGTCTGGAAATTTTAGGCAGCCAATCTGAACATCCAACACTCGCGAAAGCGATCAATACCGTCCGGGGCGATGTTGAAAGTGGCTCCACCTACGCAGATGCCCTCAGAAAACATCCCAATGTTTTTGACGAGCTCTATGTCAACATGGTCGCTGCTGGGGAAACAGGCGGTATTTTAGATACCATTTTGAACCGCCTTTCAGCATACATGGAAAAGGCCATGAAACTTAAAAAACAGATCAAATCGGCCATGGTCTATCCCATCACTATTCTCGTCGTTGCAGTGGCTGTGATTATCGTGCTCATGGTCTTTGTCATCCCTATTTTTGCCAAAATGTTTACTGACTTTGGCGGCCAGCTCCCCGGATTGACTCAAATGGTCATCGATATCAGCGAATTTATTCAGCGCAACATCCTCTATATGCTTGCTGCGGGATGGGGATTCGCTTTTGCGATTAAAAAATACTACAAAACCCCAAAAGGCCATTTTAATCTCGACAGGCTGGCCCTAAAAATGCCCGTGGTCGGGGATCTTATCCAAAAAGCCAGTATCGCTAAATTCACACGCACCCTCGGCACCTTAATCTCGAGTGGGGTTCCTATTCTCGAAGGCCTAGAAATCGTTGCAAAAACCTCCGGCAATAAGGTTGTGGAAAAAGCCATCATGAGGGCACGCACGAGTATCAGCGAAGGAAAGACCATTGCGGATCCCCTCTCAAAAGAACCTGTCTTTCCACCCATGGTGGTTCAAATGATCGCGGTGGGCGAGACGACGGGAGCCATCGACAACATGCTGGGGAAAATCGCCGATTTCTACGACGATGAAGTGGATTCCGCCGTAGCCACACTCACCTCCATGCTCGAACCCTTAATGATGGTCTTCCTGGGCCTTACCATCGGAACCATTGTCATTGCGATGTATCTCCCCATCTTTGAAATGGCATCTATTGTGGGCTAGTCACAACAAGAGGAGGAAAATCACAGATCCTAAAACTCTCTGGCAGGAGAACTTTGGGACCTTATCACAAGGAAACGCTTTTTAAGGATGAGCCCTTCTATCCAGAAAACAGACGCTTTTTTCCTCAAACGTATCCAGACCATGATGCGAATTCGACTCATCATGGCCACACTTTTTTTGGGGCTGCCGCTTTTACTTCGGCTCGAAAGCCCGAGCACAGCACTCACCATTCAAACTTTTTATTTCCTCATTGGCGTCACCTACAGCCTCAGCATCGCTTACGCCCTTTTCCTTAAAATCAAACCCCCTTCGGAAACCTTTGTCTTATTTCAGCTCGCAGTAGATCTCCTCCTGGAAATCATCCTCATCTCTGTGACGGGTGGACTCGGCAGCCCCTTTCCCTTTTTATTGATCATCACGATTGTTTCAGCAGCAATTTTTTTTCATCACCCCGGTGGCATTTTTATGGCAGGGGCTTCCAGTATCCTCTTTGCCGGAATGGCCTTCTTTCAGGCCACTCGGATCACGCCCTTTGAAGATACACCCTTCCTGGGAGAGAAAGAGATCTCTTATGGCGTCTTTCTTTACAGTATTGCCTTTTTTACCGTTGGAACCTTAAGTGGTCGGCTGGCAACTCGGCTACGTGAAAAAGAGATTGGTTTTTTGGATCTGCGGGTCTTTCATGAAGACATCGTTCACAGTATGCCCAGTGGGCTCATTACCACAAACCTGGACGGACAAATCACATCTTTTAATCGGTCTGCGACAGAAATCACAGGATTCCGCTCTGAAGAGGTCATCGGTAAAACCTGGTGGGAACACTTTTGCTGGCAAGATATTCAAAATCGCTTCAAAGATCTTTCGGCAACCGGAAGACCACAACGCTTTGAGGGTAAAATGAAAAACCCTTCGGGAGAAACCTGTCTGTTGGGCGTCACTATTTCTGCCTTAAGAAATGAGCAAGGCACACAGACCGGTATCATCGGAACCTTTCAGGATCTCACCGAGATCCGAAATCTAGAAGAGGCCATTCATTATAAAGAACGACTCGCCACGATTGGAGAGATGGCCGCCGGTATGGCCCACGAAATCCGAAACCCTCTGGCTTCTTTGAGCGGATCCATTCAAGTCCTGCAAAATGAATTGCATCTCAGTGGGGAAAATATCCGACTCATGGAAATTGCAATCAAAGAATCCAAAAGATTAAATACCTTTGTCACACAGTTCCTGCGCTTTGCCAGACCTCTTCCCCCACAACGTGAATGGGTTAACCTACAAATACTTCTATCGGAAACCGTGCAACTCCTTCAAAATAATCCCGCCTACAGTCATCAGATCAAGATTGTCCTTGAAGAAAACCCGAAACCGCTACTGGCCTTTGTCGATCCAGACCAAATGAAACAAGTCTTTTGGAATCTAGGTAATAATGCCCATCAAGCCATGGAAACAGGCGGCACATTGACGCTTTCACTTCGGCGTGGACAAAACCCTCATCACGCTGACGAAGATTTCCTCGAAATCTGTTTCAGAGATACGGGAATAGGCATTGAAGAATCAGACCTTTCCAATATATTCAAACCATTTTACACGACAAAAAATATGGGTTCAGGACTCGGGCTTGCCATCGTTCAGCGCATCATCGAAGAACACGGGGGAGAAATTTCGGTTGAGAGTCAAGACAAAGAAACGACGTTTAGGGTTCGCCTGCCTTTTTCGTCCACAGATGTTATGCCCTACACTGAGGAACACTTTGAAAACTCAGAAAATGATCAAGAAACTGAAAACCGCTTCGAAGATATCGACAGCGTCCATCTCAGCACAAGCGGGATTCACAAGGAGAATTCCGAATGAGCCAAATCCTCATCGTCGACAATGAAAAAAGCATGCGCGACTTCCTCTCCATCGTGCTCAAAAAAGAAGGCTACGACTGTCTTACGGCTGAAGATGGCTTAAACGCCTTGTCTCTCATTGAAAAAGAAGGGGCAGATTTGGTGATTACAGATATCAAAATGCCCAAAATGGATGGACTCAGCCTCCTCAAAAACCTGAAGCTGAGTTCCCCTGAAACCGCAACCGTCATGATGACCGCTTTTGCCTCCACAGAAACCGCAATCGAAGCCATGAAAGAGGGGGCTTACGATTATCTGACCAAACCCTTTCAGATCGACGAGGTCAAACTCGTCGTCAAAAATGTCTTGGAACGTAAAACCCTACGGCAAGAAAACCGCCAACTCCGTCGCGAACTCAAATCACAAGCAGATTTCACACAAATTATCGGAAGAAGCGGAGGCATGCGAAAAGTGCTCGACTTGGTTGAAAAAGTCGCGGACAATAAAAGCAATATCCTCATTACAGGGGAATCAGGCACCGGCAAAGAACTCATCGCCCGCGCCATTCACTATAACAGCAGCCGAAAAGATCACTCTTTTGTCACCGTCAACTGTAGCGCTTTGCCTGAAACCCTACTCGAAAGTGAACTCTTTGGTCACATGAAAGGTTCTTTCACAGGGGCCATTGGCAACAAACCAGGACTGTTTGAAACCGCCGATAAAGGCAGTATTCTTTTGGATGAAATTGGAGAAACCTCACTTGCCATACAAGTCAAACTATTGCGTGTATTACAGGAGCGCGAACTCAGACGTGTGGGCGGCACAAAAGAAATCAAGATCGATATTCGTATTATCGCGGCAACCAATAAAAACCTTGAAGATCTCATCGCTGAGGGCAAGTTCCGCGAAGACCTTTATTATCGCCTGGACGTCATTCCCATCCACCTTCCGCCGCTTCGAGAACGCCCGGAAGACGTGCCTCTTTTGGCCGATTATTTTCGAAAAAAATACAATGAATCCCTCGGAAAATCAGTAGAAGGTTTTTCGCCAGAGGCCCTTCGTCTGCTGAGTCAGCATGAATGGAAAGGCAATGTCAGAGAGTTAGAAAATGTACTCGAACGGGCCTTAGCTTTGACTTCGAACAAGATCCTCTTGCCAGAAGATTTTGGAGGAAACCTCATGAAAAGCACCCAGGGGATTCCCGTCCCTGCACGCATCCCGCAAGAGGGACTTGATCTCGAAGGTCTGATCGGGAAAATCGAAAAAGATCTGCTCATTAAAGCCCTTGAAGACACAAACTGGCTCAAAAAAGATGCCGCAAAACGGCTCCACCTCAACTTTCGTTCCTTTCGGTATCGACTCGCAAAATACGACATTAAACGCAAAAAAACGGCTTTCGAATCTAGCAGTCTGTCGGAGAAATAGGGGCGTAACGAGGTAAAGAGAGAATCATTCACCATAGATTTTTCTCGCCGCACTTGTTACTCTCTTTTTCCAAATGAACAATACACTCTGCCTTCGGGCTCCCGCAAAAATCAATCTCTACCTTAAAATAATCAATCGTCGAAAAGATGGCTACCACAATCTCTTATCTTTAATGCAAATGATCGGCCTTTATGATGAACTTCACTTTGAGGAAACGGAAAAAGAACTAAGCCTTCAGATACAAAATAGTACACTGCCTGCAGATCAATGCAATTTAGTCCTACGTGCGGCGCGTCTTCTGCAAAAAACGATGTGCGCAGAAGACCATGCCCATAAGGGAGCTGCTATTCGTCTTAAAAAAGAAATCCCGGTCGCTGCCGGATTAGCAGGGGGCAGCAGTGACGCCGTCGCCACCCTCATTGGCCTCAACCACCTTTGGAAGCTGAATTGGCCCAAAGAAAAACTGGCCCGTCTGAGCGAAAAACTCGGAAGCGACTTGCCCTTTTTTTTTGATGGCCCCACGGCCTGGGTCACTGGCCGAGGAGAGTCTGTTGAGTCCATTCAAAACCCTTTTAAAACATGGATTCTATTGCTCAATCCCGGAATTCCCATCTCAACAGCTTCTGTTTTTCAAGACTTTTCAAGTCAGAACGGCTTGACAAATACAGAGACGGCGATTAAGATCAGCGCAAAACAGGGACGGCCGACACTTGCCGAAGTCTATCAGACGCCGCACAACGATCTTGAGCGTGTCACCTTAAATCGTGTTGTCGCACTGAAGCCGCTTAAATCACGACTCCGGCGTCTCGGTGGAAAGTTGGTGCTCATGTCAGGGAGTGGGCCAAGCATATTTGGAACGTTTGAGTCTCAAGAACAGGCAGCACTTGCAGCGGGACAGATTCGAGAATTTGAGCAAGAATCTTCGTTGAGGATCTGGGTACTTCCCTTTTTACAAATATCACCATTTTCGGAGTATGTTTAATCAGAATTTGACTGGGGCGTCGACAAGTGGCAAGTCACGAGTTTTTGGAGCTCGCATTCCCAGGTTCGAACCCTGGCGCCCCAGCCATTTTTTCCTTCCCTTATTTGTGCCCTCAATCAAAGCTTCATTCAATTCAAACACCTCTTGCTCAAACCCATAACTTAAGACAAGAAAAATACTGATTTTCTGTTGGTTTTAAGAGAACAATATCTAGAAGAGCCAGCGATGAAGAACTCAGCCACGGGCACGCACACGATTGATGATAGCAAAACAAAAAACCCAGTAGGAAGGCTGTGCTTCCTACTGGGTTGGACAAAGTTGCTCGTAAGCCGAGTTCTGTTCCCCAAAAAATGAGGCGATGATCATTTCTCTCGACCAGATGTTGCCATCTGGCTCTAGCGACTCAACCCGAACGCTTCAGACGGGCCATCCGTTACCAAAACTTTCGTTATGATGCGCGTTCCTATTTAGTCTTGCTCCAGGTGGGGTTTACCCTGCCTTCGATGTCACCATCAAAGCGGTGAGCTCTTACCTCGCCGTTTCACCCTTACCCACGCTTAAGCAGGCGGTTTGTTTTCTGTGGCACTTTCCTTAGGGTCACCCCCAGTCGCCGTTAGCGACCACCCTGCCCTGTGGAGCTCGGACTTTCCTCTCCTCGACATAAAACCGAAGAGCGACCACCTGATCAACTTTGCCCGACATATTCTAAACCTTTCATCCGCTGACTTATTCTGCGGGAATTTCGGGCAACTTGGCATACAAAATACGATGGCAATACCCACAGGTCAAGACCTTGCTCTCTCGCTTGACCTCTGCGATCAATTGAGGCGGTAAGCTAAAATGGCAACCCGTACAAGTCTGTCCATTCACAGGCACAACAGCCAAACCCTTACCGCTATTAAAAAGTCGCTGGTATGATGCAAGCAGATTCTTAGAAATTTTTTCAGACGTGGCCTGCCAATCCGCCTCAACTTTGGCTGCTTCAGATACAATCAGATCCATCGCATCTTGCATTTCTTTTTTTATGCCAGAAAATGCGAGCTCGTCTTCGCCCAACTGCGCCTCTTTTGTCGTAAGATCGGCTTGCAACTGGTCGATGCCTTCCATGGCGGCTAGAAGCTGGTCTTCTGTTTCGCTTTTTGTATTTCGAGCCGCCGCGATCTCCTGAAGGTGGGCATGATATTCTTTATTCGTTTTCAAATCGGTCAAACGGAGCTTCAATTTTACAATCTTCTCTTCAATCGTTTGCAAATCAAGCTCGCCCTCTTTCCTATCTTTGACGAACTGCTCAAGCTGGGCTTGAGCGGTCTCAATTTCAGAGCGGACATCATTCAAGGGCTTTTCAGCAATGGCCATCTTTTCCGGGAAGTCCTTCAGTCGTTCCTTATCTTTCTGGCGTTTCAGATCCATGGTCTGAAGCGCCACAAGCAAGGCCAGTTGTTCTTTCACATTTCTCCCCTTTCTAATTAGCCCGACAATAAGTTGGTGGGCCCACCAGGACTCGAACCTGGGACCAGCCGGTTATGAGCCGGCAGCTCTAACCAGCTGAGCTATGGGCCCTTTACTTAAAGCAAGACGGCTTATTATATAATTTCCACAAAACTTTTCAAGCGTTTGCTTCGACTTGGATGACGCAATTTTCGCAATGCCTTGGCTTCAATCTGACGAATCCGCTCCCGTGTCACTTCAAAATCCTGTCCCACCTCTTCCAAAGTGTGATCCGTCGCCTCGCCAATGCCAAAACGTTTTCTCAAGACCTTTTCTTCACGCGGGGTCAATGTCTGAAGCACGCCGTCAATCTGACGCTGTAAGTCATAACGAATCGCTGCATCCAGCGGAGAAATTACTTTTTTATCTTCGATAAAATCGCCCAAATGGGAATCTTCCTCTTCTCCGATCGGCGTCTCAAGCGAAATGGGTTCTTTTGCAATTTTCAAAATTTTCCGCACCTTTTCAAGCGGCAGTTCCATCTTTTCTCCGATTTCCTCCGGTGTGGGTTCACGTCCCAATTCCTGCACCAGTTGTCGAGAAGTACGAATCAGTTTGTTGATCGTTTCAATCATGTGAACAGGAATACGAATGGTTCGGGCCTGATCCGCAATTGCGCGTGTAATGGCCTGACGGATCCACCAGGTGGCATAGGTTGAAAACTTATAGCCACGCTGATATTCAAACTTATCAACAGCCTTCATCAAGCCAATATTCCCTTCCTGGATCAAATCAAGAAACTGAAGCCCTCGGTTTGTGTATTTTTTTGCAATACTGACCACAAGACGTAAGTTTGCTTCAACCAACTCGCTCTTGGCGTATTTGACCCGTTGGTCGGCCCGGTAGAGTTGACGGATGGCTTCTTTTAAAGTGCCTGTCGAAACCATCGATTTTTCTTCGACATCGGTGACACGCTGCTTCGCATTTCGATAGGAGGTTTCAAACATCAGTATCTGTTCCGCTTTCAGCTTTAGCCGCCGTTCGGCGGTGCGCATTTCCTTTTCTCCCTTTTTCACCTTCGCAAAAAACGCGACCATATCTTCTTTTACACCACACTTTTTCTTACAATGCGCCATTTCTCTTTCTGCTTGGATCACCACATTGCCCATGGCACGGATCTCACCGAGCAGACGTTCTAAAAATGAGGGATGCATCTTCAAGCTTTCGATGGAGCCGACAATCTGCATCTTAGTCGACGTCCGTGTTTCTTCCGCTAGGATTTTGGCTTTTGCCGTACGAGGCACTGTTTTTTTTGATTTTTCAATAATTTTAAGATATTCGACCTGATAACCCTTAATCCGCGCCATCGTATCCAAAATACGTTCACGTAAATGCTCTTCGGCTTGTACGGGTACACCAAATTCTTCTTCCGGGATAGAAACCACTTCCTCCAAAGTCACTTCTTCGATATGTAGCGCATCTCCCAAAGTGACCACCTCAGCAATGGCGACTGGCATGCCTAAAACGGTCGTCGAGATATCTTTTTTACCCGCTTCAATTTTTTTGGCGATAACCGTTTCCCCTTCGCGAGAAAGCAAGGGCACTGAACCGATCTCCTTTAAATAAAGCCGAACCGGATCATCTGTACGACCCACGACACCGGGGGTTAAATCGATTTCGCCTTCCTTCTCATCCGCACTATCATCACTGTCCGAGCCTGAAGCATCCTCTGCACTCTCAAGTCCACCCGATATCCTTTGGAAACGCCCAGAATCTTCTGGGTCAATCACTTCAATTTCCATTTCACCGAACATCACCATAATGCTATCGATTTGCTCTGAAGAAAGGATGTCAACGGGCAGCGCATTATTCAGTTCTTCGTAGGTCAGGTAGCCCTTCTCCTTTCCCAAGCTAATCAGTTGCTTGACTTCTTCTAGTTTTTCTTCTTTTGCCATGAAACCTCCATGCTAATGAGACACTGTCAAGTTGCTTGATGCCCTAGAAAGATCCATGATCTTTTTTTTGAGCACCTTCGCCGCTTCTAAATCACCTGTAACCTTTTTTAATTGATGTTCAATTTCACTGCGCCTCCGGTCAATTTTTTTTCTCTGAAGCATATTGACGCAATCCGCTCCAATTTGTGAGACACACTCCAGATCAAGCACATCAATGACCGTAAGACGGCTGAACAAAGACTGAGCCGATGCATCCAAGATCCTGAAATCTGTTTCATCAGACCCACACCATACTTCATTTTTGGCAGACCAATATGAGGAGATCACCCGCTGGATGAGAGGGTGAGTAAAATCATCTAAATGCAGTTTTCCATTCAATGCTTCAGGTTCAAGTAAACCCTGAAGAAGCAGAATTAAGAGGGTTTCTTGATCATGAGGAAGGACTTCGACCTGCTTTTCGACATTCTCGACGCTTGGCTTTAAGGGCGATTTTTTCTCCTGTCGCGCCAAGCGCAGGTATTCAAAACGCACATCCGTCTCTCTCAGCAGAAGCCGATCTGAAAGTATTCTGAGCGCATCGCTTTTTTCCACTTCAGAGTGCAGACGACGAACAAAAGGCAAAACCTGCCGAATAACAGCCATTTTATCGCTGACCGTTTTTGGAGATGCAGACAGAATCGACTGTGTGATACAAAAATCCATGACGGAGCTTGCCGTTTCCAATGCCAATAAAAATGCCGCTTTTCCATGCTCCCGAATGAAGGCATCGGGATCAATGCCAGAGGGCAAGGTTGCAATACTAACAGGCATTTCTTCATCAATGAGCAAAGGCGCAGTACGAAGTGCAGCCCGGATACCTGCTGCATCACCGTCAAAAACAATAACGATCCTTTCCGCGTGTCGCCGTGCCAGACGCAAATGGGCCCTTGTTAAGGCGGTACCCAAGGTTGCAACAACGTTAGGGATGCCCGCCTGAATTGCGGTAATGACATCAAGATATCCTTCAACAATGACAAGGGGCTGTCCCACAACTTTAGGGCGATCCAGCCCAAATAAAATTTCACTCTTTCGAAACACAGGGGTTTCAGCTGTGTTTAAGTACTTGGGTTCACCTTCTCCAAAAACACGTCCGCCAAAACCAAGCACCTTGCCTTGCGGATTACGAATTGGAAACATGACCCTGTCTCTAAATCGATCAAAGTGTGCAGAATCTTTCTGTGCACGCTCAGCTCTTTTTGAAATAAGCCCAGCCTTTTCCAAAATCGACGGAGAAAACATAGATCTCAATTTCTTTACGAGATCATCCCAGGTGCTCAGAGCATACCCGACAGAAAAATCACGGATCGTTTCATTGCTGAGGCCACGGGCCTCCAAATAAGTCCGCGCCGAAGCGCCTTCGGGCTTTGAGATCAGGTTGCGATGCAAATGCTCTGCCGCCGCAGCATTTGCACGATAGATTTCTTCCGTTTCCGAACGCGCCTGTACGGCCTTAGGGCTGTCATCCACAGCCAAAGAGACATCTGCTCTTTCTGCCAATTGCCGCAGGGTTTCTGGAAAAGAAAGACCTTCGATCTGGGAAACAAATTGAAAAACGTCTCCACCCGCCCCACATCCAAAACAATGGAAAAATTGTTTTATAGGGTTGATGTTAAAAGAAGCTGTTTTTTCCTCGTGAAAGGGGCAGAGAGCACTGTAATTTTGTCCAGATTTTTTAAGAGTAAGGTATTCGGAGGCAACGGACAGTAGGTCGGAGCGCTCTCGCACTGTCTCGAGAACTTGATTTGAATAGATGTGTTGATCCAATTAAGAGATGCCTCTTCCCTGGAAAACCTAAATTACGGGTAAACAACGCCTGCGGCATTTCCCCTAAAGACAGGACTGAAGCATACGGCGAATCGCATCCCCTTCGGCCCGGCCACGAAGTGCAGGCACCAAAGTTTTCATCACCTGGCCCATGTCCTTCATTTCCGTAATTCCGGTCGCGGCGATGGCTGCTTTCACTTTTTCTCGCAGTGCTTCTTCAGAAAGTGGCTCAGGAAGGTAGGATGAAAGGATCTGAAGCTCCCTTGATTCTTTCTCGGCAAGTTCATCTCGGCCTGCATCCTTAAATTGCGTAATCGACTCCCTGCGTTGTTTTGCAGCAGTCACAATCAGCGCCAAGACATCGTCGTCGGACAGAACCACGTCTTTGCCTTTTTCGATTTCTTTGTTTTTTATCGTAGAAATTAACAGACGGATAACAGAAACACGTTCCTGATCACGCGAACGCATCGCGGTCTTCATATCGCTTTTAAGTTGTTCCTTGAGCCCCATAACCAAGCCTTCCAAACCAAATTTTCAATTCTATCATCCAAGTACACTGCTGTCAAACCTTGACAGGCTCCTCAAGTTAATTCGATTAAATACTCAGCACTTCAGGCAAGGCGGAGCGCTCTACTTGGCCAAGCGCTGTCAGAGAAAGTGTCTCCTGGCGAAACAGGGTATTGGCCAAATCTTGCAAATCTCTCAGGGAGACCTTGTCGATCTCAGAGACAATCTCTTTCAAGGAAAAACTTTGTCCAAAATAAAGCTCTTCTTTCGCAATACGACACATACGCGTACTGGTACTCTCCATGCTGAGCATCATACTACCTTTGGTTTGGTTTTTCGCACGCTGCAATTCATCGGCATCGACCCCATTTTTTTTGACTTTATTCAACATTTTCAGCACGACATCGACAACTTTGGGTGCATTCTGTGGACTGGCCCCGGCGTAGACCGTGAACAAGCCGCAGTCAAGATAGGAAGCAGGTGCAGAATAAATTGAATAGGCCCAGCCCCGCTCTTCTCTAACTTCCTGGAAAAGCCTGGAACTGGCCCCGCCACCGACAATGGTATTGAGTAAATAAAGCGCATATCGTTTTGGGGAGAGATAAGAAAGACCCTCCGTCGTAAGACAAAGATGTGTCTGCTCCAACTTTCTTTTTTTTACCCTGAGATGCGGGACGATTCTAGCGGCGCGCCTCTTTTCCAGATGGGTCTCCGTATTGTTATAAGCTCCCAAAGCAGATGTAATTTGGGCCATCATCTGCTTTGGGTCAAAGTGACCTGCAATCGCAATCACCATTTCTTTTGGGTCATACGTACGTTTGATATAAGACAGAATTTTTTCTCGGGTCATTGATGAGACATGTTCTGGTGTACCGAGAATAGAATGGGCCAGGGCACTGCCCTTCCATGTTTCCTCAAGATGAAGATCGTAGACAAGATCTTCCGGGTCATCCTCAACCATTTTAATCTCTTCGAGGATGACTTGGCTTTCCTTTTCAATCTCGGCTGGATCAAAAAGAGAGCACTGAAAGAGATCAGCCAACAAATCGATTACCGTAGACAAATGTTCGTCTAAGACTTTGGCATAAAATGTCGTCGACTCTCGTGTGGTAAAGGCATTGAGCTCTCCTCCCAACTCATCTGCTGCCAGGGCGACCTGTTTTGCAGTACGGGTTTTTGTCCCCTTAAAAAACATATGTTCTAAAAAATGAGACGTTCCGTATTCACCTTCGGCCTCATCTCTTGAACCCACATTGACCCAAAGGCCGATGGAAACGGATTTCACAGAAGGGATGCACTCCGCGACCACCCGAATCCCATTGTCTAGTACCTGTCTTAAAATCATTTCAATATCCAAATCTGAAAAATTGCAAATGAAAGACCCCTTAAAAACGGCACTTTCTTAAACCCCTAAAGAACAAGTGCTTAAGAAAACCCAATTAAGGGGTCTTTTCTAGTTCTAGAATAAACGCTATTCCGTTTTGGCAGGTTCTTCTTTCGGCAGAAGCTCTTTACGGGAAAGTCTGATTTTCCCCTGTCGATCGACTTCAAGCACCTTGACCTTAATTTCGTCACCTTCTTTCACTTCGTCTCTCACATTCTTAACGCGGTGATTTGCCAATTGAGAGATGTGAACCAAACCATCCGTGCCCCGTCGAATCTCCACAAAAGCACCAAAATCCATGATACGAACCACTTTGCCCAGGTAGACCTTGCCGACTTCCACTTCTTCGACAATCGCATTCACCATCTCTACCGCTTTTTTAGAGGCTTCTTCATCTGCCGAGGCGATGTGAATGACACCTGCATCATCAATATTGATTTTGACACCGGTTTCTTCAATGATGCCTCGAATCACTTTTCCACCCTGACCAATGACTTCACGCACCTTGTCCGGTTTGACCTTCATGGTAATAATGCGTGGGGCATATGTCGAAAGATCCTCACGGGGGCTCGCAAGCGCTGCGACCATTTTATCCAAAATATACAAACGCCCTATTTTGGCTTGATCTAGGGCTTTTTTCATCACCTCGGTCGTAATGCCGCCAATTTTAATGTCCATTTGAAGGGCCGTGATGCCATCCGCCGTTCCGGTGACTTTAAAATCCATGTCTCCAAGGTGATCTTCAACACCAAGAATATCGGACAAAATTTGAACCTGCTCACCTTCTTTGATTAAACCCATCGCAATGCCTGCCACAGGTTTTTTAATCGGAACACCCGCATCCATCATCGCCAAGGTTCCGCCACAAACGGTCGCCATTGAAGAAGAGCCGTTGGACTCCAAAATTTCAGAAACCAAACGAAGGGTGTAGGGAAAATCTTCCTTTGTGGGGATAACGGGTCTGAGTGCGCGTTCGGCTAAAGCGCCATGGCCGATTTCACGACGACCGGGACCACGCATGGGACGGGCTTCTCCCACAGAAAAGGGCGGAAAATTGTAGTGCAGCATAAAGGATTTCCGGGACTCCCCCTCCAAGCTGTCGATACGCTGCTCGTCATCCGAGGTTCCCAAGGTCAACACCGATAAACTTTGTGTTTCTCCTCGTGTAAAAAGAGCCGAACCATGTGTTCTGGGGAGCACGCCAGGCTCGCAAGTAATCATCCGAATATCCGTGGTACTGCGACCGTCCACCCGCACCCCCTTGTCAATCACCATCTGTCGGACTTCACGACGTTCCAGTTCATGAAAAGTGGTTTTAATTTCCTTAATTTGATCTGCGTCTTCAGCATCAAGCGAACTGATTTTTTCAGAAAGAATGCGATTAAGTGCTTCTTGACGATCCGCTTTATCCGGAATAGACACGGCATCTCTAATCGCTGGCGAAAGCGCTTGATCAAGCGCCGCCGATAATTCGAGATCGCGCTGAATCACGGGGACTTCGCGTTTTGCCTTGCCCGCTTTTTCACGTAGCGCGTTTTGCAGGTCAATGACTTTGCGAACAACATCATGACCGAATTGGATTGCCTCTAGTACGATTTCCTCAGACAACTCATTCGATCCGCTCTCTACCATCATGACAGCATCTGCTGTTCCGACGACAACCAGATCTAATTCGCTTTCTTCAAGTACATCTGAAGCGGGGTTAATGACAAAAGCGCCCTCCACCCGACCAATACGCACTGCTCCGATCGGCCCATTTAAGGGAATATCCGAGATGGTCATGGCCGATGAAGCACCAATAATACCCAGAACATCGGTCACACAACCTTTATCACTCGACAAAACAGAAGCAATAACCTGTGTTTCAAAAAACCAACCCTCTGGTAACAAAGGCCTGATCGGACGATCAATGAGGCGGCAGGTCAAAATCTCCTTCTCGCCAAGACGGCCCTCTCGCTTGAAAAATCCGCCGGGGATCTTTCCTGCAGCATAGTTTTTTTCCTGATAATCCACAGTCAAGGGAATAAAGTTCACATCTTTGGCTACTTTTGCGGCAACCGCGGTCACCAGGACGACACTCTCGCCATACTGGAGCAAGACGGCTCCATCCGCCTGGCGTGCCATGCGTCCTGTTTCAAGTGATAATGTCTTTCCGCCGATTTCAGCTTCAACACGATGCATCATTATCGAGACTCCTTTTTCTTTATTTTTCGATCTTTTGGTCGATAAAAATCAAGGACGGAAAAGCACAGAACGACAATGATAGCGCAAGGAACCCATGTAAGGGGACTGCTTGCGCTATCATTGCTTTTCTGTGCTCTCGCCCAAGCGGAAGTGCTACTTACGTAGACCCATTTTTTTTACAATGGCCCGGTAACGACTTACGTCATTTTTTTTGAGATAATCAAGCAATTTACGTCGTCGGCCCACCATGTGCACCAAACCTCTTCGGGAATGGTGATCTTTTTTATGCACATCAAAATGATCCATCAAGCCTACAATTCTGTTGGTTAAAAGGGCAATCTGTACCTCAGGAGAACCAGTATCCCCCTCGTGCGTTGCATTGTCTTTGATGATGACTTCTTTGCTTTCTTTTAACAATGGCATTTATTCATCCTCCCCCTAATTTAGGGTTATTGAGGTTGGGAAACAGAAAAGGACTGAAAGAGTTTCATACACCTTCAGCACCCACCGTCACCCAACACGGTCTTGATTTTAAAAAAGGATTCCATAGAAACCCTTTCTACAGCATGTGATTCCGAATCTCGGAGTGCCTGTGCAATGGCAATCAGACGTCCCTCCGCATCCAAAAAACGAAGGGAGTCTCCTTTTTTAAAAGGATCGTTTCTGTCCAAAGCCGACATGGAAAGCTGGACGCCATTTAAAAGACGTTTACGCGCCACGCCACTCACAAAAAGCGCGGGCAAAGCACTTAAAACCGAATTCGCCGGATATACGATCTTTTCCCACTGCCCATCCTGGCAATATGCTGAAAGTGTTTCTAGTTCGAGTGCATCGTCAATAGAAAACGGACCCGCTTGCACCCTACGAAGCGAAAGTAAGTGCGCACCAACACCTAATTTTCGACCAATATCAACACACAAGGTTCGAATATAAGTCCCCTTTGAACAACGGACACGAAAGGCAATATCTCCTCCATGAGACGCCAGGAGGTTAAGGGAAAGAATCTTGAGCTCGCGCTTAGACCGCTCAACGACCTTTCCGCTACGCGCCATTTTATAAAGTGGTACGCCTTTGATTTTAATCGCAGAATACATCGGCGGCTGCTGTAAATACCGTCCCATAAAAGACAACAGCACGTCAAGGATCTCGGCTTCTCCCACTTCAGATTTTAATCGATCGGGCACAGGGCAAATCTTAATGACCTCACCACTGGCATCTTCGGTATCGGTCTCTTGCCCCAAACGGAGCACGGCATCATAGGTTTTATCCGCATCTCCAAGCAGCGACGCAAGCTTCGTTCCTTTTCCAAAACAAAGGGGCAATACCCCGGTTGCATCAGGATCAAGCGTGCCCAAATGCCCCACACGCTTTATTCCCAAAAGGCCACGGACTTTGGCCACAACGTCATGAGAGGTCCAGCCCGCAGGTTTATCAATATTCAGAAATCCACCAACAAAAACCTCTGAGATTGCCCCTTCCCGAATTTGAGAATGTGTTTGGCTCATCCCAAGCCCTCCAAAAGCATATTGGGTTCAGGACGATTTTCTTGCGGATCAGCTTCGGGCTGAACATGTAAGGATTCAATCACCCCTAAAAGATGAGATACTTTCTCCGTCACTTGATCCACCACAAAAGTCAGCGCAGGTATTCGGCGCAAAGAAAGCCGCCGAGCCAATTCTCCGCGCACAAAACCTGCTGCTTTTTTTAATGCGGCAATCCCTTTTTTATCATCCTGTTTTTTTTGAAAAGACACATAAATGCTGGCATTACGAAAATCACGCGAAATATCAACCCCGGTCACCGTAACAAAACCAATGCGAGGATCACGCATCTTTTTTGTTAGGATGTCGGCAACCTCTTGTTTGATCAGATCGGCCATACGATCCGAACGCACACCCTGTAAGTTTTTACCATCGGGGCCAATCACTTAAAAAAACTCCAAGCGGTGCTTAACAATCTCAGCCTCAGGGCAAGCAGCAATTTGAGTAAACACTTGATCTAAGACTGAATTCACCATCGTTTGATCATTTGAAAGGGTGGTGACACCTAAGACTGCGTACTGCCAGCGATCTAAAGCACCAACCTCCGCAATTACAACATTAAATCTATTCTTAATTTTACTTTTGATACCTCTGAGAACCTGTCGTTTTTCTTTTAAAGAGTGGCTTTGAGGAATATGGAGCTCCAGAGTACAGAGTCCGAGGGTAAACCCTTTCATCTACGATTGAACAGACGGAAAATTATAAAAATGAAGACCAAACGCTTTCAAGATAAAACCTCGATTACTTGGTTTCGAGCTTGGTCGCAATTTCATCAAAGACAAACAATTCAAAAATATCATCCACTTCGATATCATTAAACCCTTCGACCCCAACACCACACTCATAGCCCGCCTGGACTTCCTTTACATCATCCTTAAAACGACGCAAAGAGGCCAATTTCCCATCAAAAATAACATTCCCACCTCGAAAAACACGCACACCCGCACAATTTCGGGCAGCGACACCTTCCTTAACGTATCCACCGGCAATCGTCCCCTGCTTCGGAACACTGAAGATCTGTCGGACTTCAATACGACCCAAAATCCGCTCTTTCAGGGTGGGCGCCAAAAGACCTTCCATCGCTGCACGCACATCGTCAATCAGCTTGTAAATGATGGAATAAAGCCGCAACTCGACTTTTTCCCGATCCGCTAAATCACGGGCCTTAGATTCAGGACGCACATTAAATCCAGCGACAAAAGCACGCGAGGCCGCAGCCAACATCACATCAGACTCTGTAATGCCACCCACCCCGACATGGACGACCTCTAATTTAACCGCATCCGTACTCAATCCTTCCAAAGCTTCTCGTATGGCTTCAGCAGAACCCTGAACATCCGTTTTGATAATCACCTTTAGGACTTCTGCCGCACCATCTTTTAATTCGCTGAAGAGATCATCCAAGGTCATCCGGTTCACCTTAGACAGTTTGCTCGTTCGCTCCCGCTGGGCACGTGAAGACGCGACGTCTCTTGCGACACGCTCATCCGCAACCACAATAAAAGTATCACCCGCCTGAGGGACTCCATCTAAGCCGATGACCTCCACCGGGGTCGAGGGCTCGGCAGATTTCACCTTCTTGCCTTCGTCATTAATTAAGGCCCTCACCTTGCCGTAATGAATACCGGAAACAAAGGCACTGCCAACAGACAATGTCCCTTCCTGAACCAGCACTGTTGCAACGGGGCCACGCCCTCTTTCAATCTTGGCCTCCACAATGACACCGCGCATGGATTTCTTGGGGTTGGCTTGTAGCTCTAAAACCTCAGACTGCAACAAAATCATTTCCAGCAAGCTGTCTAAACCTGTTTTTTCTTTGGCAGAAACTTCAACAAAAATGGTACTGCCCCCCCATTCTTCCGGGATCAGCTCATATTCTGACAAGGCCTGCTTAACACGATCCGGATTCGCATCAGGACGATCCATCTTATTTACGACAACAATAATCGGCACTTCGGCGGACTTGGCATGATTGACCGCTTCGACCGTCTGAGGCATTACCCCATCGTCCGCAGCAACAACCAACACAACAATGTCTGTGACTTGAGCCCCCCGCGCACGCATGGCTGTAAAAGCGGCATGCCCTGGGGTATCCAAAAACGTCACAGGCTTGCCCGCAGCAGAAACCATGTAGGCCCCAATATGCTGAGTGATCCCACCAGCCTCTCCCGAAGTCACCTTCGTTTCACGAATGGCATCCAAGAGAGAGGTCTTCCCATGATCAACGTGTCCCATGATGGTGATCACGGGTGGACGGCCCACTAAATCGGCAGGATCATCGGGCACGGCACCCATCAAAAGCTCTTCTTCTGTTTTCTCTGCAACCACCTCGGTTTTGACTTCAAAAGCCTCGGCAATAAGCGTTGCTTCATCCAAGTCGATGGCCTGATTGATTGTCGCCATCTTCCCCAGCTCCATCAATTTTGCAACGATACTGGTCACTTTCTGCCCAATCAACTCTGAAAACTCTTTGACCGTTAAACCCTCATAAATCTTGATGACTTTTCTTCTGGGTTTTGCAGCGTCAATTGCTGGACCATGGCCTTTTCTTGAGGATTTCCGATCTTCTCTCCGATGAATGGGTTTAAAATCTTGCCATTTTCTTTGATCGCCCTGCCCTCCCGTACTTGCATTCCCGCCTGAAGCATTCCACTTCACACGTTTTGGGCGTTTTGGCTTTTCCTTGGGTTTTTCAGTTGAGGGTTCGGG
>JAADHI010000148.1 GCA_013151935.1 Candidatus Manganitrophaceae bacterium
TGTGCGTGTTTTCGAGGGAATTTTCGTCACAAATGAGATCGCCAAAGTCGGCGATGTTTAGGGCCGAAAGATCGATATCGCGTTCAGCATTGTAGCTTGTGCCGTAACTGGACAACACATCTCGAATTGCATCCGGGCCGAGTGCGGCGCCGGGTCGTCCGCCAGCGTGTTCTACGCCAAGATCAGAAGGGACACCGAGCAGTCCGATATCCACAACACTGTCTTTTTCATAGGGCCGAATCTGTTTTGAGAATCGCCCGGACTTGGGGTCGCCAAAACCCTTTGATGCCCGTGTGTGTGCAATTTGCATATTGTAATTATGACAAATGCACCGGAGTGGGGCAAGCCAGTCCCCATGCGACGGACTTTAATCTATCGCATGGGGACCGCTGGTCGACCTGTGTGATTACGAATGCGTTTTTAAGTATCGCTACGTTCTGGAATGGGGGAGGGGGCTTGTGTTGATATGGTGTGGCGCTTTATTTTTTTTGCATTGATGGCCAAATAAGACTGATAAGAGCGCATGACCTTGTCTGCATAACGTGTGGGGATCTTTTTGCCCTGTCGAATCCAACGCCGGATTTTGGTCGGGCCAAAGTTATAGGCCGCGAGCGCCGTGTGAAGATTTCCAAAACGTTTGTTGAGCCTATCGAGATAGTGAATGCCCAGACGAATATTGACGTAGGGATCGAATAGTGGTTTGTTCTGTTCATTCCAAGTCATCTGTGTTGCTTTTGCGAGCGCTCTTCCGGTGGCCGGGATAATTTGCATCATACCCACTGCGCCTTTATTTGAAATAGACCAGTTGTAAAATGAGCTTTCTGTTGTGATAACCGCCAAAATAAGCTCCGGATCAAAGCCATACTCACGGCTGGCTTCGGAGATAAATGCAACCAGTTTTGTATCTTCAAGGGCATCAAGTCCAGTGTGATAGCCCGCAAGAATCTCTTCCATGTGTGCTGTGGGGAAGGGTTTTGGCGCGTAGGCCAGAGATTTTTCTTCCTCAAGCGCAGCCGCCGCTTCGATTTGTGCCGCCGTGGGCGCCGGTATTGGATCTGGAATCGCCAAATCTCCAGCCATTGCCAAAAACAATGGGAAAGCGAAACTTGTCGATAAAATCAAAATCTTTTTCTGAATGTTTTTTAAGTGTCTAATCATCATTCCAAAATAACAGGGCCTTTCTGATGGGGTCAATCCCCCCAAAAGAGGGGGGGTGAAACGTGTTACCGATCGTATTTCAATGTTACGATGGTGACCCCATCGCTACCCTCCCAAGGCTCGCCGGGGTGGAAGGAGGTCGCATAGGGTGAGGTACTAAGGTAAGCCCGCACAGCATTTTTTAAGCGTCCTCCGCCGTGACCGTGAATCACCTTTACTTCACTCTCTCCATATAGAAGCGCTTGATCTAGAAAGCGTTCCAATTGTTCTATGCCTTCTTCGACAAAGAGGCCGTGAAGGTCAATCGTGGCTTCGAAACCATCAAAAAAATCTGACATTGTTTCAATTTCGAGGGAGCAATGCGCCCTTTAGCTGCCTATAATTTCGTTACTTATGCCCATCTTTTGAGGTGTCATTTTTGAATTGAAGGTATAGAAATCTGCGTGATGGGAGGGTCATTATGTCTCAGGAGGGATGCTTTTGTCCAGCGTCTTTTTCGTTTTAGCATAAAAATGGAACATCGGAAGGGCTTAGAGGGAACTTGCCTGTGTTTTGTTTTGATGTTAGCTTGGCGATGCGATTAAATACATTTAACAGGTCTAAATAGTAGGATACCTTCCTTTTTGAAGCCATTCAAAGCACGTGTCAGCGTGCTTGCCTTAATCAGTCCTGGTTTGCTCGTTGCGGCCACAGGCGTGGGTGCGGGAGATTTGGCGACAGCGAGTTTTGCGGGCAGTCTCCTTGGTACGGCGGTACTTTGGGCCGTGCTTTGGGGGGGATTTTTAAAATTTGTTTTGACGGAAGGCTTGGCACGTTGGCAGCTTGCGACGGGGGAAACCTTGCTGGAAGGGGCCGGGAAACGACTCGGCCCCTTTGTCGGATGGCTGTTTTTACCTTATCTTCTGCTCTGGTCTTTTTTTGTGGGATCGGCACTCATGAGTGCTTGTGGGGTGACCTTACACGCGATTTTCCCCGTTTTTGGGAATGCCACCACAGGAAAAATTGTTTTTGGTATTGTTTCCAGTTTGCTTGGATTGGCTCTGGTTTTAGCGGGTGGATTCAAACTGTTTGAAAAAGTCATGGGTTTTTGCATTGCCTTGATGTTTTTCATTGTCTTACTCACGGCTTTTTTACTTTGGCCCGGCACCGCTGAGGTGATGCAAGGTTTATTTGTTCCTTCGATTCCAGATGCGGCAGGCGTCGGCATTACCTGGACAGTCGCTTTGATGGGGGGGATTGGTGGCACGGTGACCGTGCTCTGTTATGGCTATTGGATCCGTGAAAAAAAACGCCAAGGGCCGGAAGATTTAAGGTTATGTCGTATTGATTTAGCTCTTGGCTATGCCATGACCATTCTTTTTGGTGTGGCGATGGTGATTATTGGGAGTAGGGTGCAGATTACAGGCAGCGGGGCGGGCCTTTTGGTGACGCTAGCAGAGCAGCTTGAAGGGCCATTAGGGCCAGCCGGCCGCTGGATTTTTCTGATTGGTGCGTTAGGGGCGGTTTTTAGCAGCCTCTTGGGGGTTTGGCAGTCTGTGCCTTATTTGTTTGCAGATGCTTGGCGTTTGTTTGTTTTACGGGACACAGAAAAAGGTGGTCTTATCAATACGACTTCCGGACCTTACCGATGGTTTCTATGGGGTATTGCATTGATTCCGATGGCCGGGCTTTTAGTCAGTTTTAAAGAGGTTCAAAAATTCTACGCCGTGATCGGCTCAGCCTTTATGCCCTTATTGGCAGTGCTATTGCTCATTCTTAACGGTCGTCGTGATTGGCTGGGCAACTTAAGTAATCGCCGCCCAACGGTCGTTGTGCTTTTGGCGACGCTTATTTTTTTCGGTGGCATGGCCTGGGCCAAGTGGATGAATTGAGTTTTTCTTCCACTGACACAGTGCAGGATGCAATCTTGACAAAATGCAGCCATTTCAATATCATGGCTTCGCTTCGTCCTCAAGCACAAGCGCAGCCTTCGCATTGGACTGCTGAGCGTATTGGCTAAGAGGGTCTGATGCACCATCAAGCGTGTGTGATTGTTGTAAGCTGGTTTTCAAAAGAGAGGTAACTAGATTGAGGCCAAAGAATGATTCTGGAGCCTTTTTTAGTTATCTCAATGTAGTTACCTCAATTAAGGAGATATATATAATGAACAAGACTTCCAAAGTGTTGGGTTTAGCACTTGCAATGGGTTTGGTCGTAGCACCCGCATTTGCAAAATACTCAGAAGGCCCTGTCAGTGGCGGCGGGAGCATCAAAGGAAAAATCTCATTTAAGGGCGATCAACCCGCCCCCATTGAGTTTGTACTCGCAAAATGGCCGCAGTCGGAATTTTGCGGAAAATTTGACGCTGTAGATGGTGTGCGTAAACGTCATGATGTCCGTGTTAAAGACGGTGGACTTGGAGACGTTGTCGTCTACATCGAAAAAATTGAAAGCGGAAAACCTTTTGAAAAGATTGAAGCCAAGTTCGTATCCGACGGTTGTCGGTTTTTAGTTGCGGAAGGTGAAGGCCCCTCACGTCAGGTTACGGTCATTCTTAATTCAAAAAAGACGGGCAAAAAATCAACGCTCAAGGTCTTAAACATGGATGCTGATGAAAGTGATCCTAAAACAGCCGCAGGCGTCTTGCACAACCCGCATGGTTATGATGTAAAAGGTTTTATAACCAAGACCACCTTCAACAAACCGCTTCCCAATAAAGATCAGGAAATCACTTTAAAAATCAAAAAAACCTGGTTCAAAAAAGGCGAATCTTTCTTGAAAATTGAGTGTGATCAGCACAACTACATGAATGTCTGGGCCGTTCCTGTGCGAAATCCTTATTATGCTGTTGTCAACGACGACGGGACTTTCTCCATCGGTGACGTTCCTGCAGGAAAATATGTACTGAAAGCTTTCCACCAAAAGCTTGGTTTCAAAACTTTGGATGTCACTGTCGCAGGTGGCGCTGAAGCTGCAGCAAATTTCGAATTCGCTGCAAAAAAGTAAAAAAATAACGACGTTTAAATCATCGTCTAAAAATGTAAAAAAAATAGGGGAGCCCAGGCTCCCCTATTTTTTTGTCCTTATTCTGTTTCCTTATTCTTTTCCCTCTCTTTAATTTTAAATAAGACCAAGCCCTCAAGCTGCGATACTCTTAACTCAGTCCCATTGCCAAAATAGCGCTTTTTGTATTATATTAAACCTGCTGCTCGTATCCTCATTCTGAAATCCAACCAATAATAGGGTTTAGTCAATCCGTCGCAGGGGAGAGATCTATATGCCAAAAAGTGATATCAAAAAAGACCTTGAAAAGGCACTTGATTCTGGAGACAGTACACAGGTCACCAGTCTCCTGAAAAAAGCATTTCTGAATACCATTGAACTCAAAATCAGGACAAGGGTCGTCGAAGGTGATGGCCCAAAAGAAATCTTTACAAAAATCAATATCCTGGATGGAGATATCGAAACAACGATTCACAAGGATTTCATTCCTAATCCCGAAGAAGCCGCTAATTTTCATAAAGAACAAGTCAATAAAGGCGAAGAAATTATCGCCCGAAATGTCAGTACCCTAAAAAATTTGGCACAAAGCCTTATCGAACTCTTTTAGCCGACCCTGCTTATGTCCAGTGAAAAAATCAATGAAATTTTGAGCGACGCAACAACCCTTGAAGTGAGTTCTCTGCTCGTTGAAGGTATTTCAGGTCGAAAAATGCCAGGCGTTGCGGTCGCTTTTCTTGAAACAGTTCATGCCTGGGTCAATCAATTTGAAAGCTTGGCAGCAGAACTACGTATCTCCGACGCTCTGCCTGTTGAAGCGGAAAAAATAAAAAAAGAATATAAAATTCTTGAATCAACGCGGGCATGGCTTACTGCACAGGAGAGTCCAGCCAATCAAGTTGCAAGCTATGAAAAAGATTTTAGCAGCCTTGCCGAAGACCCCTTTCTAAAAGGAGTTCTTAATACCGAAACAATGTTTGTCTTTCAAATCCATCAGAGAAAACAACTGAAAGACAAAGGGGAACAAACAAGGGCGCGTCGACAAAGCTCCGAAATCAATCGGCTCATGAAAATTCAGATGCGCCTGGCAAAACTACGTATTTATTTTTTAAAGGCAATTACATCAAACGTAAGCGATGGTTTTAATAAAAAATCTATCGATAAAAACCAAGGAGTCAACCGAGACATTCAAGAACTCCGAAAATTGTGGGATTTAAAAGACGGCTACATTTTTGCCCAGAACACAGTCCAACTGGATGGTGATATGATCAGCCGACAAAATATACGTATCTACCAAGATCCCTACACAAAAGAACGGGTCACGCAACTGCTTGATTTTCATTATAAAAATGTTGATATCGGCATAAAACATTGGCATTTTATTTTCGAAACCATCATCAGTCTTGCAAAGTCCGTCGGAGCTGCCATTGTCTCTCCCTTTAAATAAAACCGTCCCCCTCATCCATCTCGGTGCGGGAATCATCACATTTCCCGTGCCCTGTCTCTCCGTCAAGTCACCGGAGACGCTTCGTTTGCAAATGCAAACATCAATGCCACAACAAAGCAGTCAAAGCCTGGAAACCCCTTTGTGGTTGGATTTGCTCAAGATAGGTGGAAATCTTCAAAATATCCTCAAAAAAAATGGTTCTTTTTATATCGGACTTCTGCAAGAAGGTTTCCTGAAAAACGGTGCGATTACCTTAATTGGGTGGACGTCGGAAAATAAAAATCCTTCTTCTAAAACGCCGACTGGATCAGAAAATATATTTAAAACCGTCATGCAAATGGATGGTGACATGATCTGCCAAATTGATCATCGCGTTCTAAAAAACAAACAGGCCGATGCGCTTATTCAGGGTTATGCCTCTGTTCAAGATGCGTTTTTTGAAGGGTTTAATAAAATACTCCGTACGATCCGCTTGCTCATTGTCACAAGCCTCTCGGTACTCATTCCCGTGCTTTATTTTATTTGGAAACTCTTCCAATAAGGGAAATAAGGCGTTTTTTAGAAGTGAATATTCGATTGCTCAAACGATCGCTCCATTGTGCATTACAAGACCTGCAAGGCCTCTCCGATATCAGAAACGCCGATCAATTCTATTTTTAATTTTTTTGTGTTTTCCTTTCTCAAGGTTTTTGCATTGCGTTGAGGCAAAATACAGCGCTTAAAACCCAACTTCTGCGCTTCTCGAATGCGTTGCTCAGCACCTTGAATCCCGCGAATTTCTCCGGCCAGTCCAATCTCGCCAAAAACAATGGTTTCGGGATCAATGGG
>JAADHI010000088.1 GCA_013151935.1 Candidatus Manganitrophaceae bacterium
CCAAGACTCACTTTTTGTCCGTTTTAGTGCATAACGAGGCTGTAGAAAAACCTAAAATTCAGCCCTTGTTTCTTTTATTGTTTATCGATTTTTTAAAAACCTACCCCGTTCTGAGGTCTCAAAATATCTTGTTTTGAAGCCTCCGTCAAAGTGCTCTGCTTGATCCTCTGGGGTTATCTGCGTGTTTTGATTGCTTCTGGCCTTTATTGCCTCCTTTTATGCAGCAATTTGTCCGTATCTTTGGATCTTCCCTATGTTGTGGGTCATGCAGTACAGCAGCCATTGGATGTTCACTTTCTTTTGGCCTCTTAGACTAAAGTGATCGAGTCTCAAGTTGCTCCGTATGTTTCCGAAGACGGGTTCGATGATTCCCATGCGATGTCCATAAGTTTCCCGCCCTTTTTCGCTGTCTATCTTTTTTATCATTTGTTGA
This sequence comes from Candidatus Manganitrophaceae bacterium, assembly GCA_013151935.1. GTDB lineage: Bacteria > Nitrospirota > Nitrospiria > SBBL01 > JAADHI01 > JAADHI01. Next base: position 434 of record JAADHI010000088.1, read on the forward strand.
CTGTCACTTTTTTTGTTGTCGGCGGTTTCGCCACTGAAGAAGGTCACTTGGCGTGCTTTGGTCTCTGGTTTTCTCAAGCATTTTTCTCTTAAGGGGCAAACACGGCAGTTCTTCTCTCTTGCGATGTAACTCACGCCCTTTTTCCCTTTGACGACAAAATTTTTGTTTTTTAGATACATCCCATGTCCACCAGGACAGATCGGCAGTCCAAGGGCTTTGTCCATTTTAAAGTCTTTGGGGATGAAGTATTTTGCTTTGCCTTTTTCACCTTTGATGGGTTTTTTATGGCGGTCGGCATTGGTAAATTTCGGATCTCTTTTTCGATATTGTCGGTCTGGGATGTAGCCGTCTATTTTCTCTTCTATCAGGTATTTTATGTTTTTTTCGCTGTGAAAACCGTTATCAGCCAGAATGACGATCTCTTCTTTTTTCGGTGGGTTTGGGCTGACGTTTTCTAGGTTTTTAAGGCTTGTTTCGATCATGTTTTTGAGTTGCTCTTGCTCAGAGCCTGTGCCTTGGGCTTCTGCTGCAACGATGACTTGGTGTTTGGCGTCGGCGGTCGCGATGCCGTTATACCCTTGCACGACACCGTGGGCGCTTGGCATTTTCCCGCTTTCGTTGTCGGTGATGTTGCTTTTGATGGTTTTACCGCTGATGCCTAAGCGTTCTTCATTTTCTGAGAGAAAGTCGAGGATCTTTTTCGATTTCGCCCGTAATTTTTCGATTTGTTTGGCTCGCTTTGTGCTGAGGTCTTCGACTTTTACTTCGATTTTATCTTCTTTCGAATGGATTTTTAGGATGTATTTTATGTTTTGTTCGATCTTTTCTCTTTTTTTTTCTAATTCTGCGTGGGTGCCACTCTGTTCTTTTGACGCGTTTGAGCTGAGCTTGCAGCCGTCTATGGCGAACATTTCTTTGCCAATAAGGTTCATTCCTTCACAAATGAGCAGGATGTTTCGAAAAAGCGGGGTGATTTCTGCTTCCATGCTTGAGATGAAGTCGGCTATGGTGCTGAAGTTTGGCATTGTGTCGGCACTTAGGGCTTTGAAGACGATGTTGGTACGACAGCAAGCTGCGATTTTACGGCTTGCTGTGATGCCTGCGAGTAGGCAAAAAAGATGATTTTGAGCAGGAGAGCGGGGTCAATGGCGGGACGGGCACATTTGTCGTTTTTATAACGGCTCAGGAAGATGTCGAGATCAAGCTCATTGTCGACGATATGATTTAGGGCGGACTCAAAGGTGCCGGGCAGGAGTTGGTCTTCAAAAAAAACGGAGATAGATTTGCTTTGATCTTGAGAATACGCTTGATAACGCGCCATAAGACTCTCCTTATTTCAATATCCTGATGAGATTTAACAAAATAACGCGTCTTTTTCTGCCTTTTTGGGGTTTTTCTACAGCCTCAACGAAGTAATTAGGAAAGAGCAACCGGATACACCTGAAAATAGACGGTTGTTGAGACCTGCAATGATGGACGTCTTTTTAGAATATCTTCCAACCAGTAAATGGGAATTTCTAGAAAACGTCCCTTCTTACCTTCGTGGAGAAATAGCCCGATCAGAAGGGAAATATCTTAAGGCTATTTTTGAAATTATCGATGGTTTTTCTGTGGAGTCTTAAGGTTTTTTATTTGGCGCGGCAACCCCTATGTCCATGTCGGGTTCTTCACAAGAGAAGAAGGGCTGTCTCAGGTTTTAAAAACACTCCGGAAAAGCCTTTTTTGGTTTCTCCATGCCATGCTTTGATAAACTGGGGCCGGGGGGTTCTGTTCCTTGAGGTTTCTAAATAATCGATATGCTTGTATTCTCCCATACATCATGATGACGCTCAGTTGTTTTATGCTAGGATCTGAATAACGTTTTATTTGGAGGATGGCATGAATAAACCGCAACAAAATCCTGCAACAAAATCGACTGGGAAATGGGTTCTTTTGGCCCTTATTGTTCTCGGCATTGCCGCTTTTTCTTTTTTTGATCTGGGGCAATATGTCACCCTTGAGTCTCTCAAGGAAAATAAAGACGCGCTGAAGGCCTATACACAAGAAAATTATGTCTTGACCGTCATTCTTTTCATCCTCATTTATAGCCTTCAAACGGGACTTTCTTTACCGGGTGCGACGATATTGACCTTGGCGGGCGGTTTTTTGTATGGCACTTTTTTGGGCGCGGTTTTTGTGAATTTGGGCGCAACATCGGGTGCGGTACTGGCTTTTATGGTGTCGCGTTATCTTTTACGTGACAGTATTGAAAAAAGGTTTGGGAAGCGTTTAGCCGGGATTCAATCGGGATTTACAGACAACGCGTTTAGTTATTTGCTGACGCTTCGTTTGATCCCGCTCTTTCCCTTTTTTCTCGTGAACCTGGCTTCGGGGATGACACGGATCAAGCTTTCAACCTATGTCATTACAACGGCCATTGGTATCTTGCCGGGCAGTATTGTTTATACCAATGCGGGAAAACAGTTAGGGCAAATTAATTCCAAAGACATTGCCTCTCCCGGGCTTTTGGGTGCTTTTGTACTCTTGGGGCTGCTCTCCCTGGTCCCCGTGTTTTACAATAGATATAAAAAATCGTCTGCGGCGAAAGGTAAAATTGATGTTGAAAAACCATAATGAGTATGGAGGGTCCGCATGGAAGTTTATGATTTAATTGTGATCGGCGGAGGCGCTGCGGGGCTTGTGACGGCCAGTGGCGCGGCACAATTGGGTGCAAAAGTAGCCCTCATCGAAAAAGACAAACTGGGGGGAGAATGTCTTTGGACGGGCTGTGTGCCGAGTAAGGCTTTAATTGAAGCGGGACGAACAAAACGGAAACTGGATCTTGCACAAAAAGAAGGGTTTGAGCTGGGGCCAGTACAGGTTAATTTTTATTTTTCACGCGTCATGGCGCATGTGCATGAAACCATTATGGAAATCGAACCGCACGACGATCCTGAGCGATTTAGAAAAATGGGGATTCGTGTCATTCAAGGCCACGCACGGTTCACCGGATACGACCGCATTGAAGTCAATGGCGAAACCCTCATCGGCAGCCGGTTTTGCATTGCCACGGGGGGCAGTGTGGTGGTGCCGCCGATTGAGGGGATAAAAGATGTGCCGTATCTGACGCATGAAACCTTTTTTGATCTTCGCAAACAACCCAAACACCTTATTGTGATTGGTGCGGGGCCGATTGGCTGTGAACTTGGGCAAGCGATGGCGCGCTTGGGTAGCCAGGTGACCTTGATTGAAACCTTGGATTGTGTCCTACACAATGACGATAAAGAGCTCTCTTGTTTACTGCATGGCTATTTGGATGAAGAATTGACGATTCATGTCGGCACACGCGCAATGCAGGTCTCAGAAAAAGACGGTACGATTAAGCTTCGGTGTCAGCAGGGCGATGAATCTTTTGTGGTGGAGGGCGATACCCTTTTGTTGGCGACAGGGAAGCGGCCGCGAACCACAAACATGGGGCTTGATGTCGCAGGTGTTGCTGTCGGACGCAGTGGCATTCAAGTAGATGCTTCCCTGGTGACGACGAATGCCCGGATTTATGCCTGTGGCGATGTGGCTGGACCCTATCTTTTTACCCACATGGCGGAGTATCAAGCGGGCATCGTCATTAGCAATGCGCTCATTCCATTTTTAAAACGCAAGGTCTCGTATGATGTCGTGCCGTGGGCGACCTATACCGATCCTGAGTTAGCCCATGTCGGTTTATCTGAAAAACAGGCCAAGCAGCAATTCGGTGAAAAAAAGATTTCTGTTTTTCGTTATGAAGTGAAAGATAATGACCGACACATTATTGAGGGCGCGACCAAGGGTCTTGTGAAGTTGGTGTGCACATCAAAAGGAAAAATTCTTGGCTGTGATATATTGGGTGCGAATGCGGGAGATTTGATTCACGAATATGCTTTGGCGGTCAAAAAGGGATTGTCTGTTGCTGCGGTTTCCGGCCTCATTCATGTTTATCCGACATTGGCACAGGCCAACAAACGTGCGAGTGACCGTTATTATGCGGAGAAAATTTTTAAGGGAAACATCCCTAAAATCCTAAAGTGGTGGTTGGAAAAAACACGCGCTAAAACCCCTATCGATAGGTCTGGAGTGCGAAAATAAAACATGCAGTTTGAAAACAGATACGCAGCGTCTGGCGATGTAGATGAAATTATTTCGACCTTAAGTGAAGGGCCACCGGGAGAATTTGATTTTGGCATTTTATTTCTCTCCTGCATTGCTCATAATGCCGTTCAGGAAATCGCTGCGGGACTGCGTGAAAATATTGCAATTGCCCATTTAATTGTGGGTACGTGTTCTGGTGTGATTGCGAGCAATCTTGAAATTGAAGACGCGCCGGGTGGGTCTTTGTTGCTTGCGAAATGTCCGGGGGTTCGGGTCAGTCCGTTTTATTTGGATCAAACTGAATTAAAACAAATGCAAGGTCCCGCCGATTGGCATCGTTTTTTTGATATTTTCCCAAATGAAAATCCGATCTTTTTTCTTTTTCCTGATCCTTTTCTATTCGATCTGCAAAGCTGTATTCGTGGTTTGAATATCGCTTATCCGGGATGTCCTGTTGCAGGAGGATTAGCGAGTGGCGCTCAGCAACCACAGGGCAATACCTTGATTTTAAATGAGGATGTGTATGATCAAGGCCTGGTGGGCATTGCCTTGACCGGAGACATTATTGTGGACACCGTGGTCTCTCAGGGCTGTCGTCCCGTGGGTGAAACCTTTGTGGTGACCAAAGCAGAGCAGAATGTCATCTATGAAGTCGGGGGCCGCTCCTTTTTAGAGGTACTACAAGAAGTCGTAGGGCAAGCAGATGCGCAGGACCAAAAGCTGTTTCATCAAGCCATTTTAATTGGCATTGCGATGGATGAAGGCAAAGACGGTTATCAACGGGGCGATTTTTTAATTCGAGGACTTATGCGTCTGGATCAAAAAACGGGTGCAGGATCAATCGGAGACGATATTCATCCAGGACAAAGCATTCGTTTTCAGGTACGGGATGCGGGTGCTGCGATTGAAGACCTTGACCGTCTGCTTGCGCTTCAAGAAGAGCGACGGCCTCAACAAAAACCGGTGGGTGCTTTGGTTTTTTCCTGTACAGGACGCGGTGCAGGTCTCTTTTCTTGTAAGAATCACGATATTATGGCGATACAAAAACATCTAGGGCCCGTCCCTGCATCTGGTTTTTTCTGTGCCGGAGAAATTGGTCAAATTGGTGCACGCAGCTTTTTGCATGGTTTTACGAATAGCATGTTGCTTTTTTATGATAAATCCTCCACTTGATCAGAGGAGCCTGTAAGCCATATAATACGATTTCATGTTCAACTTAGACTCAAACGGATCTCCCCCCAAAAGACGCTTTCTGTTTTTCTGTGCTTTTTTTGAATAAAAATAGTCGATCTGTTAGACTAATCCGCTATTTTTAAGTACAGTTCGCTGTTATTTTTTCACAATTTATAAAATCCAAAATTGGCGACCCGATTTTGGATAGGAGCAAGTTCTTGATCTCTACATCAAATATTAGTATTCAATTTGGCTCAAAACCGCTTTTTGAGCATGTTTCGGTAAAGTTTGGTGACGGCAATCGTTATGGGCTCATCGGAGCCAATGGTGCGGGAAAGTCAACCTTTATGAAAATCTTAGCAGGTGAGTTAGAGCCCTCAACAGGAACGGTTATTTTGGGTCCCAATCAACGAATGGGAAAACTCCGCCAGGATCAGTTTGCCTTTGAAGGTGAGATGGTCCTGGATGTCGTTATTATGGGCAATGTTGCGCTTTGGGAAATTAAGAGAGAGCGTGAACGCATTTACGCTTTACCTGAAATGTCTGAAGAAGATGGCATGAAAGTGGGTGACCTTGAAGCCGAGTTTGCCGAGATGGACGGTTATACTGCAGAGTCCCGTGCGGGTGAACTATTACTGGGTTTGGGTATTCCATTGGAGCAACATGAAGGCCCGATGAGTGCTGTTGCCTCGGGCTGGAAACTCCGGGTCTTGTTGGCACAAGCGCTGTTTGCTGATCCCGATGTGATGCTTTTGGATGAGCCTACGAACCATTTAGATTTGAACGCGATTCGCTGGCTGGAAGACTTATTGAAAGAACGCTCATCTACAATGGTAATCATCTCTCATGATCGCCATTTTTTAAACAGTGTTTGTACAAATGTGGCCGATCTTGATTATCGCGAAATCCGGATGTTCCCGGGTAATTATGATGAATACATGACGGCTGCAACGGCAGTCCGTGAGCGTATGATGGCCAACAATGCTAAGAAAAAGGCCCAGATCGCAGAATTACAAACCTTTGTACGTCGATTCTCCGCCAATGCCTCAAAGGCCAGACAGGCCACCTCGCGTGCAAACCAAATTGAAAAAATAAAACTCGAAGAAGTAAAACCTTCCAGTCGCGTCTACCCTTTTCTGCGGTTTGAGCAAGATAAAAAACTCTATCGCTCCGTTGCAGAGTTGACGGAAATCGAAAAATCCTATGACGAAGGGCCGCTTTTCAAAAATTTAAACCTTACGATCGATGTGGGAGAACGTATTGCGATTATCGGCCCAAATGGGATTGGGAAAACAAGCTTGTTACGCACGCTTTTACCGGATTACGATGTGCGTGGTCTTCAGCCCGATAAAGGCCTTGTGAAGTGGTCTGAAAATGCAAATGTGGGTTATTTCCCTCAGGATCACACTGATGATTTTGAAAAAGACATGAAGGTGTTTGATTGGATGAATCAATGGCGCAGTCCAGGTGATGACGAACAAGTTGTTCGTGCAACATTAGGAAGGCTTTTGTTTTCTAAAGACGACATGAAAAAATCCATCAAAGTGCTTTCCGGGGGGGAACAGGGACGCATGTTATTTGGAAAGCTCATCTTAAAACGTCCGAATGTGCTGCTGATGGATGAGCCGACCAATCATCTCGACATGGAATCGATTGAGTCTCTCAACGGTGCGCTTGAAAATTATGCGGGGACTTTGGTTTTTGTGAGTCACGACCGGGAGTTCGTTTCGTCATTGGCGACACGTATTATCGAAATGACACCCGAGGGTATCGTGGATTATAGTCATAACTATGAGCAGTATCTTGAAAGCCAAGGAGTCCTATCGGCTTGACGGTTTTTTATCCCGGGATTAATGATTGATCTTGGGTTTTTATCATCATCAAAGGAGGCATAATGGCGAGACAGAACTACTCTTATGAAAAACGTCAAAAAGAGCTTGCAAAAAAGAAGAAAAAAGAAGAAAAAAAACAGCGAAAATTAGATGCGAAAGCAGGTTTGTCAGAAGAGGCGATTTCTGAAAATGTTGCCAAGGAAGCTTTGGCAAGCAAAGCGCCATCGGATCAGCCAAGCCAAGTTTAAAACTGTCATAAATGCGCTAAATTTTTGTATGTTCGAGAGGGGGAGTGACTGAGCAGAAATCCGGGCGATTCCCCTTGTGTGTCTTGATAGAGTGGATCGTTGATGGGTGTAGGCAGTGATGTCAATAAGTTGATCCTGGGTAAGCGTCGTTTGCAGCGTCATCTTGGAAAAATGAAGGCCGCATTACCCGATGTTCTTGAGCATGCTTTTTCTCGTTTTTATGAAACCCAGCCCATGACCTATTTAAGTGTGGAGAAAAAAGCCTACCACTTTGAAGACCTGTTCCTGGTGCTTCAGACGGAGGTTCGTCAGGTAACGGGAATGTCCAATCTTCGGCAAGTTGCGGGTCGGGTAAACTATGTTGCAGACCAGTTGGATACGCTTGAGTCGAGCGTTTTTAAACGCGCCCGACGTCGGAGTCGTCGCCCCTTTAATTTAGCTGATTTTATAGAAAAATTTACAAAACAAAGTCATCCGGACGCTTCTTCAAAAAATACAGAAATTTCCTCCCTCTCCGAAGCCTATGAAACTTTAGACCTTGAAGAAGGGTGTAACTTGCGTCAAGTCATGCTCGCCTTTCGGCGTCTGGCAAAAAAATACCATCCCGATACCCGCGGCGGAGACCGCAGCGATGAACATGCCTTGCAGCGTGTGGTTGCGGCCTATCAAGTGATTAAAGAATCGCTTGCGGCTTAAGGAAGTTCTGAATCCAGCATTTTCGTAGATAATGTCTTCTTCCCCTCTCATTAGTTGCCAATCCATTTCAAAAACTTATGGGCCGCAGACCCTTTTTTCCGATCTGTCCCTCGGTTTTTTTCAGGGTGAGCGTTTGGGTTTGATTGGCCCCAATGGTTCGGGTAAAACCACTCTTCTAAAAGTAATGGCCGACTTGCTTGAACCTTCTTCGGGCACTGTTTCTCGAAAGCGGAACTTACAACTGTCCTATCTCTCTCAAGACCCACCCCTTGACCCTGAAAAAACCGTTTCCGACATCCTTTTTGAAGAGATGCCGGAGATGGCAGAAAACTGGGTTTCTCAACGAGATGTGCGAGACTTGGTGACAGGGATTGCTTTTGAAGACATGAATCAAAAAGCCGGAACGCTTTCCGGGGGATGGAGAAAACGCCTCTCCATTGCACACGCATTGCTGCAAAAACCTGATATTTTGTTCATGGACGAACCTACAAATCATCTCGATTTAGAAGGAATCTTGTGGCTGGAAAAGCATTTGAGAACGTCCAATTTTGCGTTTGTGCTTGTCAGTCATGATCGGATTTTTTTGGAGCAGACCACAAACCGCATCGTCGAACTCAATCGCTGCTATCCCGAAGGTTATCTTCGCATTGAAGGGAATTACAGTGAATTTTTAAGACGTCGTGCCGAATTTTTAAATGCACAAAGTCAGCACGAGCAGACGCTTGCAAGCAAGGTGCGTCGGGAAGTGTCCTGGCTTTCACGTGGCCCAAAAGCCAGGACGACAAAGGCACAGTTTCGTATCGACCAGGCGGGCAGATTACAAGGTGACCTTTCTGCCGTCAAAGCGCGTAATGACCAAGGTCAAAGTGCGCAATTTTCTTTTGATGCCACAGATCGGCGCACAAAAATATTACTTGAAACAATAAATTTAGGCATGTCTCGTGCGGGAAAAACACTCTTCCAAAATCTTGATCTGATGCTTTCCCCCGGTTTTTGTCTGGGTTTATTGGGTGCAAATGGGAGTGGAAAAAGCACGCTCATTGATCTTTTAAACGGGGTACTCCAGCCAGAAAAGGGTAAAATCAAAAAAGCAGCTGACTTAAAAATTGTGACTTTTGGGCAGAAACGAGAGCAGTTGGATCAAAATCAAACGGTGCAACAAGCCTTAGCACCCGAAGGTGGTGAGCAGGTGATTTTTCAGGGGCGTGTCATTCACATTGTTTCCTGGGCCAAACGTTTTCT
>JAADHI010000077.1 GCA_013151935.1 Candidatus Manganitrophaceae bacterium
AACAAACCATCGTCGTGGATACCCACGTGCGTCGCGTCTCAAACCGCCTCGGACTGTCACCATCAAATGATCCGGTTCAAATTGAAAAAGACTTACAGAAACGCCTCCCTCAAAAAAAATGGACGGACAGTGCACACCGACTACTCCTACACGGCCGCCATGTCTGTAAATCCCGTAAACCGCTTTGTGATCAATGTGTGCTGATCGACCTTTGTCCCTCGGCCCCTTAAAAACCGGACACCCCCCATTTGAGGGGATTGACTTGTGGGATGAAAACCGCTAAAAAACACGAACAACCACCACTAATATAGAATAACCCTCTATTCTGGATGTCTTTTCTTGTCCAAACAGAGGATCCCCTCATCCAAAAAAGGAGACCCTTTTAAAATGTACAAACAGCTTAGGATTTTCTCAACACTCATTTTTGTTGGATTTTTATTGGCCGCCTGCGGCAGCAGCGGCGGGGGTGGTGGTAATCCATCTACCCTTTCGCCTGCTTCCGGAAAAATCACAGGACAAGTATTTGATGGAACGACCGGACAAGTGATATCGGGTGCAACAGTGCGTGCGGCTGGAAAAAGCGCAACAACAACTGCCGATGGGAGTTATGAACTCTCAGGTCTAAACAATGGGGACAGAATCATTGTTACTGTTTCTGTAACTGGATTTTCTGATCAGTCAAAAATTGCACGTATATCAGACCAGGCTCCGAATGCGAACCTGGCAATGCGCCTATTGCCTATTGGCCTGACACAGACATTCGATCCAGATACAGCACAAACATTAAGCGATACAAACTCTCCCGCCAGTGTCACCCTGAGCGCAGGTTCCTTGAGAAAAGGGGACGGCAGTTCCCCTGAAGGGAATGTCACTATTAAGCTAACCGTGATCGACCCTACCATAGATATCGACCTGATGCCGGGTGACATGCAAACCGACGTGGGGGGAGTGCTTTCTCCCATAGAAAGTTTTGGTGCCATTATTGCCACATTTACAGACGAGATGGACAACGATCTAAACCTTGCAAGTGGATCAATCGCCACGATTCGCATTCCGCTTGCTGACAAATCAGGTACCCCACCGACAACAATTCCTTTATTTTTTTATGACGAAACCCAAGGACTCTGGGTGGAAGAAGGCACTGCCACACTGCTGAGCGATGCTTCTGGCACTTATTACGAAGGAACCGTCGGACATTTTTCAACCTGGAATGCGGATTCTCTCTACGCTCAAATAATAATTAACGGCTGTGTTCAGAATGCTGACGGGACACGCATCGCAGACATAAGTATCCTCACGGTCGGCGATGATTATTCCGGAACCGCTTCAACATTCACAGATGCTTCCGGTAATTTTTCAGTAATCGCAAAACCCATGGCTTCGGTTCTGGTATCTGGATCGCAGGCAGGCCTGAAAACCAATACCGTCAAACTGCAAACAGGAGCATCCGATCTGGTCATGAGTGATTGTCTCGTGCTTCCTACCGGCGGTGGTAATAATGGGGATACATCTGTCTCAATTAAATTAAGTTGGGGCGAAAACCCACTGGATCTTGATGCTTACCTCGTGGGGCCAAACAATATCTTTGTTTACTTCGGCAGCAAGGGAAGCTTGTCCAGTTTTCCCTTTAGCCAACTTGACGTGGATGACCTCAGTAGCTTCGGCCCGGAAGTCATCACCATTTTTCAATTTCCCGATCCGGGAACTTATCGTTATTCAGTGAATAACTTTAGCGGAACCTTTTCACCCGGAATGACCGAATCCCCGGCCCGAGTTGAACTGACCCTTAACGGGAACATCACACTCTTTACGCCACCTGTGGGAGAAAACGACAATCTCACCTGGGACGTTCTTGAATTCGTGGTCTCTGCTGATGGAAGCGTTAGCGTCAATCCGATCAATACATGGTCAGCCTCGGCACCAGGAATAGACACCTAAGAGAGAATGGCAAACCGAAACGCCCTCGGTTCAAAAGAACCGAGGGCGTTCTTTTTTCAATCCCCCGCCGTCAATCCCCCCGATGTTCTCGGATCGGATGCCCCATGCAATTCTTTCCCGCTCCGCATAATGCTCTGCGTGCTGCCCATGGCATTTTTTGTGATGATGCGATGGCCTTTGGTTTTCAAAATCCGAATCGTATCCTGATTCAAGCCTTCTTCTATTCTGAGTTCATCGGGAAACCATTGATGATGAATCCTCACAGCGTTGGTCGCTTCAGAGATATTCATTTGATGGTCAATGACGTTTATAATCATTTGAAGGGTTGTGGTAATAATTCGGCTGCCACCAGGGCTTCCGGTGACTAAAAAAGGCTTGCCCGACTTCATCACGATGGTCGGTGACATTGAGCTCAACATGCGTTTTTCGGCTAAGATGGCATTGGATTGGCTGTGCCCCCGATCAAACCATAGGCATTGGGCACACCCGATTTGGCCGAAAAATCATCCATTTGATTATTTAACAATATGCCCGTGCCGGGCAGCACAATTTTATTGCCGTAACTGAAATTGAGCGTTGTTGTATTTGAGACAGCATTTCCGTATTTGTCCATCACAGAAAAATGTGTGGTTTCATGGCTTTCGTAAGGCAAGGGATTGTTGGGACGGATTTTTTGACTGGGTCTGGCTTTTTTCCGGTCAATCATCGGCCGCAATAAATCTGCATATTTTTTGGAAATAAGACCCTTCACCGGCACAGAAACAAAATCCGAATCCCCCAAATATTGAGAGCGATCCGCATAGGCCAGTTTCATACTTTCGGCCATAAGGTGGATGGTTTCCGCCGTATTATGCCCCAAAACACGTATGGGAAAGGCTTCCAGTAGGTTTAAGATCTGTACAATATGGATACCGCCAGAACTGGGTGGCGGCATGGCATACACATCAAAACCACGATAGTTGCCATAAATCGGTTTTCTAAGACGCGCACGGTATATAGCCATGTCTTCTAAAGTGATTAAACCGCCTTTTTCAGACATAAACGTCGCCATTTTCTCAGCAATTGGCCCTTCGTAAAAAGCTTTTGGGCCTTCTTTTGAGAGGATTTTTAAAGTGCTCGCCAGATCATTTTGCACAAAACGATCTCCCGGCTGATAATCACCACCATCTTTTTTGTAGAAGATCGCGAGGCTCGCCGGAGAAAGTTTCATCGCAGGTTTTGCGGCTTTGAGAGAATGGGCAAAACTCCGATCCACAATAAAGCCCTTTTCTGCCAGTCTAATCGCGGGAGCCACCGCACGTTTGAGTGAGATTGTTCCGTATTTTTCAAGCGCCATCGTTAAACCTTTTACTGTGCCCGGCACCCCCACAGACAACAGACTGTGACGCGATAAGTGCGGATCGGCGTCTCCAGATTGATCTAAAAACATATCTTTTGTGGCTTTTTGAGGCGCTTTTTCACGATAGTCAATCGCGATGACTTTTTTTTCGTCCGCCAAATAGATCAGCATAAAACCACCACCGCCGAGATTGCCTGCTCTCGGTAAAGTCACGGCAAGCGTGAACCCAATGGTCACGGCGGCATCAATCGCATTACCCCCTTCTTTTAAGACTTGAAGTCCCGCTTTTGTCGCATAGGCTTGCTGTGTTGCGACCATGCCACTTTCTGCCACGATAGGCGAAAAACGATCACGCCCACTGATGATGGGCGTTTCTTGAGCATTAAGCAGCGCTGGCAATACGAATACAGGAATTATTTGGATTAAAAAATTAAGAAGGGGTTTAAACAGACATTTGTTTAAAATCAAAAGCCCCCCCCTAAAAAATTCATTCAAGATGTGCAAATTGACGAGATAAAACCAGAAAGGGAGCGATCAATCATAAAGAGAATAATGGAGCCGACGAGTGGAATTGAACCACCGACCTGCTGATTACGAATCAGCTGCTCTGCCCCTGAGCTACGTCGGCAAAAAGATAGGTTTATTGAAAAATCTTAGTCAAGCTCTACAGGAGATTCCCCAATAATGTCCTTGTGTACGACTTCGCCGCTTGGCCCAAAGGGAGGCAATTCGCGACCGTCTAGTTTTACACGAACCCCCCCCGCGTTGCCAAGTGTTAAACGAAATTTTTTATTGGCTTTCCACTCAACAATATCTTGGGGCTGAAGCAGCGCTTCCCGAACTTCTTCTCCATCAATCGTGACTTGAACCCAGGATGCTTCAATGGCCTCCAAAGAAAGCACATATTCCCTTACTTCAAGATCCACAACAGAGCGGGTTTCCTCATTTTGAGAATCCACAAGCCCCTCGGTCATTTCAGCCTCAGAAGGTTCGGAGGACGATTCAGACTCAGGCATTGGCGAAGGGGCCGCTGCAATAAGCAGGTCTTTTGTTTCATCAGTCTCAAGTACTGGTTCTCCTGCCACGACATCGGCATTTTCTTCACTCAAAACGGTCTCAGGCTCAAGTGGCCGGGTTTCCTCTTCTGAGGAAGGCACCTCCACTTCGGAGCGTCCCGCTTCTGATAAAGGGGGTGGCACCACATCTGGAATGTCCGGTGCTTCTGGGGCAGTCAGTTGAGGGGGAAAAGCTGAGGAGAAAAGGTTCACTCTTTTATCTTTTTTTGAGAGTAAACCAACCAAAATGAGAAGGACACAAACCAAGACCACAATCGATAAAACAATACGACGTGGAAAGGGAAGGCGGCTCGACTTCTCCACGCGAACATGGGACAAAATCTCATTCCGACTTCTGGCATCGGAAAAAGAAGAATCAGGGGCAGGAAACTCAACAAATGCTTCCGTAATGAGGCCGTGATCAACACCAACACATTCCGCATAAGATCTCAAAAACCCCTTAGCGGTCACCTGATTGGGCAGAAGATCGAACTGATTGGATTCGATGGCTTCAATAAATCGGATTGGGATGCGGGTGAGAGAGACGAGTTCGTCTATCGAAATATCCTGCTCTTCTCGTTTTTGTTGGAGGTATTCTCCTAAATTTTCCATGTCGTTCTTGTCTGTTGACGAGAGGGATCAAACCCCCTCTTTATTCCATTGGATTCAAACATGCCCTTAAATCTTCCTCTTTGGCCAATTTTGGAGACAGGATCACCACCTCTTCAAACGCTTTGTCGGCCAAATGCGTCTCTCCTTCCTGCTGATAGATACAGGCTAGATTATAGTGTGCATTTAAATTTTTAGGTGAAATTTGCAAGACCCTTTTGTAGGATATAATTGATTTTTTTGTATTGCCCATCTTGGCATAAATTTGCCCCAATAAGTTGTGTACCGGAACGATATTGGGGTTAACACGAAGGGCATTTTTTAGTTCACGTTCGGCATCTTCGTATTTTTTCTGGCGCACAAAAATCAAACCAAGATTCCAATAGGGTTTTTCAGGGGTTTCATATATTACATTTTTAAGCGCGTTTTGGTAGGAGGCAATTGCTTTATCAAAATCCTCCTGTAATGAATATACACGACCTAAATAGTTATGGGCTTCAGAATATTCAGGATCGATTGAAATGGCTTTTTGAAAGGCCACAACAGCCTCTTCATAACTTTCCTGCTGAAAAAAGATGTGCCCCAGTGCATAGTGGGCTTTTTGGTTTCGCCCATCTAATCTAATGGCTTTTTGAAACTCAATATAGGCTTTTTGAAGGGCAGGGTTTTTACCCAAAAGATGAGCGATTCCAAGCTTGTAATGAGAGTCTGAGATTTTTTCTCTTTTAATTCGAGATTCACTCAGACCACAACTCAGCATGAAGGGCAAAATAAGAAACAGGAAGATTGCTTTCCACATCATGAGCTTGATTTTAAGGAACCTCTGATCATGACTTAAAGAGCGCTTTCTTAGATATTTTCAAATGCGGTCAAAGCCTTGAAAGCCTGAAATCGGCTCTTAATCTCTTCTTGCTTGAGAGCACGCATACGGTCAAGACTGAAGGCCTCAACATTGAAAGACGCCATTGTACTACCATAAACGACGGCTTGGCGGATTGCAACATCGTCTATTTCATTACAAGTGGCAAGATATCCCATAAATCCACCTGCGAAAGAATCTCCCGCACCTGTTGGATCAAAGACTTGCTCCAAGGGAAAAGCAGGGGCCGAAAAAATGGTCTCACCATTAAACATCAATGCCCCGTATTCACCTTGTTTTACAACTAAAACACCTGGGCCATAGGCCATAATTTTTTTTGCGGCCTTGACCAGATTGACCTCCTGAGCCAACTCGCGGGCCTCTCCGTCATTGATGATCAAAATATCCACTGAAGCAAGGGTTTGAATCAAAGCATCTAACTTACCCTCAATCCAAAAGTTCATGGTGTCACAGGCCACAAGTTTAGGTTTTTCAACCTGCTTTAGGACTTCAAGCTGTAAATTGGGATCAATATTGGCTAAAAAAACGACAGGGACTTTTCGATAGGATTCGGGTAAATTGGGGTGGAAGGATTCAAACACATTCAGTTGGGTATCAAGTGTCTTGGCCTCATTGAGCTGATAGCTATACTCGCCCTTCCACCGGAAGGTGCGGCCAGCACTCCGCTCGATCCCATCAATGTTGATGCCACGCCCCACTAAGAAATTGAGATGCTCTTCTGGAAAATCTTCTCCCACAACCGCAACAAGAGAGACCTTAGTAAAATAACTCGCCGCAGTAGAAAAATAGGTCGCAGACCCACCAAGGACTTCATCGACCTCACCAAAAGGTGTTTTTACAGAATCAAATGCAACAGAACCCACAACCAATAAACTCATGATATCCTCACCATTTTATCCAGACGAACATCCCGTTGCAGCAGAATCAGCCGCTTTTCCACTCTCCCACATCGTTCGATCCATCTCGCCAATGAGACGCCGTGTGATACTCGTAAAAATATCATCCACCCGAACCCGTTCTAGTCTAACAGCTTCCGATATTTCTGCTTGCCCTGATCCTGACCAGACCAACTTTCCACAGACTGCATCCCAAACCTCTGCTTCAAGTGAGACACGTTTTTCAACACGGGACGGAAGTTGTTCCGGACCAGAAGAAAAGACAAAAACTTTACCGGCAATGCCGTCTTCACCGTATTGCGGCATGACCGTTTTTGTATGTTTATCATTGACAGGCACTTGTGCAAAAAAAAGATAACGCACCCCTTCAAGACGGCCCCATTCAGAAAGCGCCGAAATATCCATTCGCCGACGCCTTTCATATTGTTCTAAAAAATGATTCAGATCATGATAACGTCCGGCAGTACGTGCCCGTCGGATGACATCTGAACGCGGGACGATACGGGCAGAGGGAAAAACTTCACGGAGACCTTGAAAAAATTCAAAAGCAGCATTCTGACGTAAAACATCAGGCCCCCCTTTTAAGATCCCTAAAATAGCCACCCCTCCCTGATGAACGGCATCGTTTGTAAAACTGGGCAAGTACAGTGCGGTGCTCGTCTGTTCTTGAATCGGAGGAAAGGGTTGTTTGAGTGCCTCTTTCGAGGGCGAGGTAAAGTGCGTCGCACAGCCACTCAGAAAAATCAGAAAGATAAGACCTAAAAATTTCACGAAATATATTTCCCAATGATCGGATCGAGTTTTTCCTTCAATGAAACAGACATCGCTTCAGAGGGGGTTACAATCGCATTCTTCAAAGCCGACGCACACCGACAGGAGCGAGGGCCATCCACTTTTTTCACAACAGATTGTAGAAGTTTTTTTGAAAAAAGCACATTGTCTCTCAGCACCTGAAGAATCATTTCAACGGTCACAGGTGCTTCAGAAACATGCCAGCAATCATAGTCGGTGGAAAGCGCAATAGTGACGTAACACATCTCAGCCTCCCGTACAAGCTTCGCTTCTGTAGCATTGGTCATCCCGATCACAGAAACACCAAAGCCTCGGTGAACGTCTGATTCCGCCCGTGTCGAAAACTGTGGCCCTTCCATACAAAGGTAAGTCCCACCACGGTGAACGATTCCCCCGATTTCCTCTGCGGTATCCGCAACAAAAACCGCAAGATCAGGACAAATGGGGTTTGCGAGACTGACGTGTGCAACAATGCCCTCACCAAAAAAGCTACTTTTTCGTCCCTTGGTTAAATCATAAAATTGATCGGGAATCGCGATGTGTCCGGGTTCAACCTCCTCTTTCATACTGCCAACGGCACTGACCGAAAGAATACGCTCAACCCCCAGTTTTTTCATGGCAAAAATATTTGCGCGGTAATTGATTTCGGAAGGCAAAAGGGTATGCTGCTGACCGTGACGTGATAAAAAAGCGACAGGGATGCCTTCAAGTTGACCCAATATAAAATCACCCGAGGGCGCCCCAAAAGGGGTGTCTAGGGTGATCGATCTTGGATCTTGTAGTGCATCCATTTGGTAGAGACCACTGCCACCGATAATCCCGATTCTGGCCTGTGGCGCGACTGACTGATTTGACAAACGAAGTCCCTCCCAGATGATGGGCTGGGATTATAACATACTGTCTTCTTTCTTCAAGCGCATTATGCGATCTGCCGTCTCTATGGCAGATTCACCCACTTTAATATCAATCCAGTGTATATTTTTATCTGCGCGAAACCAGGTCATTTGACGTTTGGCAAAACGCCGCGTGTCTCGTTTTAAAATCGAAACGGCCTCATCAAGTGATTGCAGCCCTTTGAGATGAGGAATCAACTGGCGATAACCCAACAAACCCCGCATTGCAGGAAAATCCCCTGAAAGCCCTGCAGCCAGGAGCCTTTTGACCTCCTCAAGTAAACCTGAGGCCATATAAGCGTCTACCCGTTCTTCAATTCGTTGATACAGATACGCACGATCTCGTTTTAAGCCAATCAGCCTGTGAGGTGTCGTTTGTTTCAAACGCATTGCTGCATCTTCTGCATGGATTTCAGAAATTGCGCGACCTGTGAGGTATTTGACCTCCAGGGCACGCACAATACGCGGCACATCCCGTACGTGTATTTTATTTGCGGAGCTAGGATCCAGTACAGACAAATCCCGATGAAGCGTTCCGGGGCCTTCGGTTTTTTCCCGTGCCATCAAATGTTCGCGGTAGACCCAATCTGCGGGAGGACCGTCCCAGAGACCGTAAAGCAAGGCCTTAAGATACAAACCCGTACCGCCCTCAATAAGAATTTTCTTGCCCACCGCCGACATCTGGGCAATGTGTATATCCGCCTTGC
>JAADHI010000154.1 GCA_013151935.1 Candidatus Manganitrophaceae bacterium
CAAGGCGCCTGCACACATTACACAGGGCTCCAGCGTACAATATAGCGTTCCCCCCAATCGCCAACGGCCCAGTTTTTGGGCGGCTTGTCGCAGCACGAGCATTTCTGCGTGGGCGGTGGGGTCATTTTGAGATTCTCGCAAATTATAAGCGGAAAAAACGAGACCTTCATCGGAAACGAATACGGCTCCGACGGGCACTTCCCCTATTTTAAGTGCTTCATCCGCAGCTTCGAGTGCCTGTTGCATGTACTGTGTTTGCAGGGACACGTTCAACATTTTTTTGCGGATGCATTCCTCCAAAAGCGTGGGCGGAATCTTATGGGATGTCTGTGGGATTGTCAAGAATTTGATGGTGGTTTATTCAGGCTAATTAATGGTTTTCATGTAGTCATCGCCAGGGCCCATTCGGTTTTCAAATTGACGTTTGAGCCAGCCTTTGAATCTGTTTCGGGTAAAGGGGATGAGTAGGGCAAAACCCGCCAAATCAGTCAAAAGACCGGGTGTCATCAAAACGATACCTGCGGCAAAGATCAGTAGTCCGTTAATCATGTCTTGTGTTGGAATGCGACCCGCTTGCATTTCCATCGCGATTTTGTTCCAGACGATCATGCCCTGTAGTCGCGCGAGGCTGGCTCCGACGATCCCGGTCACAATTTGGATGAAGATCGTTGGCCAAAAGCCAATGGCATCACCCATTTTAATCAGCAAGGTGATCTCAATAATAGGGATTGCAATAAAAAGGAATAGCAGTTTGCTTAACATGTGGTGTCCATGAAATTCTACCCACACTCTACATCAATTTTATCTTGCTTGTAAACTGAATAGAGTACTCAAAACGCAGGATTTCAGCCCTCAAATCCTTGACAATTTTTAAGACCTTATGCTACATTCCCCCTCTTTGCATCTAAAACTTTTCTGTTCTAAAACTAATTTTATTGGCTTTTCATTAAGGAGAAGAACATCGTGAAGAAATACCTTTTAGCCCCTGGTCCGACGGCGGTTTCCCCGGAAGTCCTCTTATCTATGGCACAGCCCATTCTGCATCATCGTGCGCCGGAGTTTGTTGAGCTTTTGAAGCGGGTTAAAGAAGACCTGAAATGGTTGTTTCAAACTGAAAATGACGTGCTGATTCTGGCCTCAACCGGAACGGGTGGCATGGAAGGATCGGTTTCGAATTTCTTGTCTCCTGGTGACAAAGCCCTCTATATCAATGGCGGAAAATTTGGAGAACGCTGGGGGAAAATTTGTAAGGGCTACGGTGTATTGACGGAAGAAATCAAGGTCGAATGGGGTTGTGTCGTGAATCCTGCTGATGTGGCTGCGGCACTTGAGAAAGATCCCTCCATTAAAGCTGTTTTTATCCAGGCCTCTGAGACTTCAACGGGTGTTGCACATCCTGTAAAAGAAGTGGCTCAAATCGTCAAAAATTATGACAATTGTCTTATGGTTGTGGATGCGATTTCCGCGATGGGTGTTTTTGATGTGCAGACGGATGCCTGGGATTTAGATGTCGTCATCAGTGGGGCTCAAAAGGCTTTAGCGCTTCCACCAGGCTTAGCTTTTGTTTCTATTTCAGAAAAAGGCTGGCGTCAGGCTGAAAAATGCACGAATGCGAAATTTTATTTTGACTTCAAAAAAGAAAGAGATGCGATTCGGAAGAATCAAACCGCGTATACTGCAGCCGTTTCTTTAATTTTGGGTTTGGAGCAGTCCTTAAAAATGATGCGCGAAGAGGGGCGTGAAGCTATTTTTGCTCGTCGGGCCACAATGGCGAAGGCGCTTCGAGAAGGCATGGAGGCCATTGGTTTGGCATCTTTCCCAAAAGAAGGTGCAAGTGTTTCGGTGACAGCGATTTCTGCGCCAGAAGGCTACGATGCTCAGGCCATCTACAAAGATCTACGTGTGAAATACGGCATTACGGCTGCTGGTGGACAAGATCAGCTCAAAGGGAAGGTTTTCCGGATTTCCAATATGGGTTATCTGGATACTTTTGACACGATTACCGCTGTTGCGGCGATTGAGATGGTACTCAAAGCCATGGGCTATGAGATTAAGTTGGGCACGGGTGTGGGTGTGGCTCAGGAAATCTTACTCAAAAAATAGTTTTAAGAAAGTTTTTGAAATATCAGGAGGCAATATGCGTGTTTTAGTGAGTGATTCCCTGGCAGAGCGGGGCGTTGAAATTTTGAAAAAGGCGGGTTTGAAAGTTGACGTCAATACGGGACTCTCACCTGAGGCATTGATTAAAATAATCCCTGAGTATGACGGTATCGTCATCCGGAGTGCCACGAAGGTCACGAAAGAGGTCGTTGCGGCGGCGACAAACCTGAAAGTTGTAGGCCGGGCTGGCTCAGGGCTTGATAATGTAGATATTCCCGCTGCGACAAAACGCGGTGTTGTGGTCATGAATACCCCGGGGGGTAACACAGTGACGACAGCCGAGCATGCTTTTGCTTTGATGGTATCAATGGCGCGACGTGTGCCACAGGCGGATGCGTCCACGAAGTCAGGCAAATGGGAAAAGAAAAAATTCATGGGGCTGGAACTTTTTAACAAAACCCTGGGGATCATCGGGATGGGTGCGATTGGCAGCCATGTCGCAAAACTTGCCCAGGGTATGATGATGAATGTCATTGCCTACGATGCCTATCTTTCTCCTGAAAGGGCCAAAAAAGCCGGTGTTGAGGTGGTTGATCTTGAAGGTCTCATCACCCGTTCGGATTTAATTACAATTCATGCGCCGCTAACAGACGAAACCCGTCACATGATCAATGCCGAGTCCATCCAAAAGATGAAACAGGGTGTGCGCATTATCAATTGTGCGCGTGGTGGTATTGTGGATGAAGATGCTCTTTATGAGGGACTTAAAAGTGGTAAAGTCGGTGGCGCGGCCTTGGATGTTTTCGAGAAAGAGCCTGTTGATCCTGCCCACCCTTTGTTGACTTTGGAAAACTTTATTTGCACCCCACACTTGGGTGCATCCACCAAAGAAGCCCAAGAAAATGTTGCCATTGCTGTTGCCAATCAAATTGCCGATTATCTGGTCAATGATGTTGCGCGCTTTGCTGTGAACCTGCCTTCCGTTTCCCCTGACTTAATGCCGAAACTACAACCCTATATTGATTTGGCTGAAAAAATTGGATCTTTTATTGCGCAGACCGGAGAAGGCGGTGTTGAGGAAATCACGATTACCTATAGCGGTGAAGCAGCAGATCTGGATACAGCGCCCATTTCTATTGCAGCTTTGAAAGGGCTCTTGAATCCTATTTTAGAAGAACCTGTTAATTATGTGAATGCACCGGGCATTGCCAAGGAACGTGGCATCGTGGTCAATGAATCGAAACGCTCCGATTCGGGTAATTTCGCGTCTCTTTTGTCGTTGAAGGTTAAATCCGGTCTTGAAGAGCGTACCGTGACGGGTGCCATTTTTAATAAAAGTGAACCCCGGCTTGTTGAAATTGATCACATGGCCCTTGAAGTCATTCCCGAGGGCAACATGCTTTATCTTTTTAATGAGGATCAGCCGGGTGTGATCGGAAGCTTGGGGCAGCTTTTGTGTGATAATAAAGTCAATATTTCGAGCATGCAGTTAGGACGTGAAAAGACAGGTGGAAAAGCGATCTCTGTTGTTGGAATCGATTCTGTGGTGAAGGCCTCGCTCTTAGATAAAATCAAGGCACTGCCACATGTGATCTCTGTAAAGCAAGTTAATATCTAAGTTAGCAACATGTAACAAAAATCAATTTCGATTGGGAAGGGGATGGGTTTGTGTCATCCCCTTCCTGTTTTCATTTCTTTTTTGTCAAAAACCTTTTTTTCTCCTGGGACAATGAACCTTTCATATAAACCAAAAACCATGATTCCAAAAGGTGTTGCAACCTTCTTGCCGGAAGAGACGCTTTGTCGACGTAAGATTGAGCATGATCTTTTGTCCGTTTTTGAGCGATGGCACTATCAAGAACTGACCCCGCCTATTTTTGAGTATTTGGATGTTTTTTCTCTGGGCGTCGGCGAGGAAATCTTAGACAATGCCTATAAATTTGTGGATCGCGCAACAGGGCGTATTATGGTACTGCGTCCCGATGTGACACCTCAGATTGCACGTATTGCCTCAACGCTTTTAGCGGATGAACCAAGACCTTTGAGACTTTGCTACTCTGCCAATGTTTTTCGACATCAGGAGGAACATGCCGGTCGGGAACGGGAGGTTTTTCAAATCGGCGGAGAGTTGATTGGCCCTTCCGATGCAAAAGCAGACGCCGAAATGATCTCACTTACGATTGAGATGCTTCAGTCTTTGGGGCTCAAAAATTTTCGGATCACCTTGGGGCAGATGGCTTTTACGCAAGGGATCTTGAGTCGTTTCAAAACGGATCCCGCACTTTTCAAAAAGGTGTTGTCCTGTGTCGCAAAAAAAGAAGCTTCTCAATTAGAAACGCTACTCAGGCAAAAAGCACTTGATGATGCGAGTCGTCGTGAAGTCCTTTCTTTATTGGATCTTTTTGGCGGAGAAGAGGTCTTGGCGCGTGCGGCGGTTTTGACCGATGATTCTGTTTGTCGGTCGGCGATTGAAGGACTTCAGTCTGTTTACGATATTCTAAAAACGGCTGGTTACCAGGAATACCTCTTGATCGACTTGGGTGAAGTGCGTGGTTTTGATTATTATACGGGGACGATTTTTGAAATTTTTTCTGAAGGCGTCGGTATCGAATTGGGAGGGGGGGGGCGCTACGACCACTTGCTTGAAAAATTTGGGACCGCTTCTCCTTCAACGGGTTTTGCACTTTACATTGAACGTATTCAAGCCGCTTTGGCATGGGTTTCTGCTCAGTCAGAACTCACCTCGAGAAAATAAAAACACTCATGTCTGCTGTTGATACTTCATTAAAAAGGCTCCCTCCGCAAAATATTGAGGCAGAACGCGCGATTTTGGCTGCGATTATGCTCGATAATCAGGCAATCAATCGGGCGGTCGAGGTGCTTAAAGCGGAGGATTTTTATCGGGAAAGCCACCGAAAAATATATTCCGCCATGCTTGATCTAAATGATCTGAGTGAGGCGATTGATCTCATTACGCTTTCAGATCGGCTTCGTATTAAAGATGAACTTGAGGCCATTGGTGGAGATCTTTATCTCGTTGAGTTGCTTGAAAGTGTTGCCACCGCAGCAAATGTGCGTCTGCATGCCAAAATTGTTCACGAAAAAGGTCTATTACGTGAACTCATTAGCATCGCAACCAATATTGTGACGCAGGGCTATGATACAGATGGCAAGGTTGATGAACTACTGGATGAGGCCGAACGCAGTATTTTTGAGATCACGGACAAGTCAATGCGGGCGACTTTTGTCCCCATGAAAGAACTGGTCAAAGCTGGATTTGAAATTATTGAAAAACTCGCTGACCAAAAAATGACGGGTCTTCCCTCAAGATACAAAGACCTCGATAAGATGACGTCTGGGTTTCAGCCATCGGATTTAGTCATTGTTGCAGGTCGTCCCTCAATGGGGAAGACGGCCTTTGCTTTGGGTCTTGCCCAAAATATCGCGCTTTCAGAGCAAAAAACGGTGGGTATTTTTAGTTTAGAGATGTCCAAGGAACAGCTAGTGCTTCGTATGCTTTGTTCTGAGGCCCGTGTGGATGCACATAAATTACGGTCAGGGTTTCTGGGACAGCCTGGAAACGACAATTGGCGGCGTCTTATTGAAGCCGCGGGTCGTTTGAATGAAGCCCCGATTTTTATTGATGATACGGCATCCATTTCTATTCTTGAAATGCGGGCAAAGGCACGACGTCTTAAGGCGGAGCACAACTTAGGGATTCTTATTGTCGACTATTTACAGTTGATGCGTGGCCGCGGGAATGTAAACAGTCGCGAGCAGGAAATATCAGAAATTTCACGATCATTAAAGGGTTTGGCAAAAGAGCTTAAAATTCCGATTATCGCGCTTTCTCAGCTTTCACGTGCGGTGGAATCTCGCCCTGAAAAAAAGAAAAGACCTATTTTAGCCGACCTTCGTGAGTCAGGTGCTATTGAGCAAGATGCCGATGTTGTGCTGTTCATCTATCGGGAAGAAGTCTATGATCCTTGCAAGTGTGCGGCAGATGGGGAATGCATCTGTGGGAGACGTGGTGTGGCTGAAATTATCATTGGCAAACAGCGAAATGGCCCGATAGGTGATGTTCCCATGGCTTTTCTTAATCGATTCACACGTTTCGAAGATCTGGCCAGCGACCACCCCCGACGCTTTCGTCCTGAATAGTGGTCTCAGACTAAATTCGTAAACCATCTATTTTGTCTGGAAAATTTCCTCAGAAGATTTTCGTTTTCAATTTGACAATGTTTTTGCTTCACCCTATAATTTCAAGAGAAATCCTTGTTGTCTGAGGCTAGAAACCGGATTCTAGTTTGGTCTGTTTTTGAATAAGTAGAGGTTGTGATGTTTGGAATTGGAATTCCGGAACTTGTTATTCTTTTGGTGATTATCTTAGTGATATTCGGGGCGGGAAAGCTCCCTGAAATTGGTTCTGGACTGGGTAAAGCGATTAAGGGTTTTAAAAAGGGTGTCTCTGAGCCGGATGAAATTGATGTGACCCCAAAGCAAAAAGACGAGAAACCTTAATCAACCCTTTCCCTGTATAATGTGTATAGATACAAAACGGATTAAAACCGGGAGCCTCTATCTTTATGGATATGTTGAAAAAACGTGAGCCCGCGCAGCATTTTTTTCGTACGCGTCTTGGTGTCTTCTTTTCCATACTCCCTCTTTTCTTTCTCATTTCCTGTGGCACTGCTGTTCAGAAAAGAACACATGTTTTGCCATCCGTTTCACTTAAAACAACGCAGGCCAAAACAACAGAAAATGCTCCAGCAAAGCGCTATCCTAGCCCCGAGTCCTATTTACACGCGATTCTGGGGCTTCAGCATGAGGTAGAACGTCGTGCTGGATCCTTTGCTAAAGATGATCGAAATGCACTAAAGGAATACCTTACTGCACTTAGACACGACCCAGATGCCCTTTTTCTCTTGAAACGGGTTGCGACATTGTACAGCCGGCTTGGGAATCAAAAAGATGCCCTCTCTTATGCAGAAAAAGCGCGACGTTTGTCCTCAGACGAGAATGACGAACTACTGATTCTTTTGGGTGATATCTATCTCGTCTCTGGAGATAGGGAAAAAAGCTTGGCCGCTTATCAACAATCCATTCAGGTGAATGCAAAACAGCGGGATCTCTATTTTAAAATTGCTGGAATCCATGCGGAACAGGGAAGTTTAGACGAGGCGAAAGAAGCGGTTTATCGCGGCATAGAAGTGGGGCCCCCTGTTGCTTTGCCTTATTATTATCTTGGCATGATTGCGCTCCAAAAAAGAGAAATGTCCAAAGGTTTGGACTTTTTTCGAGAGGCTTTGTCTCTGGATTCTTATTTTGAGTCCGCGCACATGGGCATTGCCACTATCTATGAACGTCAAAAGAATCTTGAAGCGGCCCTTAATGTTTATCGGCATGTGGTCAATCGTATCAATCCAAGAAATAGACAGGCTGTAAATCGCTTGCTGCAATTACTGGTTCAAAAAGGAGCTTTGGATGAGGCGGAGGCCTTGCTCTCTCGGCTTTTAAAGCAAGACCCTTCTAATTACGAACTTGCTCTACAGCGTGTTGGTCTTTTTGTTGAAAAACAAGACTTGCCAAGTGCGATTGATGCACTTTTGCCTGTTGTCGCTGCAAAACCAGGAGAAACACGTTTGCGCGTTTATTTGGCAAGTCTGTATGAAAAAAATGGCGCGCTTGAAGCGGCACGCACAACCTACCATGATATTTTAGAGCAAAGTCCAAGTGAATATGAGGTCCGTTTGCGCTTGGGTTCGCTTTATTTTTATCGATTAAAAAATCCAGATGCGGCTTTGGTTCAGGGGGAAATGGCAAAAAAGATAAACCCTCAACGTCCTGAGCCCTATCTTTTTACAGGTGTGATTTTAAATGATGCCGAACGTTACGCTGAGGCGGCAAAAATATTCTCAGAGGGGATCAAAAAAAACCCGGAGATGCCTGATCTCTATTTCCATTTGGGTGCTGCATTTGATAAATTGGGGCGTTTTGATGAGATGGTTTTTCAAATGGAGCGTGCGATACAATTGGCCCCGAAACATGCAAATGCGCTTAATTATTTAGGATATACCTTTGCCGACAAAGGGGTTCGCCTAGATGAGGCTTTCGATCTTGTGCAACGGGCGCTTGATGAGCGACCCGATGACGGCTATTTTATCGACAGCCTTGCTTGGGTCCATTATCGACAGGGCAATCTGGAAGAGGCAACAACCTTGCTCGAGAAGGCAGTGGCCCTTGTGCCTTCAGACCCAGTGATCCACGAACATCTTGGAGAAATTTATCTTAAAAACAAAGAGATTGATCTTGCCAAGGCCGCATGGGAACGTTCGCTGGCGCTTAATCCGGAAAATGAGGAACTTATTGTCCGTTTTATCGAAGCGGGTTTTGGGCAACCTTTGATCGAAGATTCTGCAGTAAGGCTCAAATCGCTTCCCCTAGAATCCCATTAAGCTGGAAGCGCATTAAAATCCTACGGAACAGATGTTCTTAGAAAATCCTATTATCTCCAATGAATAATAATAGAGGTGTCACCCTAATAGAACTGGTGATTATTCTTGTTGTTATCGCCATTGTTGCCTCACTCGCTGTTCCTATATACACAAGGTATCTTGCAAAGTCGCAACAAACCGAGGCCCAATCGAATCTTGGGGCAATTTATGTGGGCATGTTGTCCTACTCCGCGCCATTGGAGTTGGATGGGTTTGAGGGGGCGACTTTGGATAAGATCGCTTTTTCGACGGATGGCATGTCAAGATATTCATACTCCATTGTTAACGTCTCTGTCGGATCTTTTATAGCGCGAGCCATTGGTATCTCCGGACAGGTCGTGGGGGATGTTTGGGAGATCGATGAAACCAAAGAAATTCGAGATTTGAATCCCGATTTTAATCAGTGAGCTAAAATTGAGCCCATAAGTGACAAAAAGTGTCACTTTCCTGTGTTTTAAAGTAGACTTTTTTGATGTAAGGCGTATTCATGAAATAAAAATAAATGCTAACTTATTGAAAGTAAAAGATATTTTATTCTTGTTTCTGTCTGTGTTGATTTTGGCATCTATTCTGCATTTAGCTCAGAGTGTGATTCAAGAAGAAGGCATTTTGGAACATCATATTTAAAAAATTTTACTTTAAATGGAGGCAGCTTATGTTCAATAGAATAAAAAAGAATAAAGGGTTTACCTTGATCGAACTCATGATCGTTGTGGCGATTGTGGGTATTTTGGCTGCGATTGCCATTCCAAACTTTTTAAATTATCAGGCAAAATCTCAACAGGCTGAAGCCAAAGCGAACTTAGGTGCGATCTTTACGAATATGGTGGCTTATGCAGCGGAAAATCCGGCTATTGGTGCAAATGGTGTCTATACGGGTGCGAACCTTGCCAATATTGGGTTTGCGATATCGGGAACAAATCGTTACACCTACACCGTTCCGGCGGCTACTTCGGTTGGTTTCTCGGCATTGGCGACAGGGACGGGAGGACGTGTGATTGGTGACCTCTGGAGAATTGGTGAGGACAAGTTTTTACGTGATGTCGATAACACAACCTTTAATGGCTAAATCTAGGTTTTTTACCTGAAAAAGGGGGGTGGGCAAGGAATTCTATTTGTCCATCCCCTCTTTCTATTCGATGTAAAAAGGGCCTCATTGTAGAATGGTTTCCCTTTTCCCCCTTATTATCTTCTTTACATCATTTTCTATCTATCTGTTTACGAGCTTTCCATCTATTTATTGGCGAGATGCTTCGGAATTTCAAGCGATTGGATATTTACTGGATATCGCTCACCCGGCAGGTTCTCCACTTTATGCTATGATTGCCAAGTGGGTGACTTTTATCCCATTGGGTGGTATTGCATTTAAAGTTACATTGCTCTCCGTAATTTTTGGTGCGTTTCTTTCTGTCATTTTTTATTGGATCATGCAATCTGTTCTTCAGATGCTTTTTAGAGACGCAAGACCTTCTCTTTCCTCTGTTTACATTGATCGCATTTCGTTTGTTTCTACTGTCTTTTTTTTATGTTCAAATGCGGTTTGGGAAAATGCAAATCGTGCTGAAGTCTATACTTTTCAAAATTTTTTTACGGCGATTTTTATTTTGCTTTTGCTCAAACTTCCCCCCTTTGTGTCAAAGACAGACCCTTTAAATCCTAACGCTGAAAAAATAATTTATGGCTTATTTTTTTTATTTGGGCTTAGTTTAGGTGCACATGCCATTTTGATCCTCTACCTCCCTTTGTTACTTGTTTGGGTTTATTTTTTCTGCTTAAAACCAAAACAGTCTTGGATTTCTTCTGATGTTTCAAGACAAGTCCTGCTCACCTTCTTTTTTTTCCTCATTGCTTTTTCTGTCTACCTTTATCTTCCGATTCGATCTGTGCAAAATCCACATTATGATTGGGGAAATCCAGAAACCTTTACGAATTTGATCTTTCATGTGAGCGACCGTAAGGATGCCAATTTCCATTTCAGTGTTCCCAGAGGAAATATTTTTTCGAAACTGTTACTTATTTATTGGGATTTGTATCGAGAAAATTTCTCTCTTTTAGGGGTCCTTTTGGGCATGGTGGGACTTGGGTATTTATTTTTAAAAAAACACTATGCTTTTCTCAGTGTATTAGGGCTTTTCTTTTTTCCGCCCTTTATATTTTTTATTCGTTATTGGACAGAAAACTCTGCTTATATTCCAACATTTATCGTGCTGGCCATTCTCTTAGGCGTTGGGATTGGGGTGAGCATTCTTTTTTGTCTGAAATCATTTACCGGACGCCCCCAAAAAAAATGGTATTTGGGTTTTGTTTCTTTGGTCTTAGTTTTCCAGCTTGTTATGCTTTTTTCCGATCATTTTAAGCAAAATCGTAAACAGGTGGACTATTGGCAAACGACTAAAATCATGAGTGGCATCCTAGATCGCTTTAAGCCAGGCGCAGTGGTTATTAGTTATCATGCCTGGTTTGGCCTGAGTTATTTACAGCAGGTAGAGGGAAAACGTCCTGACGTGACGATCTTGAGTCTTTCGAGTTTTATTGTGCCGGACCTGTTTACCGAATTTGAAGCTTCTCGATTTCAAAACATTGTAATTCCAAGTGTTTCTACCAAAAATTTTGGGTCTGCTTTTCTGACAGAAAATGTTCATATTAGTCCGATCTATTGGGAGCCCGTTGTCGATTATAATAAGTTTGTTAACGCATACTTAGTGCCAGAGGGTCTATTCTATCGGATTAACCCGGTTGAGTATCAGCTTAACGATGAATCCATTCAGCGCTATTTCTCGAATTTATCAGATCACTTGCCATTCGATGAAATCTCAAATGATTTAGAGGAAATCTCATTTTACGCACAAATCTTGTCGGGACACGGTGCTTATTTTTTAGAAAAAGAGATTTATGAGATTGCCTTGGGGCATTTCAAAATGGCAGTGGAGATGGTGCCTAATAGCACACATTTTCTTAATTTATTAGGGATTACGTATGCTTATATGAAAGACTATCAAAATGCTGAACAGATATTTCTTCGGTCGATTTCGATGAATCAGGAGAACTATCAACCTTATCTCAATTTGGCAAAGATGTTTGTGAATAATGCAGAAATGGAAAAAGCAGAGTATTATTTTAATAAGGTTATTTTAATTTTTCCAAATCATCGTGATGCGCTCTTTTTTTTGGGGAAAGTTAATGCCGGGCGGGGAAACAAGGTTCAGGCACTTCAATTTTTTCAAAGGGTACTCGAACATAATTCAAACGATGAGGATGTAAAAAAAGAGATCGATTTGCTGTCGTTTGATTCTTAAAAAATGAGGAAGCTATTTGTGATCAAGGGGAAAAAAATTGGGGTTGTGGTGCCTGCCCATAATGAAGAAAAACTGATCGGGGAAGTCATTACTTCGATGCCTTCTTTTGTGGATCGTATTTTTGTTGTGGACGACTGTAGCACCGATAAAACAGCAGAGCGTGTACGCGTCTTGGCGCAAGGGCAAGCTGATCGTGTTCTTTTGATGGAACATACAAAAAACCTTGGGGTGGGTGGCGCAATTGTGACGGGCTATAAACAGGCGCGTAATGAAAAAATTGATGTCGTGGCTGTGATGGCAGGGGATGCACAAATGGACCCAGCAGATCTAGATCGGGTTGTCGCACCCATTATTGAAGACGAGGCTGATTATGTAAAAGGGAATCGACTTTTTCGCGGGGAGTCTTGGAAGATGATTCCGCATCATCGTTATTTGGGAAATTCTGTGCTTTCTCTTTTAACAAAAGTTGCTTCTGGTTATTGGCATATTGCGGACTCTCAGTCGGGCTATACCGCAATTTCCCATCTTGTTTTAAGAACCTTAGATATTGATGCCATCTATGCCCGATATGGTATGCCGAATGACCTTTTAATCAAACTCAATATCAATAACTTTCGTGTTCGGGATGTTTCTATTCGTCCTATTTACAATATAGGCGAAAAATCGGGTATCCGTCTTTTGAGTGTAATCCCAAAGATTAGTTGGTTGTTGTTGAAGGGGTTTGTGTTTCGCATGGTCAACAAATACATCATTAGAGATTTTCATCCGCTCGTCTTTTTTTATTTTTTAGGAATTGCACTGACACCCTCAGGTTTTTTCTTTGGGTTTTATTTACTTGCAGTCCGTTTATCGGGTGCAGGTGTGACCGCAACCAGTGCGCTTTTTGCTGCTTTTTTGCTAATTTCTGGATTACAATCCCTCTTTTTTGCGATGTGGTTTGATATGGAATATAACAAACACTTGCGATAAAGCGAAGTACTAGGATTAAATTTTGGCATAAAGGGGACAGATGAAGATTTGTGTCATTACGACATCTTTTCCATTATTTTTAGGTGATTATTCTGGCCTTTTTGTTTTTCGTCTTTGTAAAACCCTTAAATCTTTAAACATTAAACTTGATATTGTTGCACCCAGTCATGAAAAAACAGCGGCTTTTGAAATCATGGAGGGATGTCGCATTCATCGTTTTCAGTATTTTTTCTCAAAAAAAAGACAAACCCTTGCTTATGGCCCTGGCGGTATTCCGGCAAATTTAAGACGTCAGCCCTGGCTTGTTTTCTTGATTCCATTTTTTATCAGTATGTTTGTGATCAAAGCGCTGAAGGTCTCGAAAGGTGCCGATATGATCCACGCGCAATGGCTTTATTCTGGCATCATCGCACTGTTTCTCAAAAAAATGAAAGGCCTTCCTTTTGTCGTTACATTACGTGGCACTGATGTGCAAAAGGCTCAAAAAGGAAAACTAGCCGCCCTCATTTCAGTTTGGGTGATGAAAGAAGCGGTTTGGATTACGACGGTGAATCAAGAAATGAAAAACTGGGTCGTTCAAGAAGGGATTCCCAGCGATACTGTTTCTGTGATTCGAAACGGCGTTGATTTATCGGGTCTTCATAAAAAAGACCCTGAAGATCCAATTTGTCGTTTTATCTTTGTGGGCAGCCTTGTGCCAGGGAAAGGGGTAAATATTCTTATTCAGGCTTTTTCATCGGTTCATGCCCTTGAGAAAAACACCCATCTTCTGGTTGTCGGGGAGGGCGAAGAGGCCGATCATTTAAAGGCC
Organism: Candidatus Manganitrophaceae bacterium; assembly: GCA_013151935.1. GTDB lineage: Bacteria > Nitrospirota > Nitrospiria > SBBL01 > JAADHI01 > JAADHI01. Next base: position 13,671 of record JAADHI010000154.1, read on the forward strand.
GAGGTACAGAAAAAGGGCCTGAGTCACGCAGTCGAATTTTTGGGAAGAAAAAACAGTGATCAGATTCCATCATTGATGCAGAAGTCGGATTGTCTTGTTTTACCCAGTTTTGCAGAGGGGATCCCGAATGTTGTCTTGGAAGCCATGGCTTGTGGTTTAGTGGTTGTTGCCTCAAATCTTCCTGGTATTCGTGAAGTACTCAAAGACGAAGAAACGGGTTTTTGTATCGCACCGGGAGATGTCGAAGACTTGGCTCAAAAATTACTTATTCTCGTCCGAAATCCAGAGCGTCGTAAAAAAATGGGAGATTTTGCCTATCAGCATCTCTCTGAAATGAATTTGACCTGGGAAAAATCGGCAAAACAATATTTGGAGGTCTATAAAAAAGTATGTGCGGTATCGCAGGAATCTTCGACCTAAAAGGAAAAAAGGTTGATGAAGGTGATGTCAGGGCGATGGCGATTTCTCTGAAACATCGTGGGCCAGACGGCATAGGGAGCTATGCTGAAGGGGAGATTGCGCTCGGTCACACCCGGCTTGCTGTGATTGATCTTAAGCGAGGCGATCAACCGATCTTTAACGAAGATCGTTCTGTTGTGGTTGTCTTTAACGGTGAAATCTACAATTTTGAGGAAATTAGAAATGAGTTGCTAGAAAAAGGACACCAATTTTCGAGCACCTGCGATACGGAAGTCATTGTCCATCTCTACGAAGAAATGGGGATTGATTGTGTAAAGCGTTTTAGAGGTATGTTTGCTTTTGCGCTTTGGGATACCCGGCTGAATAAACTTTTTTTGGCCCGAGATATTGTGGGGAAAAAACCGCTCTATTATGCGCTTGAAGAGGGCCGTCTTTTTTTTGCTTCAGAAATTAAAGCTTTGTTGGGCGTGGGTTTGGAATTACCCATTAATCTTCACTCATTAGCTCTTTTTTTTAAATACCAATTTATTCCAGGGACAGAGAGCATTTACAACAATATTTATTCGGTTCCCCCAGCACACCTTTTATCTATTGACCAAGACGGAATCGACTCGAGGCGCTACTGGTCTCCTCCTCGTCCTGAAAATGCCATAAAAAGTGAAGCTGAATATTGTTCAAGCCTTCGAGAAACGCTTGATGAAGCTGTTCGCATTCGACTCATTAGTGATGTCCCACTCGGGGCTTTTTTAAGTGGAGGTGTTGATTCAGCCATCGTTGTGGGCCTCATGACCCAGGAAAAAAGTGAGGGCGTCGAGACTTTTTCAATCGGATTCAAAGATGAAAGTTATGATGAAACGCCTTTTGCAAGACAGACCGCAGCTTTTTTCAAAACGCGGCATCGCCATGAAACACTTGAGTATGATTGGGAAAATGCGCTTCCAAAAATACTTGGTCAATTTGATCAGCCTTTTGGTGATGCTTCTGCGATTGCCGTGTATCAACTTTCTAAAATGACGCGCCAATCCGTCACAGTGGCCCTTTCTGGGGATGGCAGTGATGAAATTTTTGCGGGCTATCGACGGTATGTGGGCAGAAAGCTTGTCCGTTATTATTGGCGATTACCCACATATCTTCGGAAAAAATGGCTGGAACGCGTCTCAGATATTTTACCCGAGGGAACCGCTTATTATGCGGATAGTTTCATAAAGCAGTTTAGGCTGTTTATTCAACTCTCAAAACGACTTGAAGAAAACCCGAACGAGATGCTTCCCCTGGCGTTTACTGATGATGATTTTTTAGAACTGCTAGTACCTGAGATTCGAGAACAAGTCTTATCCAACAAAGAAAATAAAGTTTGGGTTTTGGCGGAGAGTTTTTCAAACCTCGATGAGGTATCCCAAATGATGTGGACCGATTTTCATAGTTATTTACCTGATGATATCTTAACGAAAGTGGATCGCATGAGCATGGCACATGGATTGGAAGTTCGTTCACCTTTTTTAGATCAAAAGGTGATTGAATTGGTTTTGAAAATGCCGATTGATTTAAAGCTAAAGGGGTTTCAGACAAAATATATCCTCAAGAAAACCTTTCAGAATTTTTTGCCAGCGGGTGTAACACAACGCAAAAAACATGGCTTCATGTTGCCTCTGGCTACTTTATTTAAAAAAGAATTGAAACCTTTTGTTGAAGAAATATTATTAAAACCAGGGCGGCTCGGTATATTCAATCTCGAGTATATTGCAAGATTGAATCAGGAACACCAAAACGGTTTTCGAGATCATAGTGTGAAGCTCTGGCTCTTGCTTGTTTTTCGCTTGTGGGAAAATAGGGGCACCGCTCATGCATCCTTCTGATAGGAGTCGTATCCCCTCCGAGGCAGGAAGGCTTCAGGGAAAAAAAATTCTATCCATTTATTTTCGGCATAAACCAGGAGGCCTCTGTAAGCGTTTGTATATGATGTTTGATGCACTCGTTGCGGCGGGCGCGGAAGTCCATTATATTGCGGTTGAGCCTTACCCCATCTCATCACATATCCGTATTATCCCACATCTTTTGTGGACGCCGTTTAAAAAAAAAGAAGGTTTATTGTTCTGGCTTTATTTCGTTTCTATCGCGCCATTTTATTTATTTGTTGTGGGTCGTCGTGAAAATATCGATCTCGTTTCTGTTTTTGGTGGAATCTACGGTTTTTTTGCTGTCTTTTTAAAAGTTTTACTTCAAAAACCCATCATGATTTTTGTGCGAGCAGATGCCTATGAAATAGGCCAGATTTTAGGCCGCCCATCTTTCCTTTTGTTTTTTGAAGAGATGATGTCCAGAATTTCATTCAAATTATCCGATAAGATTGTCACGGTGAATCATCATCTTAAAAAAATGATCTCCACTCGCTATCGGGTTCGTGAAGATAAGATTGAAGTGCTTTTTAATCATATTCAGGATTTATCTGAAGAGGGGCAGATCAAATCGAAATACCGCAAGAAGTTAAAACTAGAAGAAAACTCTTTTATTATCATCACAGTGGCCATACTTGATTCGAGGAAAAATATCGATTTTTTAATTCGGGTGGCTTCCCATTTGAAAGAACCTGCGCTTTTCCTTATTGTGGGTGATGGTTCAGAAAAAAATACACTTAAAAAAATAGCCGCGGCTGTGAAGGGGAATGCGAAAATTGTTTTCACGGGATGGCAAGAAGATGTTTCTGATTTTTTGAAAGCATCTGATTTATTTGTGCTCCCTTCAAAACATGAGGGCTGTTCGAATGCACTCCTCGAGGCATTGTCCTATGGTATTCCTTGTCTAGGAAGTAATATCCCTGAAAATAGGGAGGTGTTACGCTTTGATCAACTGATGTTTGATCCGATTGATGTACAGACATTTTCTGATAAACTTGAAAGGGTGATGTTGGATCAAGACTTTTCAAAACAGGTGAGAGCCTTCTCTAATCAGGCGGCGAAACAACTTATTTTTGACTGGGATCGGAGCATTGCAGAACTTCACTATCGCCTCTTATTTTTATGAGAACTCAGCTTTTATTAGGACCTATATATTTAGTTAAGGTATTATTTTAAAGAGGTAATATTTTGTTTTTTCTAATTAAAATACGAGAGTATTAAGTTTTAAATGAGATGAATGACGGAGTATGGCTGTGGGGCTTGAGGCTCATTTACAAAGACTGCGAAAATTTGAGATCGAGAGTCTTCGAGCTTGGTTTCGTCCTAATATACGGGTTTTGGAAATTGGTGGCGGAAGTGGTTATCAGGCGAGTTTAATCTCTGCTTATGGGTGTGAGGTATGCTCGATTGATCTTCCCGGTCGACCTGTCCCTGAAAAAATATATTATAGCGTAACAGATTATGATGGACAGAAAATCCTTTTTCCTGACGGATTTTTTGATCTTGTTTTCTCCTCAAATGTATTGGAACATATCGAATCTCTTGCCCCCATTTTCAAAGAAATTCATCGGGTATTAAAACCGGAAGGGACTATTATTCATGTTTTACCGAGTGTAACTTGGCGGTTTTGGACCAGTTTGGCGCATTATGCATATATTCTTAAGTGTTTGTTGATTGGGAAAATTGAAAGCATGGGGAAACAAAATAGTCTGTTAATTCGAGATGTAGGAAAAGGACACGGTCTTATGTTCTTGCTTAAGCGGGTCTTTATTGCTGGACCGCATGGCGTATACCCTAACGCTGTATCTGAATTTTACTATTTTAGTCGTTTCCGCTGGATTGCTCTATTTCATAAAAATGGGTTTGATCTTCTAAAAATTTCTGGCAATGGCCTTTTTTACACAGGCTATGGCGTGTTCCATGATCTCTCTATTTCCCTTCGGAGGAAGGTGGCTTGGTTTTTGGGTTCATCTTCTCATATTTTTGTTATGCGTATCAGAGACTCTCTGACTAAGTCATGAATTATTTTTATAGGACAAAAATGATGCGATTTTGCATTAAAAATTTTGAAATAAAATGAAGAGTATTTTGTCGCTGGGCTCATTGGCTCTTGTAAATGTCATCCTTCTTTTTCTGATTCATTGGTTTATTTTGGTGACGGTTGGGCCTGGAGAAGAGACGGATGCTTTTTTTGCAGGTATGGCTGTGCCTCAGTTAATTCTTGCAATTCTGAGCGCTTCACTGATGCAGATATTGGTCCCATTGCTAGCAGTCCAAGAAGGGGAGGATTTTCATCGAAACACTTGGGGGTTTTTTATTTTTGTGGGGGGAGGGCTAAGTGTGCTTGCCCTTATTCTTTTTCTATTAGGTCCATTTTGGGTGCCATTTTTTGTCCCAGGGTTTTCCGCTGCGGGGAAAGAGCTGATGTTGGATCTAACTAGAATTCAGTTGATTGGAATGGTTTTTACCGCCCTATCCTCTGTTTTATGGGCTGTTTATCATTCTCGGAAATATTTTCTTTGGGTGGCATTTGTCCCAGTATTTACAAATGCTGCGGGTTTAGGTTTGTTGATATGGGCGTTACCTCGCTATGGGATTCGGTCGGCAGCATGGGTCAGTGTGTTGGCGGTTGTTTTACAAACCTTGCTTTTGCTTCCTGTTCTCGGCATCTACCGAAAACCCAACTGGAAAAGTAACATCTATCGGGAGGCATGGATTCAGATTAAGCCACTACTTCTTGGCACAAGTTATTATAAAACAGACTCTTTGATTGATCGCTTTCTTTCATCTATGGGGCCTGTGGGAGGGCTTTCTTTGTTTTATTTGGGACAACAGGTCTATGGGGCAGTAAATCAAGTCATCAATAAGTCGATTGTGGCACCGATGGTGCCTCTTTTGGCAGAGCATGCAAATAATGAGAATTGGAGCGAATTTCGAAGGACTTACCGAGAGCGTCTTTTTTGGATTATTGGGATAACAGGTGGAGGATATCTACTTTTTCTTTTATTTGGAAATTCTCTCCTGAGACTTGTTCTTGTTAGTCGTGAGGTGTCAGAGCAGGATTTATCCTTATTGTGGTGGATTATGATTAGTCTCGTAGGGGCTTTTATTGGTGGCGCCGCTGGACAGATTACCTCTGCAGCTTTTTATACGAAAGGAGATACAGAAACGCCAACAAAGTTGGGGGTCTGGACCTATACGTTTTATATTCCAATCAAGATACTATTTTTTTGGAAATATAGTCTTATTGGTTTGGCTGTCTCAACCACGCTATTTGTCACCGTGAATTGCTTATTACAGATTTATGTTTTAGGAAAGTTTTCTCCTAAAAGAAGGAGAATGTCTCCAACATGAAGCTGAATGAGGATTTTACGACACGCTCAAAAATAGGGGATGTTGGTCGTTGGTATGCGACTGAATTTGTGAAGGGTGTTTCTGAGGGATTGAGTCACGGGGAATTCGTTTTGGATGCCGGTGCTGGAGAGTGTGCTTATAGAAGGTTTTTCCAGCACTGCAAGTATATTTCTGTCGATTTGGCTGTTGGGGAAGAGAGATGGAATTATACAAATTTAGATTGTATCGCAGTCTTAGACCGTCTGCCCTTTGAAAATGCCTCTTTTGATGCTGTTTTGTGTACGCAAGTATTAGAACATCTGGAATGGCCCAGAGAAACTTTGCGTGAATTCAATCGAATCTTAAAGCCAGGAGGGAGATTGTTTCTGACCGCTCCGATGTCCCATAGTGAGCATCAAGTTCCCTATGATTTTTTTCGTTATACTTCATTTGGTTTGAGGTCTCTTTGCGAGTATGCAAATTTTACTCAGATTGAGGTTCGTGCATCTGGAGGGGGGTTCGTAAGGATGGCATATGAATTCCCTCAAATTTTATCGATTTTTCCGCGTACTGGTTTTGGGAGTGGCAAGTTGCAAATAAAGGGGCTGATCCTATTTCCATTAAGAATGGCGACGTTTGTCTTGGTCCGTTTATTTCAAATGGTCTTTCTCTGGATGGATCGCTTTGACAAGATAAGGAACCATCCTTTTGGGTGGTCTGTTGTTGCAAAAAAATGAATAACGATTCTTCTATCACTTTAGAATCCAAGCCTTGTCCTTTGGGTTGTTCCGGTGAAGACCATCTTGTGTTGATTGGTCGGGATAGGTTACAAAATTTGCCTGGAGAATTCACTATTCTCGAATGCAATACCTGTGGTCTCATGCGGACAAATCCACGTCCTACACCTGAATCCATGGGTTTTTATTACCCTGATAGTTACGGGCCTTATCAAGGGACGCGTGTTGATCTTCCTGAGCAGACAGTAAAAATTCTTTTGAAGGCAAAACAGTTGGCGAAGCGCTTGTTTGAATTTAACACTTTTCGACTGCCGATTCTTCCCGCTGGACGAATGTTGGAAGTGGGTTGCGCTTCGGGTGCTTTTTTGCACCAAATGGCAGGAAAAGGATGGGATGTGGAGGGTTTGGAATTTTCTAGTAAAGCGGCAGAGCGGGCACGTGTTCTGGGCTATTCTGTTTGTACCTCCACGATTGAGGATGCACCAGATCCGAAAAAAACCTTCGATCTTATTGTCGGCTGGATGGTGCTTGAACATTTACATCATCCGGTTTTAGCGCTTCAGAAATTACATCGCTGGACAAAAAAAGGGGGTTGGTTAGTTGTTTCCCTCCCTAATCCTGGGAGTTTAGAATTTCGCCTTTTTAAGGACAAATGGTACGCACTGCATCTGCCAAACCATCTTTACCATTACACAGTGCAGACTTTTGATAAAATTTTAGAAAAATCGGGATGGCAATTGAAGGAGGTCCATCATCAACGCATTATGAGTAATCTAATCGGTAGTCTTGGATATCTTATTGATGAGCAGTCATCGATTTCCGGTCTGAGAAATCTCCTGCTCCGTTTCCCTGAGAAAGCCGGGGTGCTGCATTGTCTGTTGTTTCCAATCGCATATTTGTTGAGCACGGTGGGGCAAACGGGGCGAATGACGGTTTGGGCGAGGAGAAAAGAATGATTCGTGTGGCTGCATTGACTTCTGGGGTTAGTGTTCCTTCTAGCCGGTTCCGTGTGCGTCAGCACCTCACATCTTTGAAGCGCGCCGGGGTGATGGTGAAAGAGTATTCGCCGATGATCAGTAAATATGCGGGTTTCCCAGGGATACCCACAAACATAACCGCACTAAGGTATCTATTGTTCCCGCTTTATGTTTTTTGGTCTGGTCTTGAGTTGGCTGTTCGGGCGCGTGGTGTTCTGGGGACTTGGAAGGCCGATCTCACTTGGCTTGAACGAGAATTATTCCCAGGATGTTTAACCTGGGAGCCTTTATTAAAACGACCTTATGTGTTTGACGTTGACGATTCTATTTGGATCAAACGCCCTTTTGCGCGTTCGGCGATGATTCGAATTGCTAGGGATGCAGAAGTTGTGCTTGCTGGAAATGATTATATTGCGGATTGGTTTAGCGCTTATTCTAAAAATGTTAAAATTGTTCCGACAGCCATTGATACAGAACGATTTTTTCCAAGGGGGTCATCTGAACGAGCATCAGATGACCCTTTTGTTGTTGGTTGGACTGGACAAAGTGTCGGTTTTAAATATCTTTACAATATTGAGGCATATCTAGGGAAATTCTTCCAAGACAACGATGCTGAGTTTTGGGTCATGGCTGAACAACATCCTCGGTTTCAAAAAATTCCGGCGGAGAAAGTTCGATATTTTCAATGGTCACCTACTTCTGAAGCGGAGTTTGTTAGAAAAATAGATGTTGGTATCATGCCGCTGCTTTCTTCGGAGGAGTGTCGCGGAAAATGTAGTTTTAAGATGTTGCAGTATATGTCCTCTGGTGTCCCTGTGATTGTTTCTCCTATTGGAATGAATAACGATGTTCTAAAGATGGGACAGATCGGGTACGCTGCTCGGGATGGCAAGGATTGGTATGAGGCTTTAGAGCATTTATACAAGAATCGTTCTCTTGGGTATAACATGGGAGATGAAGGTCGTAGAATTGTCGAGAAATTTTTTAGTCGAGACTTTATTTCCTTACGTTTGTCTAAAATATTTCATGAGTTGGTGTGATTATTGCTGTTCCTTCAATAGAACAGCTCGCTCTCATAAAGATTTGTAATACGAGAGCAAGAACATCAGCACCGCGAAAAAATGATGACTTAATCTATGTTTTACTTAATTTGTAATATAAGTTGATTGATAATGTGGCGCAGCTTATGTTTGATAAATTTTCTCCAAAAACAAAAAAAGTCGTTCTGATCATCGGTGTTGTGCTCCCCCTATTTTTTACGCAGGCGTATCTTCAGCAACCGTTAAACGCGTATAAAGTGAATCAGCGTGAAGACTTTCTCTATCTCCCTTCAGGAGATTACTTAAAACCGCTGGCCCTAGGCTACAATCAGGTGGTGGCTGACCTTCTTTGGATTAAAACGGTTCATTATTTTGGCAGCCATTTTACGACGGATAAGGAGTATCCCTGGTTACATCACATCTTAAGTATTATTATTGATCTCGATCCTCAATTTGATTTCCCCTATTATTTTGGCGGTATCGTGCTTTCCATGGAGGCCGATCAAAAAGACCGTGCCAACGATATTCTTGCGAGAGGCATGGAAGCCTATCCTGAAAAATGGGAGTACCCTTTTTATATCGGATTCAATCATTATTATCATGATGGCAATCCTGCGGCGGCACTCCCCTTTATTGAAAAAGCGGCGGCACTCCCTAAAGTCCCGGAATTTGTAAAGTCCCTTGTCGGGACGCTTTATTTAGAGACCGGCAAAAAAGAGACCGCTCTGCAGTTTTTTAGAAAAATATATGAAAATACAAGTGATGATCTGGTGAGAGAAAAAATCTCAATGAAGGTTGAGAAAATTCTCTCTGAAGAGGTGAATCATGACATCCGCGATTGAAATAAAGGGGCTCTCAAAAACCTTCCGTTCGGAGTTTCTCCAGAAGGAGAAGAAGGTGCTTTCAAATCTGAATCTTTCTGTCGAAAGCGGCACAATTTTTGGTTTTTTAGGGCCAAACGGTGCGGGAAAAACGACGACAATTAAGTTGTTGACCGGTTTGATTCATCCGACTTCGGGAACTGCTTTTATTTTTGGGAAATCGATACGAGAGATTGTTTCCCGCGAAAAAATGGGGTTTCTTCCCGAGCGGCCTTATTTTTACGAATATCTTACCGGTTTAGAATTTCTGAATTTTTGTGGTGAACTTTTTGGTTTATCCCGGTCTTCTCGCGATAAAAAAATTGATGAATTACTTGAGTTGGTTGATTTAAAAGGCTCGGAAAAAATGCAGATGCGCCAGTATTCAAAGGGCATGCTTCAGCGGATTGGGCTTGCCCAAGCCTTATTCAATGACCCTGAGCTTGTGATAATGGATGAGCCAATGTCCGGTCTCGATCCCGTTGGTCGGAAAGAAGTGCGGGATATTATCCTTCATTTGAAAGATGAGGGAAAGACCGTTTTTTTTAGCACACACATTCTTTCCGACGCAGAGCTGATTTGTGATGAAGTCGCAATCTTAATTGGTGGAACACTGCGAAACCAAGGGAAACTAGAAGACTTTTTGAATCCAAAAGTGAAGTCGATTGAGGTGTGTTTGAGAGGTGTTTCTAAAGAACAACTGAGTCAGATTAAACCGATGCTCTCCTCAATGACTTTTCACGATGAGCGCATCCTCGTCTGCCTTGATCGTGAGGAGCGTCTCGAAAAATTACTGGCCTGGGTTGCCCAGGAAAAAGCACAGGTCATTTCCATCACCCCCAGAAAAGAAACCTTGGAGGATCTCTTTTTAGAAGAGTACAAAGTCGGGGTGAAGGCATGAGAGCCATTCGCGCCATCGCAGTGAATACCTTTCGGGAGGCCGTGCGGAATAAGATTTTGTACAGTCTTGTCTTTTTTGCTTTGGTGATGATGTTATTTTCGCTTGTACTGGATCAGGCAACAGTCGGGCAGCGCAATAAAATTATCAAGGATTTGGGGCTGGGCAGTATCAATATTTTTGGTGTGATCATTGCCATTGTTGTGGGCATCAATCTCGTCTATAAAGAAATCGAAAAACGCACGATCTATCCAATTTTAGCGAAACCTGTGAGACGTTCACAGTTTTTAATTGGGAAGTATTTTGGCATTCTGCTGACATTGGCGGTCGAAACGCTATTCATGTCCGCTTTTTTGTTTCTACTGGTTTTCTTCTATGAAGGTGTATTTGACACGCATCTTCCCTTGGCGCTGTTCATGATTTTTATTGAACTTGCGGTCGTTTCTGCGGTCGCGATTTTCTTTTCATCCTTTTCAACGCCGTTTTTAAGTGGGATGTTTACCTTTGCAATCTATGTGATTGGTCATTTGACGACTTATTTACAGGAGTTTGGGGCAAATTCTGGCAGTGCCATCTTAAAAGCCTTAACCACATTTTTTTACTACATGCTTCCAAATTTGGAACGATTTAACCTGAAGGCCGAGGCGGTTTATCAGATTCCCGTAGAAAGTGCTAAGATTTATTTAAGCCTGCTCTATGCTTTTTTGTACATCGTTATGGTGCTCACCCTTTCTGTACTTAGTTTTGAGAGGAGGGATTTCAAATAGACTGCAAAGCTGGCATCAGAAAAAAAGTTGGAATCGCCTTCTTTTGTCTGTTTTTTTTATTTCTTCTGGTTTATACGAAGGTCTACATTTCTTCCATGAAGGAATTTAAAATCGCGGAGCAGGCTTTCTCAGAAAAAAACTACGGTGAGGCGATTCAGCATTACGAACGTGCCATTCTCTGGTATGTGCCCGTGGGAGGCTATGTGGACGCTTCCGCTAAACAACTTTGGCACATTGCAGTGTTATTGGAGGAAGAAGATAAAAAATTAGCCCTTGAAGCCTACCGTTCTTTACGCAGTGCTTTTTATGCCACACGCAGTTTTTATACCCCGGGGCAACCCTGGATTGATAAAACAAATCCAAAAATTGCGCGTCTTATGGCTGAAGAAACGAATTATTCTGAATCCGACCGAAAAAAGAGCATCGCACAAAAAACCGAAGAGGCGCTAGTGATTTTAGAACGGCCCATGTCTCCCGATCCGTTTTGGTCGATGATGGTTGTTCTGGGCTTTTTGGGATGGGCCTCAGGTACGCTGCTCTTTATCTGGCGGGCGTTTCGTGATGGAAGCACACAAGTCATGCTCAAACAAGGTATTTTGTGGGGAAGCGTCATTGTTGTTTTTTATGCCATTTGGATTATCGGTATGGTCAATGCCTGAGCTCATAGAATGGTAATCCTTTACAGTGTCGTGGCTTTTTTAGGTTTATGCGGTGTCGTTGTTGGTTTTTGGGGACAGGCTATGTTTAAGTCTCCTTATGATACTTTGGCTGCTGTATTGTTGCCTCTAAGCCTTGTTGTCGGTTTGGGAGCGGTATTGCTTTTGTGTGTGCCTCGCTTTTTTTTCTGATCCCTTTTCATCCTTTCTGAAAATAAAACCTAGACTTAATCAGAGCTTCCTTAAAAATGACTTCAAGTCGTTCATGTGCTAGAATTCCAGCAATTTTTATGTCATCTAAAGGGGAGTCTATGCGTACATTTATTCGGGAAATGGAAGAAAAGGCGATTGCCGATCAAGGCTTGTCTTATGAAGAAGGATGTCGGCTTATTCAGGCGGAAGGCGCTGATATCATTGATTTAATCTCTTCAGCCAATCGGGTCAGGGAGCATTTCTGCGGAGATCAGATCAACCTTTGTTCTATTTCCAATGCCAAATCGGGTGATTGTTCTGAAAATTGTACCTTCTGTTCTCAGTCGGCTTACCACGGCGCGGACGTTGATGCGTATCCGCTTACCAGTTCGGAACAATTGGTTTCAGAGGCGAAAACCGCCGCTTCTCATAATGCAGAAGCTTTTGGCGTAGTCGTCGCCTGGTGGGGACTGCGCGAAGGGCCTGATCTTGAGGCCATTTTGGAGCGGCTCCGGGCGCTTTCAGCGGCGGGACATACACGTACAGATGCGTCACTGGGTATTATTGCTGATCCCAAAATTGCCTTTCAACTCAAAGAAGCGGGCCTTGCTTTTTATAATCACAATTTGGAGACAGCCCGTTCTTTCTTTCCTAATATCTGCACGACCCACGGTTATGAAGAACGCCTGAAGACGATTGAATATTGCAAAGCCGCCGGGATCAGTATTTGCTCCGGCGGTATTTTTGGCATGGGGGAATCGCTGGATCAACGGATAGAATTGGCGGTCGATTTACAAAAACTGGATGTTGATGTGGTGCCGCTCAATTTTTTGAATCCCATTAAAGACACGCCGCTTGAAGACATGACGCCACTGCAACCCATGGAAATTTTAAAAATCATTGCCGTGTATCGTTTGATGTTGCCTTCGAAGGACATCATGA
>JAADHI010000059.1 GCA_013151935.1 Candidatus Manganitrophaceae bacterium
GGCTCAGAACTATCGAGGCCGTCGAAGGGTTTACGATTCTGTCCTGTGAAGGACATCGCTCAGAAACGCAGCACGATGCTTTTTTAAGTGTCCGAGATCGGGTGGTCGGTTATGTGCCCCGGGTGCGTGTGGATGTTATCCTAGAGAACGAGGAGGTACAAGTCGTGATTAAAGCACTCAAGAAAAGCTTCTTTACAGATGATGAAAATCGTACCCGAATCGGGATCTGGTTTGTGACCGATATTCGGGCCTTTGGCGAAATATAATAAGGAGATCAGGATGAAGTTTAAGCACTTAAATATAACGCTGGGTCTCTTTGTTTTACTGCTCATTCCGACACTTGCACTGGCCCACGGTATTTCTGAAGAAGACAAAGCGGCCATGCTCAGTGGGGGCTATCTTCAATATCTGTGGCTGGGTGCAAGCCACATGCTCACCGGATATGACCACCTGCTTTTTATTTTCGGGGTCATATTTTTTTTGACGGGTTTTAAGGATATTGTTAAATACATCACCATCTTTACGCTCGGGCATAGTCTGACACTTGTCTTTGCGACAATCTTGGGCATCACCGCCAACTATTTTCTGGTTGATGCCGTCATTGCCTTGAGTGTTTGTTACAAAGGATTTGATAATCTGGATGGTTTTAAAAAATACCTGAAAATGCCTTCCCCCAATCTATTGTGGGTGATTTTTATTTTCGGGCTGATTCATGGTTTTGGGCTTTCTACAAGACTTCAGCAATTGCCTCTGGGGGAAACCGGCCTGATTATGCGAATACTTTCTTTTAATGTCGGTGTTGAATTAGGGCAGATTACGGCACTGACTGTTATGTTGGTATTGATTGCGGGTTGGCGTCGAACAAAATCATTTGCGCAATTCAGCACGCTCTCCAATGCCGGATTGATTGCTGCAGGTGCATTTCTATTTTTGATGCAAATGCACGGATATACACATACGACCGATCCAGATGAATTTGGATTTAGTACAGATAACCATCATCACGAACATTTAAGGATGGAAGAAAAAGTCGCAGAAGAACAAAGAAAACAGCACGACTCACTCTTTTAGCTAGCCTGTTGTTTGGATTGATGTGTCATTCCGCTCATTTTTTGAGCCGGAATCCATGTCCTTTATCTAGTAGATTCCCACTAAAAACGTGCGGGAATGACGAGAAGCGTCTTTAATATCCAAATAGGAAGTGATTACAGAAGGAGCAACTTAATGAAAAAGTTATCGATATTTTTGCTGATTTTATTTTCGCTCTCAACATCCCTGGCCTATGGAGGGGAGGGACACGGTCACACTCATGAGCAGACTGGGCCCATTTCAAGCAGCGAAGCCGGAAATAAAGCGCTTGATGTTGTCATGAAGGCCGTCATTAAAGAAAAAGTGCCGGAGTCCTGGGCTCAAATTAAGCCCGCCACGATTGAACAAAAAACCTACGACCAAGGCCCGGAATGGGTCGTCACCTTCAATAATACCGAAATAGAAAATAAAGAAAAACAGACCTTGTATGTCTTTCTCAGTCTGACCGGCCATTTCCTCGCTGTAAATTTTACAGGGAATTAGACCCCTTATTAAAATAGAATGTTTTCTGAGCCTTGATTGGCTCAATACTTGAGAGACTCCATTAAAGATATTTGATAAATGAGGTCAGGGGGAAAGCCAGACGGATGTCGACTTCGGATGTGGACCGTACAGCGGCAAAAATTATTATCGCCACACGGTCATCTTAAATAATGGGTCAAAATCTAGCTGACTTTAATGATTTTACCGGAGCGAATGCAGCGGGTGCAGGCGCGGATTTTTTTGATCGTTTTTCCAATAAGGGCACGGACATGCTGAAGGTTAGGCCGAAAAACGCGTTTCGTTTTATTGTGTGCATGACTGACATTATTTCCAACTTGACGTCGTTTCCCGCAAAGATCACATACTCTGGCCATCTCAAATTCTCCTAGATTGATTCACAAAAGACGGACATGATAACATGCTGTCCCTTGATTAACAAGTGAATTTTGTTAATAGAAATCAGCGATTTGCGCTAAAAAATAGTCTTTTACGGAAAAGGGTTCTCAAACAACGATGTCATTTTCTTTTCCCTGGCAAACGGATGTGCAATATCTCAAAGGCATCGGCCCAAAACGGGCATTTCTACTCAAAAAACTTCATATCCATACTTTAGAGGATCTTCTTTATTTTGTCCCTTTTCGTTACGAGGATAGGGCCGAGCTCAAAAAAATTGCTCACCTTACCGCCGGAAAAACCGAAACGGTTGAAGGAGAGGTCATGGCGGTTAGTTTGAGTGAAACGCCACGCAGACGCATGAAAATTGTGGATGTGACAATTTCAGATGCCTCCGGTCTTTTGCATGCAAAATGGTTTAATCAGCACTACTTAAAGAATTACTTTAAGAAGGGTGATCGTGTGATGTTCTCCGGCCTTGTGAAGGAAAATTATTTTGGCAGTCGTACCATCGAGATGGAAAACCCCAGATACGAGCGTGTCGAGACTGATAAGGCATTGCACATGGATCGCATCGTTCCCGTTTATCATGAAACAAAAGGGTTTACAAGTAAACAAATTCGATCTGTCCTGAAACAGGTTTTGGCACGCTATGCAGATCAAATCCCCGAAATTTTGCCTTTACTTTTGCTTGAACGCTATCGTTTGCTTCCGCTCTTTGAAGCCATTCAACAAATCCATTTTCCAGAAAAAGAAACGGATATTATTTTGTTGAATCAAGGGAGAAGTCCGGCGCATCGACGACTTATTTTTGATGAGCTTTTTATTCTTCAAACGGGTTTGGCCCTCAGAAAAAAAGGAATGTCTGAGAAAGTTTCAGGGATTGCTTTTAAAGTGAATGGACTTTCGCCCCACTCGCTTAAAAAATTATTGCCCTTTTCTTTGACTGCCGCTCAGGAACGGGTATTTTCGGAGATTTGTGCCGATATGTCTAAACCCTTTGTGATGAATCGGCTGATTCAAGGGGATGTCGGTTGCGGTAAAACGCTTGTGGCTTTGATGTCGATTTTAGTCGCCATTGATAATGCCCGGCAAACGGCACTCATGGCCCCGACGGAAATCCTTGCAGTGCAGCATTATCTTTCTCTGAAAGCCTATTTGCATGCCTTGGGAAAGTCTGTATTTTTGCTGACCAGTGACATGAGAAAAAAGGAAAAAGATGAGGTCTTGAGCGCTGTGGCATCAGGAAATTGCGATTTATTGATTGGCACACATGCCTTAATCCAAAAAGCAGTGGTTTTTAAAAACTTAGGACTTGTGGTTGTGGATGAGCAGCATAAATTTGGGGTCTTGCAACGTGTCACTTTACTTAAAAAAGGGAGGCAGCCTGAGCTCTTGATTCTAACGGCGACCCCCATTCCTCGTACCTTGGCTTTAACGCTTTATGGCGATTTAAGTCTTTCGGTGATTG
This sequence comes from Candidatus Manganitrophaceae bacterium, assembly GCA_013151935.1. GTDB lineage: Bacteria > Nitrospirota > Nitrospiria > SBBL01 > JAADHI01 > JAADHI01. The sequence goes on from JAADHI010000059.1 coordinate 3,437, forward strand.
ATGAATTGCCTCCGGGTCGCTCGCCGATCCACACCCGTTTGCATTATGGCAATAAACGAGAGGGGGTCTATCGTTTTATCGCCACTGAAATTCAAAAAGGGAGGCAGGCTTTTGTGGTCTGCCCTTTGGTGGATATTTCTGAAAAGCTGGATCTCAAAGCGGCGGTGGAACGTTTTGAAACGTTTAAAACTGAGGTTTTTCCCAATCTCAATATTGCACTTTTGCACGGAAAAATGAAACGAGATGAAAAAGAAAAGATCATGACCGCGTTTAGAGAGGGAAAAATAAACCTGCTGGTGGCGACGACGGTGGTCGAGGTGGGTATTGATATCCCAAATGCGACGGTCATGGCGATTGAACATGCTGAGCGTTTTGGCCTCTCGCAACTCCATCAGCTTCGGGGTAGGGTAGGGCGAGGATCTGAGCAATCTTATTGCCTCATGATTGCGGATTATCCCATTTCGAAGGAGGGTAAAAGACGTTTGAAGGCCATGGTACAAACGACGGATGGCTTTAAAATTGCCGAAGAAGATTTGTCCATTCGTGGCCCGGGGGAATTTTTTGGCACAAAACAGTCAGGGCTTCCCAGCCTGCATGTGGCAAATCTCATTCGAGATGTTAAAATATTGGAGGTCGCGCGAAAAGAGGCTTTTGATTGGGTTGAAACCCATGCGATGCTTGAGGATGTGGAGAGTCGGCCAATTCGAGACTTTCTTGAAAGAAAGTGGCGTGGCAAGCTAGAATGGCTCTCCATCGCCTAAAAAAATAGAAACGAGGATTTGGCTTACAGATGAAATTTAGCTTTAAAACACTTACAAACAAAGGTTTAGCGCTCATTGAGCGTTTGACTGCCCGCACAAGCTGGAAAGAGGATCTCAGTCGGGGACTCCGTACCCTTTTTACGGGAGGTGTTTTTCTGGCCGACCGTTCTTTCTCTGAGATTGAAACCATACGGCTTCGGCGGCAACTGGAACAAATTGAAGAAAAACTTGCCTTGGCCTATCGCATGCTGGGGAAAAAAAGTATGGATCATTGGAAGCATCGTCAAGACTTAGAGGAAAAAGAAAAAAACAAGATTTTTCAACAGATTGACGACCTTCTTCGTGAGCAAGAAAAATTTAAGGAACAAATCGCGGCGGCAAAAAATACGCCGCCCCCAGATTTTTCAAATCCTTCTGAAACCTCCTCCGAATAAAAAAATGGAAAGATTTCTTTTTTTGACGACAAATGACAGCCCTTTGTTTATTCTTTCATTTGATCGTTTCATTTGCGCTTCTTTTAAAGACGGGTGACTGAGAAGTGCGTTCCTCGTTTTCCACTCTTGCTTTCTGATCAAGGCCGCAGTAGACTGGCGAGTCCTTTTAGATCAGCGCAATTTAACTTTTACGAGAGGTCAGCAATGTTTCTTTTAATGATCCGATCCCTAAAAATACCTTCCGTTTTAATGGCCTTGTTTGCCGTTTATGTCTTGTTGCCCTTTTCCAGCATGAACGCATATGCTGGAAATCCTTCCGCTGCCGAAATTGAACAGTATGTGCGGGCAAGAATTGACATGGGAGAAAATATTGGTGAATTTTTCAAAAACCGTGAGCGACCTCAATTTGGCCCTGAAGGAGGGCCTTCGATGGAAGCCTTGCAAAAAATGACCAATGAAATTAATGATTTTGTTGGAGGTATTTTATCGAAACATGGTCTTACGATTGAAAAATATCAAACGAGAAGCCCTGATGTTTTTGCGGATGAGGCCGGACTCAAAACTTTTCTGGATGCCCATCCAGATCTTAAAAAAAGGTACGAAGTGCTTCCAAAGAGTCCGATGGGCGGACAAAGAGGACATTAAGGTCTCTTCGAGTGATTTTTTAATTTCGATGTTTAGGTGCTTTTGATATGAAAAAAAAACGGATTGCAATCACGGGAGGCGCGGGTTTTCTGGGTTCTCACTTATGTGAGCGGCTGCTCAGTGACGGACATGAAGTCCTTTGCATTGATAATTATTATACCGGTAGCAAAGAAAACATTGCCCATTTAATGTCAAATCCGTATTTCGAGTTGATGCGCCATGATGTTTGTTTTCCGCTTTACATTGAAGTGGACGAAATTTACAACCTGGCTTGTCCGGCTTCTCCCGTCCATTATCAATCAGATCCAGTACAGACCACGAAAACGTCCGTGCATGGCGCAATTAATATGCTTGGATTGGCAAAACGTCTCAGAATTAAAATTCTTCAAGCCTCAACCTCCGAGGTTTACGGAGATCCTTTGGTTCATCCTCAGACCGAATCCTATTGGGGCAATGTGAATCCCGTTGGTGTGCGATCCTGCTATGACGAAGGAAAACGCTGCGCCGAAACGCTTTTTTTTGACTATCATCGTCAGCACGGACTTGAGATTAAAGTCGCACGGATTTTCAATACCTATGGCCCCAGGATGTACCAAAATGATGGCCGCGTGGTTTCAAATTTTGTTGTACAGGCTCTCAAAAATGAACCGATTACGATTTATGGAGACGGGAAACAAACCCGTTCTTTCTGTTTTGCTAGTGATATGATTGATGCCTTTATCCGTTTAATGGATAGTCCTGATGGATTTACAGGGCCGGTCAATCTGGGAAACCCCAAGGAATACGACATGTTGGCCTTGGCTGAAAAAATAATTGAATTGACGAGATCAAAGTCTGACTTGATTTTTAAACCGCTTCCGAGTGATGACCCGACACGGCGAAGACCTGATATTGCCTTGGCTCAAAAAATATTGAACTGGCAACCAAAGAT
>JAADHI010000111.1:0-902 GCA_013151935.1 Candidatus Manganitrophaceae bacterium
GCAGGTGGAGAAATCCTTGCGATGGCTCCACTGATACTCATGTTTGTTTTAATCGCCCTGACGATGGCAATCGGCATTTTTCTGCCAAAATTCACCAAGGCTGTTCCCGCGACATTGGTCGGTATTGTTGTGGTGAGTCTCATCGGGCACTTTATCAATCAGAGCAGTCCCGGTCTTGTGCGCACCGTGCTTGATTTTGTGCAGGATAGAAATGCGAGCATCACCACCATCGCCGCTGGATTGCCAACCTTTGGTTTTCCGGCCATGCCATTTAGTTTTGAAGCTTTTTCTTTGATTTTGCCTTATGCCGTCCTGGCCGCAGCCGTGGGTTTGATCGAATCTCTTATGACCCTCACTTTGGTCGATGAACTCACAGAAACGCGGGGACGTGGGAATAAAGAATGTATCGGACAAGGTCTGGCGAATGTGGTCAACGGATTTTTTGGCGGTATGGGTGGCTGTGCCATGATTGGTCAGAGCATGATCAATATTCGAGGCGGCGGACGTGGACGGCTTTCGGGCATGACTTCAGCCATTTGTTTGCTGGGCTTTGTTTTATTTGGTGCCGCCTTGATCGAAAAAGTGCCTTTAGCGGCACTGGTGGGTGTTATGTTTATGGTTGTAATTGGGACTTTTGAATGGTCGAGTTTGCGCTTAGTGAATAAAATTCCGCGATCAGATTTGCTGGTGATTGTCGTCGTTTCATCCGTGACGGTCGCGATTGATTTAGCGATTGCCGTTTTTGTGGGTATTATTATTTCTGCACTTGTTTTTGCCTGGGAACATGGCAAAATGATACAAGCTGAAAAAAAGGAAAACAAAGGACGCACGGTGTACAGTTTATGCGGCCCTTTATTTTTCGGTTCTGTAAGTGCTTTTAAAGACTTGTTTGATTTTAAAAA
>JAADHI010000111.1:1029-9183 GCA_013151935.1 Candidatus Manganitrophaceae bacterium
AAAGAATGTCAAACTTTACTCGGAAAAGCAGGGAATATTGTAGAGCTGAGCGTGATCGAAGATTTAGAATGGCATATTGCGGATGACGTACTGGCTTAGCTTGATCAATGACAGTGTAAAATCATGATATCACCGACCACAGAAGCACTCGGGATCATCTCGGTGACAATGATGGTAGTCAGTTATGCTCTGGAAAAACGCGGAAATATCTTCATTGCAATTTTTGCTGTCGGCTGTGCCTTGGCAGCGCTTTATGCCTATCTGCTGGGATCCTATCCTTTTTTGTTTGCCGAGGGTATTTGGAGTGTTATTGCATTCAGGCGTTTCTACACAGAAATGAAGAAAAAGAGCATGTCTACTTCCTGATTTCCACTTCGCTGATTTGGATGATGGGTTCAATATTGGTGTAATTTTTGATATCCCCCTGCAATGTTTCCGCATGGGGCATAAAGGCGACCATGAAATCTTCGAGTGAGTCAAAATAATAGTGACACATCGCAACATAAGTGGATTCAATTTTGGGTTCATCTATATCAATGCCACGCTCGACTGAAACCCGGATAAATCCTTTTGCCCCGGACAGTTTCTCAATCGACATCGGCATGTGCTGATTCAGATAATAATCAAAATCGAATTGATAACCCTCTTTTTTGGGATAAATACTCGAAATATTGAACATATTTTCTCCTGTGATGTTTCAGTGAGTTCTTTGTCTTGTCGAAGCCTTGCATTATTGTAGAGCGGCGTCAAAAAAATCTCAAATAAAAAGGGGCCAATGGCAGGGGGATACACCCGATATTGACCCCTTCATGGGAAGTATATTTATATCAATGGATCCAAGATTACGGCATAAACATATCCGAGGCTTGCAAATCTGGACAACGTCCCAGTCCGGTTAAGCCCGGTAGCGGTGCTGTCTCGCAATTTGGATCGGCGATGTTATGTAGCTGGTCATAGAGCACATCGGGATCTTCCGAGGTTGGGCCATGCCATTTGATGATATATTGCACCTGCGCGCCAAGTGCATTTGTTAATCCATCGCCAAAAAAGAGTTGCCCCGGGATTTCTCCTACAGATAATTTAGCTTTAAAGTGGGCCTTTTTCCCTTCAATGATTGCACCGGCCGCCCAAAGGATCGACGCGTCGGTATTAGGGTTAAAAAGGTCGGACAGTTGGCACACGGCCGCAGCACAGTTTGAGGGTTGGTTATACAAGATCCACCAATTTGTGTATGCCCCGAGTGGCAATCCAGCCGTGTCGACTTTTATTTTGATCCTGTGTTCATTCCTTTTCAGGGCCGCTGTTGCGCCGCCAATTTGATAAAGCGGTTTTTGCGTTTCTACCGATGTCGCGGTTGCACCGTCCAGTGCCCATACGGGGACTTCGTTCTCATGCTCATCTTCCGCAAATGCAAGGTTTGAAATCTGAGAAAAGAAAAGAGTGAATATTGCAATCAGGACTAAAGTCCTATTATTTTTGTATTGCATGATAACCTCCTTATATAAAGATTGATTTAATAAATGACGATTTGTTTCTGCAGGCAGGGTTCATGCCTTATTCCACCAGCGATAGACCGCTGGGGAGGTGAGTGGGTACATCTGCACGCAAGTCAAGACTACCCGGGTCTGTTAATGCATGAAGAAAGGCCAATAAAGCCTTGATCTCCTTTTCTTTGAGTCGTTGGGGTTGCAAGGTGTTGGCTTCGCCAATGGCTCTGACGCGTTCGATATCATTTTGAACGATGCAATCCAGGGCATCCAAATCGGGCCTGGAAGGCAAAGTTGCGCTTCCGGGGCATTCATAGTTCATGATGGATTCGACGGGATTTAAATGATGTCGCACAACACTTTCAAGTGTATTGAAAGCACCGTCATGTCCCCAGGGCCCGGTCAGTGCGACATTGCGCAAAGGCGGGGTTCTAAAACGATAGCGATCTTCGATCTCTCCTGTCACTCGCTCGCGGCCAAAATCCTCGTGTCCGTCAAATCCGTCACCCTTGCCTGGGCCAATTTGCGGTATGGCGATGGCGTGGTAGTTCATATCTGTCTGAAAAGGGCCGCTATGGCAAGTGCCACACTTGGCTTTGCCGTAGAATAATCTCATGCCTTTAATGGCTTTAGGGCTCATGTCACTTTGATCGCCGTGAAGCAGTTGATCAAAAGGACTGTTTGTTGCGCGCCATGCTGAAATCTCAAATGCGGCAATGGCATTGGCCGCATGCGCGTAAGTGATTTCTGAAGCGGTAATGCCGAAAGCAGCCTGAAACAAGTCCACATATTCCGGGATTGCGCGTAAACGATCTGCCAGTTGTTCCCATACCTCAGTCACAGCGCTTGCTGCTGCGACATCCGCAATGGGATTTTCACCGGCTTGTCCGGCCATTTCCGTACCGGATGTGACGGGAAACATGGCCTGCGCTGCTAAGACGTTTTCGAGTCCTAGGGGTAAATCATCTCCCACAGGACTCAAAAAGCCGCTTTCTTGATTTTCATCAACCGCCACGCGCCCGTCATGAAATAGATCGGTGATGGATCGTGCACCCAAGGCAAAAATAGGCGGTGCATTGCGAGGTACACGCTCATGAACGCTGTCGGCTCCTGTCCCGGTATCCCGTATTACGCCAAGGCCACGTCCTCCCTCGCCAATGGGGAGTGATAAGCCATCTCCGGTATCGGTTAATGCGTGATGACAGGTGGCGCAGGAGATATTTTTGTTACCGCTGAGGATTTTGTCAAAAAATAAAAATTTTCCCAGTGCAACTTTGTCGGTATCAGGATGCCCAAAATCGACAAAATAATCGGGCTTAACCGGAGTAATATCAACATTGTCTGGATCAGCGTGTGCGGGACTCAAAAAAAAGCTCCCTAAAAAAATAAAGAGAATACTGTAAATAAAAATAGGAAATCGCTGGGCAACGTCATTTAATGTCCGTTCTTGATTCGTATCCATTTTTTCTCCTTTTTAAGATGTACGAATATTAAGCGGAACCTGACCCGAACTATTTACGGATTTTTCCCGAGATGAAGGCCAAATGGGTAAAGAAAAAACCTCAAGGGATCTAAACGCTATTGCTTAAAGCAGGTGAAACTGATCTTTGATTTTCTTGAAGACGAAATGGAATTGAGAAACCACTGTAGGAAAATAGAAAACTCTTGAGAATATCCCAAAAACGGGATTCAGCAAGGCAGGTGTAATATGCCTGATTTGAAATAATAGGTCAAGTCCCCGATATCAGGGATCGACCTGATTCAGGATTACTGCTACATTCACCGCTTGCGTTCTTTTATCCCTTTCCGCTACATTCCTTGAAGAGGATTTTTTGTGCTTAGACTTGTCAGAGTGCCGTTCTATTTTTCGAAATAATTTGTACGTTCTTGGACTTAATCCGAAAAGAAAGGGCCACCATGAAAGCAAGTGACTTGTTTGTGAAGTGTCTCGAAAATGAAGGCGTAGAATACATCTTTGGCATTCCGGGTGAAGAAAATCTGGATCTCTTGGAGTCGCTTCGGCATTCCTCAATCAAACTGATTCTGACACGACACGAACAAGGGGCTGGTTTTATGGCTGCGACCTACGGACGGCTCACCGGTAAAACCGGGGTCTGCCTGGCAACCTTGGGGCCGGGTGCGACCAATTTTGTCACCTGTGCTTCATACGCGCTACTGGGCGGGATGCCCGTACTTTTTATCACGGGTCAAAAACCCATCAAAAAAAGCAAACAGGGTCGATTTCAGATTATTGATGTTGTGCAGATGATGCAACCCATTACAAAATTTTCAAAACAAATTGTGGATGCAAACAACATTCCCCATTTACTCCGAGACTGTTTTCGCATTGCCGCGTCTGAAAAACCGGGCGCGGTACATTTGGAGTTACCGGAGGACATCGCCGCAGAAACGACAGATCGCCAACCGTTTCCCGTCACAGAAGTCGATGCCCCGCGTGCGTCCTGGCATGCGATTGAACGCGCGGTTGAAATGATTGAAGCGGCCGAGCGACCTTTGTTGCTCATCGCTTCGGGTGCAAACCGTAATATCATTCATGAGGAGCTTTCCGCTTTCATCGATGCAACAGGACTTTATTTTTGCAACACACAAATGGGCAAGGGGGCCATAGACGAGCGGCACGCACAATTTTTAGGCACTGCTGCACTCTCAGCCGATGACTACCTGCACTGTGCGATCAACCGTTCTGATCTCATTATCAATGTGGGTCACGATGTGACGGAAAAACCGCCCTTTTTTATGGATGAAAGTGGTCGCCTTAAAGTGATTCACGTCAGTTTTTATCCGGCGCAAATGGATGACATTTATTTCCCTCAGCATGAAGTGATTGGTTGTTTGAGAACCAACATTCAAAAAATGACAAAACAAATAAAAAAATCTCCACTTTGGGATTTTGATTATTTCCGGAGGATCAAAGACGAAATTGAAACCCACATTTACAAGGCCAAACATCAAGACTGTTTTCCAAATACGCCACAGCAGATTGTTGCTGAAATCCGAGAAACGGTTTCAGAGGATGCCATTCTTTCTTTTGACAATGGGATGTATAAAATTTGGTTTGCGAGAAACTACAAGGCTTACCATCCCAATACAGTTTTATTGGATAATGCTCTGGCGACAATGGGGGCAGGGCTTCCGGTCGCGATTGGCGCAAAGCTGGTGTGTCCAGAAACACAAGTCGTGGCCATTTGTGGGGACGGTGGGTTCATGATGAACAGTCAAGAAATGGAAACGGCTGTGCGTTTAAAGTTACATCTAGTTGTGATTGTCTTACGGGATAATGCCTATGGCATGATTAAGTGGAAACAGGCGGGAAGTGGTTTTGCTGATTTTGGTTTGGATTTTGGCAATCCTGATTTTGTGCTTTATGCACAAAGTTATGGTGCGAAGGGCCATCGCATTACAAAAAATGGGGAACTGCAAAAGATACTTGCTCAATGTTTACATGAACCTGCCGTGCATTTAATCGAAGTGCCGATAGACTATTCGGAAAATGAACGTGTTTTTTTTAAAGAACTGAAAGAAAAAACCTGCTTGTTATGAATGAGACTGTGATGATTCAACAGCTTAATGCGCCCCCCATAAGTCTCCCCCGTTAAAACAGGAGGGAGATTTAGTTCCCTCCCCTGTGAAACGGGGGAGGGCTAGGGAGGGGGCGACTTTAATTAGGAGAACATAATGGAAGAAATCAAAATCTTAAATCCCTTTGACCAAAGTGTCATCGAGACACTTCCTTTCGAAGATGAAAAATCTGTTTTCATGAAATTAGAAACGGCGCACCATCTTTTTCAAGATCATAAAAAACAATTGCCCAAATACGAACGCATTCAAATTTTGGAGCGTTTGGCTGAAAAAATCTCAGCTGATGCCGAACGTTTTGCACAAGAAGCCGCCGCCGAAGGGGGAAAGCCCATTGCGGACTCCCGTATTGAAATCGCGCGCGCCATTGACGGGATCAAAATCGCCATTCGAGAACTTTGTACGCTCAAAGGCGAAGAAATCACAATGGGTATTACGGCAAGCTCGACAAACCGCATGGCGATGACCATCCGTCAGCCACGCGGGGTTGTTCTGGCGATCAGCGCCTTTAATCACCCCTTTAATTTAATTATTCATCAAGCGATTCCCGCGATTGCCGTGGGCTGTCCTGTCTTGATTAAACCGGCTTTAACCACGCCGCTTTCTTGTAGAAGTATTATCAATTTATTACACGAAGTGGGCTTACCCAAAGACTGGTGTCAGATGATTTTTTGCGATAACACAGTCACGGGGAAATTGGTCTCTGATTCGCGTATCAGTTTTCTTACGTTTATCGGTTCTGAAAAAATAGGGTGGATGTTACGTTCGCAGCTTGCGCCGGGTGCCAACTGTGCTTTGGAACATGGCGGACTCGCGCCCGTTATTTTTGATCAAACGGCGGATATCACAACAAGCCTGCCGCCCTTGATTAAAGGCGGTTATTATCATGCTGGGCAGGTCTGCGTTTCTGTGCAGCGTATTTATATTCAGCAGAGCATCTCTAAAAAATTTATCGAACAATTTACGGAAGGCGTTAAAACCCTTAAAACAGGAAATCAGCTTGAGGATCAGACCGAAGTCGGGCCGCTCATTTTGCCCCGTGAAACATCCATCAGTGGGTGAAAGAGGCGATTGCCTCCGGCGCAAAGTTGACCCTCGGGGGCGAAAAAATTTCAGAGAGCTGTTATCAGCCCACTGTCCTCGTTAATCCGCCTGAAGAAGCCTTGGTTTCTCAAAATGAAATCTTTGGCCCCGTCGTTTGTCTGTACACCTATGACACTTTGGATGAGGCGATTCAAAGGGCAAACGGCCCGGAGGTTTGTTTTCAATCCGCCATCTTCACCCAGGAAATCGACACGGCATTTGAAGCCGCCCGGCGTTTAAATGCGCTTGCGGTCATGGTCAACGATCACACGGCTTTTCGCGTAGATTGGATGCCCTTCGGTGGCGCAAAAAAATCCCGGGATGGGTGTGGGAGGCATCGGCTATTCGATGAAAGACATGACCCTTGAGAAGTTGTTGGTGTTTAAATCGGGGGCTTTGTGAGCCAGAAGGTCAGGCCACGCTAGATGGTTTTTTTTCTTTACTGATCTCGGTTTTAAAAGGGGTCCAATCTTTGGTTGACTAATTTTGTTTTCAAGACTTTCTATCTTCTTTTTAAATAAATTCTTTAATGGTATTATTTTGAATTATACTACAGGCCCATGCAACGCTTCCATAGCTCCGAAGACCAAATTCTCCGCATCACTGAATATGCTCTGATAAGCGCTCCCCCGGTTCATCACATGATAACTGCATCAGAAAATTCAATTGGAAGTGGAGGAAATATAGGAAAAATATAGAACTTTTTGACGTTAATTATTCAAGAAAAATTTGCATGGGGCTTTTATGAGGCGATTTTTTTTAAAAGGGCAGGCGACGGGCAAAATAAAGTTTGGGCGGATCTATGATGTTCTCTTACGGACGATGGTATTTTTCTTGTAAAGCGTGGCTGAAACAATCTTTGACGCCGAAATTGCGCCAGGTGCCAGGACTTCATATTGATCCGGGAAGCGGTACTTGAAGTTGCGGTTGCGCGCCTTTAGTAAATTTGTGACGTGAATATAATTGTCGAGCTTTAACTCCCAAACCACACCGTATTCATGAGCATCCGTCGCAAAAAAGAGGCCGGTGCCCAAATCGGTTGAGGTAGACACCATGCCATTCTTCAAGGTGTTGGTATGTGTATGTTCGACGACGCCTGCAAAAGAGATATCCGTTGTCCCACCTGCAGGCATATCGCTGAAGGGAAGCGTATTAAAAGAAATCGCGGTCACGTCGCGACCATCGCCTCGATACACGGTGATGGGTGAACCCCCATTTGCCATATATTTGTCAAAATAGATCTCATCCATTTTTGTGAATTGAGTTGGAAAATTCCGTTCCTGAGAGAGCAATTTTCGATCCATATCTTTGTAAATATTGAAAAATCGATTAGATCCGCCAGAATTTTCATAGAAATTCAACTTTTTCTTGAAGGCGTCAAATCCTTTACTCGAGTGGCCTGCTCCACGAGATAAATCCGCAAGCTCTTCAAAGAAGGTATCTTGTTTGTCTATCTCTTCGATGGCATGATCCCATTTCAGAGCGTGCAAGTAGCCCAACATATCATTGAATAACCCCCTAATGCTTAAAGCGTCATGCATTGCTGTTTTGTGGGTTTCATACTGGGCTTTAAGTGTGACTAACCTTTCCTTATAGCCTACCAGTTGATTCCGTTCTTGATTTGAGAGCTGCCGCCTTTGCACAACGGCCAATTGCGAGGGCGCATGATCAGTCATCGCCTCTAATTGAGCCCCTTGTTTATTGTTCATCATTTTTTGTAAGGCTTTTAACTGCGAAACTTGGGGACTATTGTTCGCCACCTCTTGAATTTTTCGTTGCCTAAGAGCTTCGGGGCGATTGTCCAAGAACGCAGACGTAAATTTTCCATCGCCCTGCTTTTGAGAACGCTCATTCGAAACCCTTTGTTTTTTGTTCTCTTGTGTGTTGCCAGCGTGAGTATTCATATTTTCCCTGTTCAGGTTTGACCTGACATCCGATAACGATGAGAGACATATAGTGACATCTGCCCGTTGAAAAACACAAATAG
>JAADHI010000108.1 GCA_013151935.1 Candidatus Manganitrophaceae bacterium
CTGGAAAACATACGATTTACTACCGTATCCGTGACACACATATTGACATAATTGATGTGTTACACCAAAGCATGGAACCGTCAAAACATCTATAGGAAAGTTGTGCGTTAATCGAATCAGCCAATCGGCAATCTCAGCGTTCTCACTGAATAACTTCGCCTGATACCGATAGCACGTCTCGCTAATAGCAAACGTCTCGCAGACCAGCCGGATACTGACTGTACGGTGCTCAACGACTTGTTTGGCCCTCTCACATCGATGAGACGGCCTCACCACTTTTTTGCCAGCGTCTCCTGGATGATCTCGGCCTTTAATCGTTCCTCGGCATACACCTTCTTCAAACGCCGGTTTTCGGCCTCTAATTCCTTCAGTGGAACATCATTGATGCATCCATGCCTCCGAACTTGGCGCGCCATTTATAGAAGCTTGCGTTGCTCATACCGTGCTCTCGGCATAACTCCGGCACAGGGGTACCCGCCTCCGCCTGCTTCAAGATCGCCAATATCTGGCTGTCGCTGTAACGTGATATTTTCATGCAGAATCTCATCTCTTTGCATATTATGAGAAAATTCTATTTCTGACTCCCCTTGTTTTTCGGAGGGATTACCACACAAATAATTGTTTGTGAAGAGAGAAAAACCTTAGATATCTAAAGTTTAGTGAATGCCACTCGAAACTTTGCACAGATGGGGCGATATCAAAAACTAACCTTTCAGGAAGGCTTCGAGCTGTATTGACCACATCTACAAGTTGATAACTTTAATGATGAGATATTTTGAGGGATACGGGTAGAAATAAAGTGAGGAGAAAATTTTCACCAATGAAAGTCAGCAGCAGACTTAACCCCTTTACGTGAGATTCACTGACTTTTTTTAGAGAGTACAGGGACTTGACAGCCTCCAAGCATAAGATAGACTTTGTTTATGTCGCCCGGGTTTTCCCCTCTATCCCTCCAATCTCATAATAAATTAAACTTCTATTCGTATTTTATGATCGAGAATCGTGGACTCCCTTTTCTGCCGATCTTTAAAGAGGCGTGAGAGTGAAAGTAGCCAAGAAAATCCTTTTACCCACCTTCATCCTCCTCCTTGTCGTTGTCCCGCTCTTATTGGGTAAGCGGGCGAGAAAAGTTTTATCTTTATTAGAGCAATCATCTATCTACTTTAGCACGACGCCTACTGGCAACCTCGCCCTTCGGATCAACGATGAGCTTATCGTCCTTCGTCCCGATGGCTCAAGTAAGGAAACCCTGTCCTTCATAGACTCAGGACTCAGCGTACACGGTGATTTTGACTATTTCAACAATGGAGATCTCTTAATCTACCACAGCAGAACCCCTTCGAACGGACTACGCAATATTAAACGACTTCGCCTACCTCAAGAACAAAATCTGCTTGAGGACTCAGGCTTATACCGCTGTGATTTTTATGGCCGAAACTGTCGGATATTTTCGCAATCCCTACCCGAATTCCCTGACAAATTCGCTTTATTCATTGACCGGTCTGAGGATACCGTTTACATCGCCGATACCCAGCAGTCGACGCTCTATAAAATGAATAAGGACGGAAAACGCCTAGCAAGCAGAGCATGGGTCACACACTTTCCAAATCAAATTTTTCTGAAAGACCAAAAACTCTATATCGCGGATACAAATAATAAGCAAATTAAAATCGTAAGTGCAAAAACCAAGACCTTTGCAGATGAAATTGCCCACCACAAGCTTGATATAACTCAAGAACATCGCTGGCCCATGCACATCGTCGGGACTCCAGAGACTTGGTGGCTTATGATTGCTTCAGGTGACATGTCAAAAGGACGGATCAAGGTCTTCAATAGCAACTGGGAGAGTTCTTTTATTCCAGCACATCCCTCAGGTGCCAAGCTCAGTGGCCTTGCATTCTTCGCAAACCAAGTATGGACAACCGACATTGCGCAAAATAAAATATACCGTTTTTCTCTCACAGGAAAGCAACTTTCAGATATCTATAATCTGGAGGTTAAGGCTGCTTTTTCGACGCTAAGTCGCCTAAAGGCGCGTTATCAATTTCGAGTGACCTATAATTTGATCTCCTATTTCCTGGTTGCCATTCTGGGAATTTTTGTTCCGATAAGCCTTCTAGGAAAAAAGGAGACAAATAGGCCCACAGGCAAACCTTTTTCCATTTTAGAGCAAAGCCAGCTTCCCTGGAAAATTTGCCCCTATTGCGAAGAAAAAACCACGTTCGTATATAAAAGTCGCAGTAAAAGTACCTGGGAAAATGAAATGTATTGTGCGCTTTGTTTTGTGCGACTCGAAACTTATTTTTTTCAACGCTTTAAGCGAAGACAATGGGTTGTGGATAGATTATTTTATGGACTTTTTTTATGTACTTTTTTAGTGACAGTATTTGGGCCAAGAGTATTGTGGAATAGTCCAGAATTTAAAGCGATATCCTTATTTTTCCCGGTTTATTGGGTACTTTCTTATAAGTTCCGGCAACTTGTTGTTGCCGAAGCCCCAACAAAAGAAGCGATGGATTTTTTCGCAGATCCGCCGCTACCGCTTGATGCGAATGTGCTGCCTGATGAAATCATCCGGGACAAAGATGGCGTCTATTGGATGGAACAGCCCCGTAAAAAACGCAGGCAGTGCTTGCGAAACCTGAAGGCCATATTGGCATTTTTCTGCTGGCTCGGTTTTCTTGTCTACCTTATTTTAAGGATGGGTATAAACACCTGGGAAGTATATGCAATTACACTCCCTTTTTTATTGCCCATCGTTTTTGTAAACAGGCTCTTCGGACAAATTGCTCGCGAAAGGCTGGGCCTCTCAGGAGAGGATCTTCTCATTGATGATGGTGGAGGACGAATCGGAAAAGGCAGAGAGACTCAAATCAAATACAGCAGGGGTTTGCTGACTATCACTGGCTGCGTTGTCGCACTCGGACTGCCCGCCAAGAGACGATTTCATCTAGATACCATTGAGTGGCAGGTCATGCCAAAAGTTATTTTGGGCGAAGAAATCAGCCCATGGCAATTCTGGGAACAGAGCTACAAAGACGGTCATGCACGCGCAAAGTTACTCCGCATATTCATTACCATGATCGTATATTACTCTATTTTATTGCCTATTATGTTCTATCTAGTATCTTGATGAGTTCTTTTGTCGGAGTGCCAGCCTCATCAAACTTACCTTCAAAAAAGGACTGCTTGCTCATCCGAATAGCCTCTCTGGTGGTAGTCGCTTTCTGTTCTCAAGTATTCTGCAAGCACTATACTCCCGCCGCTGGTTTTACTTTCGAGAAAAATTATCTTTGGCATCGGCTAGGATTCAACCCCTCCACTGATTGTTTGGCTTTCCGTACAGTGTTATCTATCTAAATCTGACGAATGACATTTCAAACCTTTTAATTTTTGACTGGCAGTTATCTTATCGACTTCAGGAAGAACGCTCTTCCAAAAACTTCTACGCTTTTTCTGAGGTCCCGTCTGGAAGATGTAGGTCTTCAATTGAACCCGCATTGGGGTCATTATAGGTCGTCATATCAATAGAATTTTCACTACGGGCAACAATTGTTGTGATCACACTATCTCCTGTCACATTCACTGCCGTTCGCATCATATCGAGTAAAATCCACCCCCATGATTAACGCAATACCCTCTATCGGTAGCCCGACTTGATTGAAAACCATCGCCAGCATAATTAAGCCCACCCCTGGCACACCTGCAGTGCCTATTGATGCTAAAACAGCCATGCCAATGACAGTGAGGTAACCACTTAAACCCAGGTCAATCCCATAGACGTTGGCGATAAAGACCGTCGCAACACCTTGCATGATGGCTGTGCCATCCATATTGATCGTTGCACCAAAGGGAACAACAAAAGACGCCGTAGCGTTTTCAACCCCTAAACGCTCTTCTGCTGCCCGTAAGGTCACCGGAATGGTCGCGTTTGAACTGGATGTGCTGAAAGCAAATATTTGTACGGCCCGCATCTTTTTCATAAAAATGAAAGGATCAACTTTACCCAAAACCTTCAACAAGAGCATGAGTGTGCCCGTTGCATGCAGGAGCAATACAACGGCAACGACGAGAAAATAACTGAGCATCGGGAGAATTAAGCCTAAACCTTGCAATGAAAATGTTTTTGCCATAAGAGCAAATACACCGTATGGCGCGATTTGCATCACAACGTTTACAACTTGCATCATCACCAGATTTAGTTTTTCAGCACCTTCGGCAATCGATTTTCCCGGTTCACCAATCATCAAGATACAGACCGCAAAAAGGATGGTGAAGAAAATAATCTGTAGCATATTGCCTTCTGCATAAGCCGCGACTGGATTACTTGGAATCAAATCAATGATGACTTGTGTTAACGGAGGTGCTTCTTTCGCTGTAAATTCTGTTGGCGTGGCTTGCGCTAAATCAAAACCTTTTCCCGGTGCGACAATACTCGCAACCGTAATGGCAAGTGTAATCGCTAAGGCGGTGGTCAACATAAACAGGCCAAAAGCTTTGGCCCCGACCCGCCCCAGTTTATTGATATCACCGATACCACAGACACCACAAATCAAGGAAAAAGTAACCAAGGGAACAACAAGCATTTTTAGCGAGCTGATAAACATTGCACCCGCAACATGAAATAATCCATTAACAAGATAATCTTGAATGAAAACGACCTCAGTGGCGAATCCGTTAATCAGACTACCGAGGACGAGGCCCGCGACCATCCAAATGAGTATTTTTGTCGTCATGCTCATTTTTTTTGACATTTAAGAACCTCTGATTAAGTTATGAATTGTTTTTTTTAGGAACTCAGCCCTTATTTTGTCTCAGAATTTTCTTTATGAAGAAAAAGGTGAAACATCAGGAGTGAAATGCCGATGGTAATCGCAGAGTCTGCAACGTTAAAGGCGGGCCAGTGATGTTGCTTGATGTAAAAATCGAGAAAATCAATGACTTCCCCCAAACGAATGCGGTCGATGAGGTTGCCGATGGCCCCACCAAAAAGCAGGGAAATCGCGGTGAGCCCCATGGTGTCTTCTGTCGGGGTATCTCGAAAAAAAGCACCCAATAACACAAGGGCGATGACAGAAACACTCAGAAAAAAAATCATGCGAAAAGTCGGATTTTGATCGGCCAAAAAACCGAAAGCCGCACCCGGATTTAAGATATAGGTGAGAGAAAAAAAACCTTCGAGCACCACGATGGATTCATAAAGCTCAAAACGTTTTTCAACGATAACTTTTGTGATTTGATCCAGAATAATAATGCCGCCGCTGATAAAAACCAGAAAAAGCGTTTTACGACGCATCAGAATGCTCAGAAATAACCACCTCCGTACAGCGTTTACAGAGGGCGGGATAAGCGCTTTGTGTGCCAAGATCTTCACGATAAATCCAACAGCGCGCACATTTTTCACCCAAGGCCGCCGTGACCTGAATACTCAAACCCAAGGCATCGACTGTGTTTTGAAAAACCCATTCAGTCTCTTTTGGGGCATCGGTTTGACTCCCCGCTTTCCATTTACGCAAGTGAACTTTGGAGACGATAAAAAATTCGGCTAAAAACCCCGCATGTTTTTGGAGTTTTTCATAAAGTGCTTCTTTAACTTCAAGGCTGACTGTGGCTTGTAGCGAATTGCCAATTTTCCGTTCTTTACGTGCGGTTTCCAATACAAGAGAAACAGCCTCACGGACCTGAAGTAGACCTTCCCAGTGCTGTAAACGTTTTGGATCTACTTTTTGTATTTTAGGAAAAGTGGTCAAGTGGACTGAATCATCGACTTTAAGGTCTTTTGGCAGGTTTCGCCAGATTTCCTCTGCGGTAAAAGAAAGAATCGGAGCCATCAAACGCACGAGCGTCATCAAAATTTCTTGCATCACCGACTGGGCAATGCGTCGCCCCGGTGCATCTTTGGCCGAAGCATAGAGACGGTCTTTTAGTATATCGAGATAAAAAGCAGAAAGATCTACGGCACAAAAATTATTGATGGCGTGAAAAACCACATGAAATGTAGATTCGTCATAAGCCCCTTGGACCTTTTCATTCAGCAAATGCAGTTTGTCTAAGGCCCATAAGTCAATCTCTTGAAAATCCTCGGCCTTTATTTTGTAGAGACTTTCCTCGACCGAAAAATCATGTAGATTGCCCAATAAAAAACGACAAGTGTTTCTAATTTTACGATACGCTTCGGCCACTTGTTTGAGGATGTCGGGCGAAATCCGCATGTCTCCGCTGAAATCAGTGGCGGCCACCCAAAGACGCAAGATATCGGCGCCATTTTGTTTGATGATTTCCTGAGGTGCTATGACATTCCCCAAAGATTTGGACATTTTTTTGCCCGCGCCGTCCATTACAAAACCATGGGTAAGCACGGCTTTATAAGGCACGCAGTCATCGGTCATCAAGCTTGCCAACATCGTGCTGTGGAACCAGCCCCGATGCTGGTCAGAACCTTCCAAATAAAGATCCGCAGGCCAGGAAAGGTTGTCACGGGCTTTGAGCACTGCCGCGTGACTGACACCGGATTCAAACCAGACATCCAGAATATCTTGTTCCTGCTGAAAGCTTGTTCCACCACATTCGGGACAGACCGTGCCTTCGGGCAAAAGTGCATCGGCCGATTTGGAAAACCAGAGGTCACTGCCCTCCCCGGTCGTTTCCATCAAATCCGCCACGTGTTTGATGATGGTCTCAGAACTAAAGGGTTTGTGACATCCTAAACAGCCAAAGGCGACAATCGGCACCCCCCAGACCCGTTGACGCGAAATACACCAATCAGGGCGATTGGTGACCATGCCCTCAATGCGATCTTGCCCCCACTTGGGAATCCACTTCACGTCTTTAGAAATACTCTTGAGCGCGCGTGTACGAAGGTCATTTTTTGCCATTGAAATAAACCATTGTTCGGTCGCCCGAAAAATGACGGGTTTTTTACAGCGCCAACAGTGGGGATAGGAATGAGAGATTTCACCCGCACTTAATAATGCGTTTTTATCTTTTAAGGTCTCAATAATTTTTTTATTGGCATCAACAACCTTTAAACCTGCAAAGGCTCCAGCTTCTTCTGTAAATTTTCCGTAATGGTTAACAGGGGCATAAACGTCTAAGTTGTAGCGTAGTCCGACTTCATAATCTTCCTGTCCGTGACCGGGTGCGGTGTGCACACAGCCTGTCCCCTGCTCCAGGGTCACATGCTCACCCAAAATAATGGGGGACGCTTGATCCAAAAAAGGATGTTGGGCGATCATGCCTTCGAGTGCTTCTCCGAGCCAATGCTGATCGGTGACTTCAAAAGAACCGGCTGAAAAACCAAAGGCCTTCATTGAGACATCCACAAGATCTTCAGCAAGAATCACTTTCCCTGTTGGTGTTTTGATCAAACAATATTTGAGACGTGGGTTCAGTGAAATGGCTTTATTCGCGACAAGCGTCCAAGGGGTTGTCGTCCAAATGACAAAAGACGTATCGGCCGCATCGGCTTCAGATAAACGTCCGAGGGCATCTTTAATTTTGAATTTCACATAAATCGAAGGTGAGGTTTTATCTGCATATTCTACTTCAGCTTCGGCAAGTGCCGTCTCATCAGAAGAACACCACAGAACCGGTTTTTTCCCTTTATAGACGCCTCCGGCGGCAAAAACTTTTGCAAACTCCCGTACAATCGCCGCTTCGTAATCGGGTGTGAGTGTCAAATAAGGATTTTCCCAATCGGCAAAAACACCCAGGCGTTTAAACTCTTCTTTTTGAATGTTTACAAAATGCAGGGCAGATTCGCGGCATTTCTGCCGGATCTCGATCTTGGACATCCCCCGTTTTTTCGATCCCAATTTCTTGAGTACCTGATGTTCGATGGGCAAACCGTGGCAATCCCAACCCGGCACGTAAGGCGTTCGGAAACCAGACATAGACTTGGATTTGATGATGATGTCTTTTAAAATTTTATTGAGCGCATGACCAATATGAATATGCCCATTTGCATAAGGTGGCCCATCGTGCAGGATATAAGGGGGATGGCTCGCATGTCGTTTTTGAATTTCGTCGTAAAGACGGACGGATTCCCAGTTTTCAAGCTGTGTGACTTCCCGCTGTGCGAGTTGTGCCCGCATGGGAAAATCAGTCTGAGGCAGGTTCAGACTCTCTTTATATGAGGGGAGCTTATCCATAATTTATGGGGCTGGATACTAACATCGGCCCTGGAACTTGTCAATGTGAAACAGGCAAACACAAGTGGAGCAGATCAGAGATGAAATCTAAAGTTTTACTTTTTTATATTGCTACAATACATTGTTTTTAATCTGTTTTTTAAGAAATATTATGGCTTCTTGAGTGCTTGAAATTCTGCCATTCAGTTGTTCCTCACGGATCAGCGCCAGATATTGCCCCACCGCTCGGCCCGATGTAATATTGGCGACCGTCATCACCTCTCGTCCGCCTAACAGTGGTGCGGGAATTTTGGCTTGTTCTAGGGCCAAGGCTTCAATTTTTAAAATTCTATCCTTCATTGCCCAATAATGCAGTTGATGATTTTTCGGATTTTTCGGAACCGTGGCCATGCCATCACAGTAAATGAGTTGTAAAAGCGTTGCTCCGGGGCGATTGGGGCTTAAAAAGTGACGTTCAATCGTGGCGGCACGCATTTGCTCGATCTGGCCTTGTACCAGAATCAAATGTTTTTCAACCAGCCAAGCCAAACCGTCTTCATTCACATAATATTGGCTCTCTTTTGGATATGAAGACAATTTAAGACGATTCACAATTTTGCGTGTCATTTTGGCGCCAAGCGTATCGTGTTGATGAAAACGAATGCGATCCGTCCCGTCTTTTTCTGGCGTCTGAATGGTCAGTGGTTTTGCAATATCGTGAAAAAGCACGGCCAATACGATTTCAGCATTAAGCGGCTGTTCAAATTCTGCTTTAAATTCAAGACTTAAGAGCTGTGAAAGCGCAAGGCGTGTGTGTATCCAGACATCGCCCTCGGAGTGATGATTTTCCGGCTGAGGGCAATTTTTCATCGCCAGTAATTCAGGAATCAGTACTGCAAAGGCCCCGCTTTCATCCCATAAGTCAAAGGCCCGTACCGGATGGAGTACCATTGCTTTGATAAATTCCTTTGCAATGGTTTCACGTGGAACAACGGGGGTACCGTCTTCTCTCAGAGCGCTCAATCCGAAAATAAGCTGTTTTAAGGTTGCCCAGGTTTCTTTCTCGAAGCTGAAATCAAATTGAGAGACAAAACGAAGCCCACGCAAGAGACGAGAACTGTCCTCAGAAAAACGCAGCCCAGGATCGCCTACTGTTCGGATCAATCCTGCCTCAAGATCCTTTAAGCCTTCAAACGGATCAATGAGATTTTTCTGTTTTAAGTCTGCGGCCATGGCATTGATGGTGAAATCGCGTCTTTTGAGATCTTCTTCCACGGGTAATTCAGGATCTGAAACAATTTCAAAATCGCGATAGCCTCCGCCTTGAGAAAAAGAGGATTCTGTTCTTGGAAGTGCAATATCAATGGCTTCAGCAAAGGGCTTCAGGTGGGGAATAAATTTATAGACCCCAAAGTTTTTCCCCACCCAAGAAACTTTTCCATGTTGACGCAAAAAATCACCCAATTTTTTGGCGGAGACCCCTCGAATCAAAAAATCATAGTCTTTGGTTTCACGCTGCCAGAGCAAATCTCTCACCGCCCCACCCACCAAATAAATCTCGGCTTCGGGGAAATCGATAAAGAAATCGCCTAAGAAAGGGAGGTTTTCTTGAAGCTCAGCAAGCTTCTTCCAAAGATAATCTATTGAAATTGCCATCCGGCTATAATAAATTGATCTCCGTCTGTTTGGCAACAGTCCACTTTATTCATTGTATGCAGGACTACAGAGAGAAAAATTCTTATTTGTTAGGCTGTGTCCACACACCCTAAGCACCTGTCGGAGAAATAAAAATGAAACGATACCGTTTTTTGCATCTTTTGATCCTCATTCCCTTTTTAAGCGGTTTTGATATGACAAAACACAACATCCCAACCGACGAAATTTTATCAGGAGGGCCACCCAAAGATGGCATTCCTGCGCTCAGCAACCCGAAGTTTGTTTCGGCAGAAGAAGCAGATTTTGTCAAAAAAGATGACCGTGTATTGGGGCTTTTTATCAATGGCGAAGCCAAGGCCTATCCCATTAAAATCATGAACTGGCACGAAATCGTCAATGACACCGTGGGTGGGAAAAAAGTCTTGGTCTCCTATTGTCCGCTTTGTGGTACGGGAATGGCTTTTGATCCACATATTGAAGGGAAACACCATACCTTTGGTGTTTCCGGTCTGCTCTACAAAAGTGATGTGCTGATGTATGACCATCAAACAGAAAGTCTTTGGTCTCAAATTAAACAAGAAGCCGTCACGGGAAAACGGACTGGAACCCGGATCAAAATGATCCCCCTTAGCCACACCACTTGGGAAGGCTGGCGAAAAAAACATCCGCTTACCCGTGTTTTATCGACGGACACAGGCTATACACGTAATTATTTCCGCGACCCCTACACGGCTTATTCAGGAAACGACTTACTGATGTTCCCTGTGGGAAAAGTGGACGAGCGTTACCCGACAAAATCCTGGGTCCTGGGTGTCACACTTTCGGGCCAAAGCAAAGGCTATTCATTTTTAGAACTCAGAAATGCCCCACGTTCCTTTACCGACACCATAGGCAAGGAAACGATCAAAATCGTTTATGAACCCAAATATCGCACGACCCAGGTCTTTGACAGCAAGGGCAAAGAAATCCCTACCATCATTGCTTATTGGTTTGCATGGGCGGCTTTTCATCCCGACGCAGCCGTCTATACTGCACCTCTGCCCACCGAGTAAGAAGCATTCTCGGAACTTTTCACTCACAAGGCTTAAAGAACCCTTGAAAAACCAAGCCCTCTTTACGATAATAGTGTCCACACAACAAAGCGTTAAGGAGGATTTTTTTCAATGAAGCTGTTAAGAAACATTGTGAATGCGTTTCTTTTTATTACATTATTTGTATTTGTCAGCCCCTTTGTCTGGGCAAGTGGGGAGCATGGAAACGACCATCATGCGGATGAACACAAAATGAGTGAAGAAAAACACATGGATCACCCAAAGAAAAAGGAAGAGGGGGGGCACGGTCATCACACCATAAAAAAAGAAGCCAAACCCACCTTTCCAGAGGGAACCAAACAAGTCGTTATTGACCTGAGTGGCCCTTTTTGCAGCCGACACCCTGAAGAAATTACCGCAGGTCTCAAACAACTTGAAGGCATACTGGATGTCGAAGCTTTTAATCGGAGAGACTATGTGCTCATCCACTTTACACCTGAAAAAATCGCTCCCAAAAAAATGGCAGAACAAATCAACATCACTAAAGGCAGTGGCTGGCGCTGCAAAGGGACTGTTTCAACAAGACGACGTACAGAGCGTTGAACCAAGCGGAGGCTAACAAGACACAGAACCCAGACGCCCTAACACAAGAAATAAAAACAATCGCGCTTGACTTGGGCTTTCATGCGGTCGGGATCACTTCTGCAGACCCCGTTTCGAGCGCGGGCACACATTTATTAAAATGGCTTGAAGCGGGTTATGCCGCAGACATGGCCTATCTTAAAAAATCTCCTGAAATACGTTTTGAACCCAAACGCCGTTTTCCTGAAGCACAATCCGTCATTGCCCTCGCACTCAACTACTATCAGGAAAGACCTGAGACAGAAGAAGAAAACCCAGGCGCTCAGGGCAAAATCGCCACTTACGCCTGGGGAGAAGACTATCACACCATCATTGAGCACAAACTCGAAAAACTGATTGAAGCGATTACAGTACGGGGTGGGCATTGCTGGAAAGGCTACGTCGACCACGGCCCCCTCTTAGAACGCGCTTTTGCACAACGGGCCGGACTGGGGTTTATCGGAAAAAATACAAACCTGATTACGCCTGAATTTGGCTCCTGGGTTTTCCTTGCAGAAGTCGTAACCGATATGAAGCTCATAGAAGACACCCCCGCCACAGGACAATGTGGCACCTGTACCCGTTGTATCGATATTTGCCCGACCGATGCTTTGACTTCTCCTTATCAATTGGATGCGCGCCGCTGTATTTCTTATCTCACGATTGAAAACAAAGGAGAAATCCCAGACAGCTTTGTTTCAAAAATGGAAGGATGGCTCTTTGGCTGTGATCTCTGTCAGCAAGTCTGCCCCTTCAATGGGCAAAACAAACAGAGCGATGAACCAGGTTTCGCCATTGAGAAAGGCACAGGGCCGACACTTTCCCTGGAGGCTCTTGCAGCAATCCCCGACAATGCCAGCTTCAAAAAACAATTTCGCGGCACTCCCCTACTTCGCAGTAAACGGGTCGGGTTGCAAAGAAACGTAAAAATTCTGCAAAAACATAACTTTAGTATAACTAAGGCAAAGTAAAACATGAAAAAATATCAGGCCGTATTTTTTGATCTTTGTGGCACCCTCATGCAATATCGGCTCGACCGCTTACCGATTATCTCGGTGGACGGGATGCAGGTCGAATCCACTACCCCACTCACCTACGCCTGTTTCAGAGAATTTGACCGAGGTCAGATCTCTTTTGAAAAATTTTATAAGGATTTTATGATCACCAGCACAGAGATTGAGCAGGAAAAGAATGAAACGGGCAAAGAGTTTCATTCTTCAGTGCGTTTTGATCGTTTTTTAGATCGACTGGATGCGGATTTAGGGCCACGCAGGACAGAAATCCATCGTTTGTTAATGGATATCCATCTTGAAAAAGTCGGACAATGTTTGGAGCTTTTGCCACGCCATAAAGAACTGCTCGTCAAACTCAAAGCGAACTACCGTATGGCCGTCGTTTCAAATTTTGATGATGTGAAGACCGTACAAAACGTTCTGGCTCGAGACGGCATCACGGATTTCTTTGAAACGATTGTGATTTCTGCCGAAGTGGGTTTGAGAAAACCCAGAAAAGAGGTGTTTTTAGCCGCCAGCGATCGTCTCAAAATCCCTCACGAAGAAATTCTCTTTGTGGGCGATTCCTGGACACACGACATCAAAGGTGCAAAAAAAATCGGTATGGCAACGGCCTGGATCAATGCCGATCATCTGCCACTCCCCACAGAGGAAATACAAACAGACTACGTGCTTTCCGATCTCTCAGAACTTTCCAGAATCCTATAGATTTTTCTAAATGGACCACTATGCGGGGAAAGTCAGCGATGCAGAAGCGCTCCGCTGGATGGACGTTTTGCATGAAAAATAAATTAGGTTTATGAACCCGGTCTTTGGGGTCATGCGACCGATACGTCTAGCTTTTTAACCGCTTTTAAATCGACCCGCTTCCGTGCATGCCAGAGGTCATATTGATCTTGCATGCCCAGCCAGCTCTCTGGAGAACGCCCTAGGCCTTTAGATAAGCGTAAAGCCATCTCAGGGGAGATATTGCTCTCACAGTTCAATAGCCGATTCAATGTGGAAGGTGAAACCCCTAGACTGATTGCAACCTTTCGGACGCTCATCTTAGACGGTGTGATATAGATCTCTCGAATAAACTCGCCGGGATGCGGCGGATTGTACATGCCCATCAGTGATAATCCTCATAATTTAAAATGTAGGCATTCCCTTCTCGGAACTCAAATGTTGCACGCCAGTTCCCACTGATTGTAATGGACCAACACCCTTTCCGTTCTCCTTTTAGGGGGTGGAGTCTGAACCCAGGAACGTCCATGTCGTTAATTGTCGCCGCTGTGTTTAAAGCAGCGAGTTGTAACCGAAGTCGCTTTTTATGAACTGGCTGAATGCCAGCCGTACTCCCTGTTTCGTAGAAATTACGTAGTCCCTTGTGCTTGAACGACTTGATCACGCACAAATTATAGCATAGTGCGCATCACGCATCATAAAAAAAGAAACAAATCAAAACAGTCCTACAAGCTACGCGTAAAAACCTTCTGACTACTCTTTTGATATCCGTCTCGCCTCAAATCCCGAGTGGAGCAACCTTTCCTTGCCATCCGCCTGAATGACGTAAATGCTTTCACCTTTTCCGGTACCCAGACCCATAATAACCGCTTCGGTATCGGATATCGGAGTAAGCTCAAGACTTACTTCATGCGCTTGAAATCCAATCATTTTCGACCTGTAGTTCAGAGTCAGTACACCCTCTTCATCTTTGAGAGTGATCTCTTTGAATTGAACAGCGTCATCTGGATTGTTGACTTGGTATGCCCCGATCCGTTTTATCCAGGCCTTAGGGATCGGTCCTGTTTTGACTTTTTCCCCCAAAAGGTGGTTTTTATTTTTATTGTGCAACACGACAACTTCACGACCTGCGATGGGCGTGAAGGAGAGTGAAACATCATCCAAGTTTGTACCGAGTATGCTTTTTATTGGGATCAATCCGAAAAGCTTGTACTTTACGCCAAATTGCCCATCGGGCTGTGGCACAAGGCGGAATGTCTTTCCCATGGCCTCGGCACTCAGAGCGCCGTTTCTTGATGAAATCGAAGCAGGCCCTATATTTGTCGTATAGCGTCCCTCATAGGTTTTTAAAGATTCCACTGGCAAGTTCACAACTTGTGGTTTTGGAGTACGCGGGACTTGCTTTGGTTCCGGCTGTGTCATCCCGGTTTTTGCTTCCAAGGCCTGCTTCAAAGCTGTCATGGCAACATCATGGGCCATGTGTCCTCCAGTACAAGAGTTGGTGAGCACCACGACACCCAACTTGTGTTTGGGTAAGGTGGCTAACTGACTCAAGAAACAAGGAAGACCTCCCCCATGTGAAGCCACGGGGCCAGCATTTTGGATGCCGTAATCCACAAGAAACCAACCCAGCCCGATTCTGAAATCCATATCCAAGACCACATCCGTATTTTGGGGACGTATCATCTCATGCAGGGTTTCCGGCTTCAAGATTTGTCGTTCAGTCGATCTGCCATCGGCGAACACCATCTGGACGAAACGGCTGAGGTCCAACACATTTGCATAGAGGGCACCCGCTGGAAGATCCCTCAGGGATGGGGGCGCGATTAGTTTGTCATCGGAGTAGCTCTTGGCCAACAGTTCTTCGATCTCCGGTCTAAGGACGAAAGATGACTGCTTCATGCCCATGGGCCGAAGAAGATTGTCATCCATATAGGAGGCAAAATCTCTGCCGCTGACTTCTTCAACCATGTGGCCTAAAAGTGTCATCGCGAGATTGGAGTAACTGAAAATGAGATTCGGAGGATAGGCCACATGTTCCTCCCGGATTTCCCTGACCAGTTGCGTGAATGGAGGCGAATCGTGAGCCCACATCCCTTTCGTCCGGTTGGCCGGGATGCCTGAATGGTGAGTCATGATGGAGCGTGGGGTGATGACGCCAGTATCTGAAAAGCGGTTCTTCATTGAAAATTGAGGGAGGTAGGTCTTTAGCGGCTGGTCAATATCGATCTGCCCTTGTTCCGCAAGCTGCATCGCAGCAGTCACCGTAAAGAGCTTGGAAATAGAACCGACGCGGTAGACCGTCTTCGGCATTGTGGCAATTTTATTCTCCACATCCGCGAAGCCAAAACCCTCTGCCCAGATGATCTTTTGGTCATCTACCAGGGCGATGCTGAGACCTTTGACATCGTATTTTTTCATTTCTTTCTGGATCTTCCAGGAGAGGTATTGTTTCGTGTATTCATAATCTCCACGCGGCATGGACTCGGGTTTGATCGGTGCAGTCGAACAACCCGGCAAAATCAGGAGACCAACGATTGTCGCGGCTCCTCCAAAAATTTTTGTGAATCTCATCGTCAAGCACATATCAAGATCTCCTTAAATCAAGGGTGACTACGAATGGGTGATTTTTATACTGCTGCGACCGTATCGGTAGTTCACACAAATGTAGGATGACTCCATCCGATTCGCCCTTACCGAAATGATGCTTCCTCTTCGACTCATTGCTAAATTAAATGGCTTGATCTAGGAAATGACTTTATTTTATTGGATTGAGTGAGACCTTTTAAATTGCTGAGGTTAGCAATCAATATTTTGGCACCTTCTCAAGCATTTTTATATAACAAAGAATGGAGAAATTCAAGGAATCTCTCCCTGTGAGGTCTGACGTCAGTACTCGGGGCAGTGACCGGGTAGCTGCGATAATATCGGAAGGAAGGAGCTGGAGCAAAACGCTTACCGACTTACTTCTATCGTTGGATTTCCCCCCCAGATCTAAACAAACCCCAAAATGGGTGGAAAAATCAAATAGATGGACTCAAAAATACCGACTATTCTTCAGAAGAATCAAAGAGTACGGTGTCCCCCTTTGCGATGGGCTCAATACTTTGAATGATTTTGGCCGTTGCCGTATCGGCTTGTGTCGCTAAAACGACCATTATCCCGACTTTTCGATAAGGCAAAGTTTTGTCTTCTAAGACCGTTTCCGAAAAAGACTTCCGTTTTCCCTCATGTACAATGACAAAACGGTCTCCCCGAGCGATACCGGCCTTCTTGCCACGGTCAATGTAGACAACGTCGTGTTGGGCATTATTCATCCGAGCATCCTTTACTTCAATGACAAAAGCCTCGCTTCCTTTTTCTGGCGGGAGACCTTTTTCGGTACTCAGAGGGATGAAGGATTCTATAAAAGTAATGGGATTTCCTATTTTCATAGGGGCATGGGAACGTGTGATTCTAGCTGTGGCAACATCTTCAGCAACGTCAATGACCTTGACCAAACCCAAGACGTGAACCAGTTCTCCCATCGGAGTCTGGGTTTTAGGATGAATCACATCTTTAATCGTCTCAAAGACAACCCACTCCTGATCAGGAAAAAAAGGTTCATCATGGGTCGCTAAATAAATAAGATCTCCCTGGGCTAACATCTGCTTTTCATCTTCGGAAGCCGTAATAATACCGGTATGACCCAGTTTGCGAATAATCATTCCTTGCGAAACCAGCGGCCATAAATCTTCTTTGGGCGGCTCAGGAATTTCAGCAACAACTTCTTCAGGCTCTGGCGGTAAAAAAAGATCCCCTTCTGCCTCTACTAAGGGTGGCGGTACAGCACCTAAAGGTGGAGCTGTTGCTGTTCTTTTGGCTTCCTCCACTGCAAGACCGTCTGCTTTTGCAACAGGGATGGACAGAAGCAAAACAAAAGAGACGATGAAAAAAATCAATAGACTCTCTTTAAGATTTAATTTTTCATCAAACATCGTGTCCCCTCTATATGAAAACCGATTTTTCACTTTCAAGACCCTGCACTTTCAATTCCCCACTTAAAGAAGCGTAAAACGCTGAAAGGATTTAAAGCGTTTCCAGCACACACGCTATAGCCCAAAGAAGAAGGTACCAAATCGTGTGCAATTGTCAAGAAACGAGACCCTACCACCAGTACCATTGACCCGTCAGCAAAACATGTGCTCCGAGCATTAGATTCGTCACTGCATGTGCAATGACACAAGGCCATAGGCGGCGCGTACGATACATCAATAGATTATAAGCCACACCTGCCATCATGCCTGCCAACCACAGATTATGCTCCACCCCAAATAAAACAACTGTAATCAAAAAAGAAAGACGTGTGAATTCTCCTAACTTAACCGAAAGGAAATCGGGCGAAATAATATACCGTAAGATAAATGAACGCCAAAAAATTTCCTCCATCAGGGGCACGACAATAGAGGCACCAAACAAACGGATTCCCGCATAAAAAATGCCCAGTCCTCCGCCCACTTGAAAAGGTTTATACCCTTCTCCCAACTCCCCTTGCAGCGCCCAAGGAAAATCCATGCGTACCCATGCAAAATAAACCAAGATCCCCACTCCGACGGCAAGAAGCCCCTCCCCAAAATTGGCAACGCACTTATTTTTCAGTTCGAGATAGTCTTGTCGGTAAAAAATCAGCAGCGCAGAAACAAAACTGATTTGAATCAGGTACAACCAAAGGGGCGTTTCATCTGGAAAAAGCACAGACTGAATGGCAATAAAAGCCATGTAGACTGCAAAAGGAAGGATGCGAGCTCGCATAATCTCATAAGGTATCAAATACGCCTTGGCTTATCCATAAAAATACAAGACACAAATACACCCTAAAACCTTACACGCACTCCCATATTCATTCGTTCATTCTCAACGGAGATGTAAGGCATGTAGCCGTCGTGGCCTGAGTAGATGCGAAAAGCATTCAAAGCCGTTTGAACCAGAGCAGCACTTACAATGGTCTCACTAGAGAGTCCTGTTTCTTGCGAGATGCCAACGGGGTCGTAGCCAGGATCACGACTTCCCTTAATATAAAAAGACCAAACGGAATACCAGAGAAAATCTGTTCCAGAGAAAAAAAGAAGCGACTTGTTGTAGGTCGAAGGTTGCGCACGATAACTCGATAAAGCCAAATCAAAGGTGTAATTTGAAGCGACAAGTCCTGCTGCCCTGAAAGGTAAAACCGATTCGCGATCAATCTCTCCGACTGAAGTCACTCCCGCAAAAAAACTCCCATTTTTTTGCTGAAAGAAATCCATTTGCACATCTCTCCCGCCTGCCATATTTGCCATTGCATTATGCCCCGTTTCATGGGCGACAATATGAGTGAGATAGGCGCTGCCCGCTTCGAAAAAATCGGATAAACCCATCGCCCTTGACTGAGAAACCATCAAAAATAAGACCAAGCCCGAAAAACCGATCATTTTAATGGATCTTTTTACGCCCATCTTCTTCCTCCTAAGACTACTAATTTACTTATTAAATAACTAAATAGCCATAATTTAAGCCTACTGCGATGCTTTAAAGAAAACAATCCCCCCAAAAGAGGGGGGAGGGAAGATTCTTCACTTCAAAGCAGTTTATTTTATGTTTTATAAGCAAAAAACATACCAAAATAAATATTCTTTATTTTCAATACTTTATTAGAGTTCTCTTAAAAACAAAGGCCTCTATTTTTCATTTTTGAAAACAGTTTTCGGAATTCGTAACACGGAAGGACAAGGGAAGGCCGAGGGAATAAGGATTTATATTTTAAATTTGAAAAAAATGATAGGCTTGCGTCTCTATCAAAAATATAAGACTGGAGCGATTAAAATACAGGCTCAAAAGTGGGCAAAAAATACCGACATGAAAGGACGATAATGAAGAACATGAGAATGCAAACGATTTTAACTTTTACAAGCTTATTACTACTGTCTTTGACGAGCATTTCATTTGCGGATGAGCTGACGGCTAAAAAAAAAGCACTTATTGATGAGATCCTAAGCATCACGCGTGCATCAAAAATGGGGGATGTTTTTTCTAGTTTTTTTGTGCAACGGATGTCGGTTGCACTGAAACAATCTAAACCTGATATTGATGCAAGGGCCTTCGAAATTCTTCAAGAAGAAGTGGATGCAGTCATTAAAAAAGGACTTGTAGATGAAAAAGCCTTAAATAAAATGAGTTACCCCATTTACCAAAAACATCTGGATTCAAGCGACTTATCTGAACTCATCCGCTTCTACAAAACCCCCGTCGGAAAAAAATTTCTTTTCGTCATGCCGATGATCACACAAGAGGTCATGCAAGCCGGTCAGATTTGGGGACAACCCTTAGGCCCCATTATTCAAAAACGTGTGATCGAGCGTTTTGAAAAAGAAAAAATCGTGTATAAATAAAAAAAAGCCGCTCGTCAGGAATATCCCAAGGAGCGGCTTAAGAATTTTAAGGATGTTTAGATCTTAGCTTTTTGCAGCAATACTTTTTTTACGTCCCCAGAAGGCAAGGCCAACCAAACCACTTCCCATCAGTACGATCGTTCCTGGCTCTGGAACAGGTGCACCCGTGGGAGGGACAACAATACCAATGGTCTGGATACCACCACTTAAGGTCCAATGCGTAAGGCACCAACCACTACCACAACCTAAGGCTGTTAGAGTATGCGCTCCAGGCGACACAGCCGAACTCGGAATTGTGACAGTCAACCAGTCGTTTACATTTGGTCTCGTCGCAGTCAAGACCCCCGTCCCAGCATCAAAAGTGGAGTACGTTGGATTGGTTAAAGCACCATCCAATCCGCTCATGCTGCCTGTATTATTTGTGACTGTCGTGAAGTTGTACGAGACCCCATCAAAGATCAAGGCGCCGTTTGAACTAATTGGGACACCCGGCACGGTGGGATTTTGTGCGCCATGCCATTGCAGTGCGTCAAAGCTGAGACTACCATCGCCATTAAATGACCAGCCGATACCCACAATATGCGCTTTCGCAGGCACTGCTGAAAAAACAACAGCAAGCAACATTACCGCAAGTAGTGTAATTTTTTTCATATTTGAGAACTCCTTTTCCTGTCTTCGTTAAATTAAGACCAAATACCATCTCTAACTTATCGATCCTTGTCGAATACAAGATATATGCCATAAACTTAGACAGTCACATTTGGATAAAGAATTCACCCACATACCCTTGATTATAATAGATTATTTCATAATGTGAATAATCTGACTTTTTCAAAACACGTCCAAGAAGACGAATGAAAACCTAGAAACTGTAAAAAATTCCGTCTTTCGAAAAAAAAGAATTTCGATCTTTTTTTAAAAAAAACGATTAAAAACAATAATTTAAAAAATACAATTTATCCCCCCCCTCACTTAAGGGCTGTCAAGTTTTTCGTCACTTCATCCTCCAAGACAGTCAGAAATTAAGGTCACCCACTGAAACTTGACAGATTAAAAGACCCATGTATACCTTACTGTTAAGAGGGAACGCGGCTTAAGGCCTTGCCAACAAATACCTTTTCTTAACCTAGGGGAATAATGATGTATTTTGTAAATAGAATCGGCATATTTGCCCTTCTTACACTTCTCGCTGCATGCACATCTCCAGAGGCCAAAAAAGCAGAATACCTTGAACGGGCTGAGCTTTATTTTGAGAATCAACAGTACGGGGAAGCTATTATTGAGTACAAAAATGCAATCCAAATTGACCCAGAAAATGCGAGCTATAAATACAAGCTTGCGCTGGTTTATTTAAAAAGAGGAGAGGTTTCTGAGCTTAAAAAAGCCTTTCAACTTTTGGATGAAAGCATTCGCTTAGATGCAAACAATGTCGATGCACATCTCAAAGCCGGGATGCTCTACCTGATATCAAATGCATTCAAAGAAGCCCGTAAGAAGGGCATGCACGTTATTGAAAAAGAACCCGACAACTTAGAAGGTTATCTCTTGCTGGGCAATGCATACGCAGGAGAAGAGGAATTTCCTCAAGCCATCAGAATAATGAAACAGGCCATCGATCTTAAGCCAAAGCAGATCAACCTACACCTTAATTTAGCGCTTTTTTATCAATTAAATAAGGATATGGCATCTGCAGAAGCGTCTTATAAACATGCATTGGAGATTGACGAAAATTCGATAGATGCCCATCTGGCCCTGGCTAATTTCTATCAAAGCACCCATGACGACCAACAAGCCAAAAAGCTCTTATCTAAATCAATTGAAATGGACCCCGAAAACATAGAAATTCGGCTTAATCTCGCATCGTTTTATGCGGAAAAAGATCAAAAAGAAGACGCAGAAAAAATCTTGCGCGCTGCCACAGAAATGGGGCCAAAAAACAGCAGTGCTTGGATCGCCCTCGGGGATCTTTATTTATCTTCTGATAAAGAAGATTTAGCCATCGAGCAATACAAACACGCGCTCAAAATTGACGAAGATGCAATCATTGCAAAGAAAAAACTGATTATTTTATTTTTTAAAACAAACAAGTTAGAGGAAATTGATCGCTATCTCACTCAAATTCTAAAAAAACACCCAAGAGATGCAGAAACGATGGCACTGAGAGGTAGATGGTTCTCCACACAAAACAGGATAGACGAGGCCGTTGATATTTTAAGAAAAGCGGTCACGACTGAACCGGGGATGGCAATCGGCCACTATTACCTCGGCGTTGCCTACCTTGCACAAGGTAATGATCAAAAGGCAAAAGTAGCGCTCTCGGAAGCCATCAGAATCGCGCCAAAACTTGTAGAAGCCAGAACAGCACTTGCCGGAATGAATCTAGCCGAAGGAGACACGATGCTCGCGGCCAAGGAAACAGCGACAGCCCTGACGCTCAATCCAGACGATGAACACGCACAACTCATCAATGGAGACATTGCCTTTGAAGAAGGAGATTTTGACAAAGCCCTTAAAATCTACAAAAAAGTGCTAGCACTCAGACCCAATTTTTCAGATGTACAAATGCGTTTAGGCGAAGTCTATCGCAAAAAAGAAATGATCGACCTATCCATTCAGGCCTATGAAAAAGTGCTCTTGATTCACCCTGAGCAAAACACCGCATTGGCAAAAATAGTCTCCCTCCTTTTAAAACAGGGGAAGGTCAAAAAAGCATTATCACGAACTAAAACACAACTCACCCGGAGCCTAAACCCTGCGCCGATTCATCAAATGATTGCACAAATTCACACCGAGAGAAAAGATTTTTCAAAGGCCGAAACGCGTTATATCAAAGCCCTTGAAATCGATCCGACCCTGCTTTCTGCGCGCATGGAACTTGGGAATTTATACGCCCGGCAAGAACGTTACGAGGAAGCCATTACAGCTCTCGAAGAAGTCAAAACGGCCTCACCAAAAAGAGGAGAAACCTACATTCTTCTTGGACTCATCTATCAAGAACGTTCTGAATATGAGAAGGCAAAAAAAGAATATGAAGCCGTGCTTAAAATCGATCCCGCTTATGTCCCGGCAGCAAATAACTTGGCCTGGCTCTACGCAGAACACGGCGGGAATATTGATATGGCACTCTCTTTGGCACAAAAAGCCAGGGAAAAAGCACCTCACGATCCAGGTATCGCAGATACACTGGGGTGGATTTATTACAAAAAAAATACCTTTTTAAAAGCCATCGGCCTGCTAGAAGAAAGTGTAGAAAAACTCCCTGACGAGCCAGGAATACACTATCGACTGGGCATGGCTTATTTTAAAGCTGAAAAAAAAGAGCTGGCCAAAAAGGAACTTTCGAAGGCTTTAAAGTTGTCAAAAAACTTCAAAGGGGCTGAAGAGGCGAGATCTGTATTGAGGGATTTGCAGTAACACAAAAGTAGCTTAAGGAAGCTCTTATTAAGCAGGGCTTCCTTTTAAATGTCGACACGCCCTAAGAAACAATCAGGCTTGTTGATCGTTCGATCAAACGACAATAACCACACTGCTCGCTCTGACAGGGCTGGCCACAAGTCAAGCAGGCATCCGCGTCTGTCACCGGAGGCGGACTTGGAAATGACTTTTCTTTTTGCTTTAAAAACCCCAAATAAAATTGATGTTTTGCACCAGGAGAAGCCTCTTCAAGTCGATTTAAGGTCTCCTTGTAGGTAAAGGCTTTTGCGCCATTCGACATAGGGCACTCTTCGACAATATAGTCTATGCGATTTAAAATCGCGTAGGCTGCCATCTCTCGCTCTGGTAATCGGTAAAGCGGCTTCACCTTTTTTGCCCACTTGCCATTATCGTCGGAAAGCACAGGAGACTGTTTTTCAAGATAAGGCACCTGCCATTTTAAAAGATTACCCAAAAGCCTGGCGGCTTCGTCATCCAAATTATGACCCGTCGCAACAACGGGAAAACCTTCTTCAATCGCGATACGATTAAAATGATGGCGCTTCATCGTGCCACAAGCCGAACAGGCCGGACGTGCTGAGGCTTTGGCAATTTCTACAACACCCAGGCCGTAGGATTCCTGATAGCCATGCGTAATCAACCTTAGATTCCGTGTCTGGGCAAATTTTTCGACCATCTGCTGCGAAGTCGCCGAATAGGCACCAATGCCTAAGTTTAAATGCAATCCCACCGTTTCATAACCCAGTTTGATTAAAATATCCCAAAGTGCAAGACTGTCTTTTCCCCCCGAAACGGCAACCAAAATGGGCGCTTCTTTCAAAAACATTTTTCCGTCTGAAATGGCTTTTTGAACCTGTTTTAAGAGATAGTCTTGAAAACAGACATCACAAAAAGCCGTATTATGACGGGGCATTTTGAGTACCGCAGGTTTTTTGCATTTACGGCACTTCATGCACGCCCCCCAGAAATAACCGGACGAATTTCGATCACGGCATCATCTGCAATCATGGTGTCCTCTGTCACCAATACATCCTCACAAATCACCAGATGAGCCTCTCTCGGAAGACCCAACTTTAGCAAAATGGAAGAAACGGGCTTAGGCCCTTTAAAGGAAATTTCTCGTGTGGGGTGATAAAGCTTTATCTGCATGGGGTCGTATTCTAATCAAATGACAGTAGATTTGCAATTTTAAGACAAAAAATAAAAGTGACAAAATTGTCTTGTTTTGGAATAAATTGTCGTAAAAATGCAGATCACGCAATTGAAAATCAAAAGATTTCAATCAACATAATTTACATAAGCAACTCATTTTAAAGGCTTTATTTAATTTATATTTATTTGGCATCTTAATTGCTTTGTTTTTAAAATCGTTATTTTAAGCAGACTTGAATCATAAGCCCCTAAGGCCATACGAAAGCGGAATTTCTTTATGCTCGAAGCAAAACTAAACCTGATTTCATTGAAAGGGAAAATGAAAATCCTGCACATGAGTTGGATTGCATTTTTCCTCAGTTTTTATGTCTGGTTCAACCATGCACCACTTTTGGCCTCCATTCGAGAGTCGATGGGTTTGAGCGATCAAGAAGTCAAAGTTATTTTGATTTTGAATGTCGCACTCACCATCCCTGCTCGTGTCATCATCGGCATGTTGGTCGATAAATACGGCCCGCGTCGTATGTATTCGGCACTGCTCTTTATATCCAGTTTTCTCTGTTTTTCTTTTGCAATGGCAGATACCTTTGAACAACTGGCCATCACACGTTTTTTATTGGGTTTTGCGGGAGCAGGTTTTGTCATCGGTATCCGAATGGTGAGCGAATGGTTCCCTGCAAAAGAAGTGGGTTTGGCTGAAGGTATTTATGGCGGATGGGGCAATTTTGGTTCTGCCACCGCATCCATGACCTTGCCTCTTATTGTGCTCTTTTTTGGGGGTGAGAATGCCTGGCGTTACGCCGTCGGCATGACAGGGATTTTATCGCTTGTCTTTTCAGTCATCTATTTTTTCTCGGTCACTGACACCCCTAAAGGCTCCACTTATTTCAAACCGAAAAAAAACGGCGCGATGGAAATTACAAGTCCAGGAGATTTTTTCCTTTACCTGCTTGTCAATATTCCCATGTGCGCGGCCTTAGCAGTGCTTGCCTGGAAACTCGGGCCAGCAAACCTCGGACTCTTAAGCGCAACAGCAACCACGATCATCTACCTGATTTTAACCGGGATTTATGCCTTTCAATCCTTACGGATTTATCAAATCAATAAACATGTTTTTTCTGAATCGGTACCCAAAATCGAACAATATAAGTTTAAACAAGTTGCCATCATCAACCTGAGTTACCTCGTCACCTTTGGATCCGAACTCGCCGTGGTCTCCATGCTTCCCCTCTTTTTTCTAGATACATTTGGTGTTTCCCTAACGACGGCAGGCTTGCTGGCTGGAAGTTTTTCCTTCACCAATCTGTTCGCGCGCCCCATGGGCGGTTATTTAAGTGATCGAATTGGAAGAAAACGCTCATTGGTTCTACTTTTAGCTGGACTTTCCGTCGGATATTTTTTGATGGGGAGAATCAATGCAAGCTGGCCACTCGGCTTGGCCGTACTGCTTACCTTTTCTTGTGCAACGCTGGTCACCTCTGGAAACGGTGCTGTTTTTGCCATGGTTCCACTCATCAAACGTCGTTTGACCGGACAAGTCGCAGGCATGGCGGGGGCTTATGGCAATGTCGGAGCCGTTTCTTTTCTCACCGTGCTCTCCTTTGTTTCTCCTCAAACCTTTTTCGTGGTCATCGCCGCTGCCGCCGTTTTAACCCTCCTCATCGTTCTCTTCTTTTTTGAAGAACCTGCGGGTCACATGGCGGAAGTTCTCCCGGATGGCACAGTGCAGATGATCGAAGTTTCCTAAAAAAGAATCTTGGCATAGACACACCACAGACCTTGCAGCGCTGCGGCGATTTGATTATGATCGCCACAGCGTTTTCATTTCGGAGCGCTCCCTTTTGAAAGAAAAAACAATGTCAGGAAAACTCGAAGTCAAAGCGGGACAGCTCAGCATTGCAGGCATCAAACCGGGCAATGATGATTCCTGCGGTATCGAGATCCCCGAGGATGCACTTCTCCTGACCAAAGGAATCGTTGCCGTCATTGCCGATGGCATGAGTGGCAGTGAAGGCGGGAAAGAAGCCGCTGAAACCTGTGTCTTGGGATTTTTATCTGACTATTACAGTACCCCAGAATCCTGGACGGTCAAAAATTCAGGGGCAAAAGTGCTGGGCGCGCTCAACCGCTGGTTGTGCGGACAAGGCCAGCAACAGCATGGTTCCGCAAAAGGCATGGTCACCACGTTTAGCGCACTGGTCATCAAATCCACCACCGTCCATCTCTTGCATGTCGGAGATACTCGGATTTACAGATTTCGTGGCAACGATTTGGAATGCCTCACACGCGATCACCGGGTTGTAATCAGCGCAGAGAAACAATATCTCTCTCGTGCCATGGGCATTGATGTCGATTTACAAATCGACTATAAAAGTTTACCCGTCGAAAAAGGAGATCTTTTTCTACTCGTAACCGATGGGGTTCACGAATATCTTTCCCAAGAAGAAATAAAGGGTCTGCTCAAAAATATTGAAGATCCTGAAAAAACCGTACGGGAGATCATCAATCAAGCCGCAAAGAATAAAAGCCATGACAATCTCACCTGCCAGATTCTGATCGTCGAAAAGCTCCCACTGCATAACAAAGAAGATCTCTACCAAAAACTCACAGAACTGCCTTTTCCACCCCCCTTAGAAGCCGGTATGGTCTTAGACGGTTATCGTGTCGTTCGGGAACTCCACGCCAGC
This sequence comes from Candidatus Manganitrophaceae bacterium, assembly GCA_013151935.1. Classification (GTDB taxonomy): domain Bacteria; phylum Nitrospirota; class Nitrospiria; order SBBL01; family JAADHI01; genus JAADHI01. Next base: position 26,855 of record JAADHI010000108.1, read on the forward strand.
AAACAGACACAAATTTATTTAGCAGTAGACACGGAAACAAAAGAAGAAGTCGTACTCAAAACGCCCTCCGTCAATTACGAGGATGATGCCGCTTACATTGAGCGTTTTATGCACGAAGAATGGACCGGAAGACGTCTCAATTCTCCGCACATTCTAAAAATAAAAGACTTGAGTCGACGGCGGAGTTGTCTTTATTTTGTCACCGAATACGTCAAAGGAGAGACCTTACGCCAGTGGATCTCCGACCACCCGCGTCCTTCTGTTATCGACGTCAGAAAAATCGTCAATCAGGTCGTCACAGGACTCATGGCCTTTCATCACAAAGAAGTCATCCACCGCGACTTAAAACCCGAAAATATCTTGATTGATAAGCACGGCACCGTCAAAATCATTGATTTTGGTTCAAGTAAAATCGCAGGCATTGAGGAAATCAATGTGCCTTGGGAGCGCAGTCAAATGCTCGGCACCTTAAATTACACCGCCCCAGAATACCTCGCAGGCTCCGCAGGCACAGAACATTCCGACCTTTTTTCTTTGGGGATTATCACCTACGAAATGCTTTGCAGGGCAGTCCCCTACAAAGAAGCACTGACCCTCAAAAACCTTAATCGCATACCCTACACCTCCGCGAGAAAATATGATCCAGAAATTCCGCACTGGCTTGATCTTACCCTACAAAAAGCCGTGCACAAAGACCCTAGACAGCGCTACGCCGCGCTTTCAGAATTTCTGTATGATCTAAGTCATCCCAATCCCAATTTCATGGGCAAGGATGTTCTGCCCTTATTAGAACGAGACCCGGCGGTCTTTTGGAAAGGCCTGTGCACACTCTTGACTATTATCAATCTCATTCTTTTATACTTAATCTCCTGATTCTATCAGGGTGTAGCAACACTGAATTGTCTCTTATTGTGAGACGATCCATTTGAGTAAAATTTGAGGGAGATTTAGATGAAATCGCATCGAAAAGAACTTTGGTTTGAAATCAAAACAAGACGAGACTACATCAACATCACGGAAAAGGTACAAGCTGAAATTGATACAAGTGGTGTTCGTGAAGGGCTTTGTCTGGTCAATGCCATGCACATTACGGCATCCGTTTATATTAACGACGACGAACCTGGGTTAATCAAGGATTATGATGATTTTTTAGAACGACTGGCCCCACACGAACCGCTTTCACTCTACCGACACAATCAAACGGGAGAAGACAACGGCGATGCTCATATTAAACGTCAATTTATGGGACGTGAAGTGGTCGTGGCGATTACAAAAGGCAAACTGGATTTTGGCCCTTGGGAGCAGATTTTTTACGCGGAATTTGATGGCCGACGCCGCAAACGGGCATTGATCAAAATTATCGGGGAATAAAAACTGAGGGAATGAAGTGAAAATGCCTCCCTCCATTCCCTCAGTAGACCGATCGCGTCGTGAATTCCACAGTAGAAAAGGTCACAGAAACAGAACGCGTAAGGTCTTGCAATCATATCCCTATATTGTTAACCTTCCTACATCCTTGCGGATCGAATTTCCCGGAGCGATTTATCATCTCACCAGCCGCAGGAGTGCCCGGCAAAAGATCTACCAGGATCATGCTGACCCGGAGACGTTTCTCATAAGCCTTTCCCATGTTGTTGATCGATACGCTTAGCGCTGTCATACTTATTGTCCTGATGGACAATCACGATCATCTTCTCATCGAAACACCCAATGAAACGGGCTGAAAAATTAATGTATGTTTACAAGACCTGACCTTATTTGTACTACCATTTATATTGATAAATTTGGAGATTATTTATGAAGCAGATATTTTTAATTCTAATTATTTTATTTTTTTCAGGCCTTCAAAGTGTTGCGGCAATAGAATTTACCTTTAACACATACGTCTTCGCAGACTGGGGAAACAAACAGGGACAAACATCTCTTGTTGACATAGACAAGGATGGCGATCTGGATTGGGTTGTTGGAGAAAGAGGCAATGGCAATGACAAGAAAGAAGTCTCTTGGTTTGAGTTTCAAAGCGCTGATACCTGGATACGGCACACCCTCGGTACGAATACACTGACTGATGTGGGTGGTGTCGCATTTGATATTGATGGGGATGGGTGGATTGATCAAGCATCAGGCGGCGCTTGGTACAGAAATCCTCAAACACCACTAGAAAATCCTTTTACGCGTTACACAAATGGCGCAATCAAGACACATGATAATGTCGCAGCGGACATTGATGGAGATGGAATACTTGATTTGGTTTCTATGAATGACGACACGCTTAGATGGTATAAAATCCCAAGCGACCCGACCTCTGACTGGATCGAAACAACAGTCAGTGACAATGTTGTACATGGTTCCTTCAGCCCACGTGGTGTCGGTGACATTGATGGAGATGGTGATAATGACATTGTGCAGACAACAGGTTGGTATAGAAATGAAGGAGATGAAGGAAATGAAGGAGATGGATCGGCCTGGACTTTCGAAAATATAGATGGTGCGAGCGACCCAGGAGGGAGTGGTCAATTCAAAGATACAACTCGGTCTTGGATTTTTGACATCGATCTCGACGGTGATAATGATATCGTCATGGCGACAGCCGACACCCCAAGCTCTAAGGGCTGGCTCCGTTGGTTTGAAAACGAAAACGGTGATGGCAGATCTTGGGAGTCTCATTCCATTGCAAGAGGCAAAGGGGATCTGCATTCACTCGTACTCGCAGATTTTGACAACGACGAGGATATCGATATTTTTACTGGAGAAGGACCCATGGGTGGCTCAGGTCCGGGCGGACTTAGACGCGGTTTTATTTTTGAGAACGTCGGCGGCAAGGGAGGCGCATGGCTGGAACATATTATTGTAGAAGGATATGAGATTCATGAAGCACAGGCAGGCGATGTTGACGGAGATGGTGACATTGACATTGTTTTTAAACCCTGGAATGGCGGTGAGCAAGTATTTTTAGAAAATGTGACCTCAAGCGGGCGAATACACACGAATCGATACTGGTGTAGATATTTCCGGTTGGACTGAAGCCGGGGGGTTATGGACAATTGACACTGACTTAGGGGCCATTGTTGGAGAGCAAAACCCGCCTGGAGAGGGCATTGGAGGATTTCTTATTTCTGACGGGCAATATGGCGATTTTGAAATCATTTTCCAGGTATGGGCTGATTGGGATGTCGATACAGGATTGATCACACGGTCAGACGGGTCTGGAAACGGATATCAAATTACAATAGACATGCAAGATAATAGCTCCATTGCGGGCATTTACGGCCAGGGAATTGGCGGGTTTCTTGAAAGGGATTTTCGATTCGATTCTTCTGAAAGTCAAATTGTTGGCAATCCAAGCGGATTCAGTACGGATGATTGGTCTACGACGGTGTGGAATGTTAATGATTGGAATGAGATTCGTGCCACAGTGATAGGTAATCCACCGACGGTAAAAACCTGGATAAACGGTTTTACTGCCAATGAATATGTGGGCAGTGGAAATGTTCTAATGCCGCCAAGCGGATTTATCGCCCTGCAAGTACACGAAGGAAATCAATTTCCTAAGGGCAGCAAGGTTAGATTTCGAAACATTCGTGTGAAAGCCCTTACGACTGACCTTGACCCACCATCTGCGCCGACAAATTTAATGATTGAGTAGGATGAATAAAAGAGACCGTTTGGCGGAATATTTAGTAAATATTCGCATTTTACGGCTGAAGAATTAGGATGTGTTGACATTTCACTGGGGTATTGGCTCCCCCTGGTCTGTATTAAATATTTCTGGGGTGCCATAACATAAAAGTGCTTGCTCCAATACGTCCATGACCAGTGCGCTATCCATGCTATTTGAAATCTTATGCGAGAGGACTGCTTTTGAGTGCCAGTCAATAATCGCCGCTAGGTAAGCCATTCCTCCTTTAATTTTAAGGTAGGTGATCTCTGTTTTTATTTCTTTCTGTTTTAGCTTCTCCCTATTTTTGTAGTAGAGACTGCTTCTATTCAAACCCAATAAGCTGGATTGATGGGTCAGAGACAGGTTTTAAAGCTTGGGCTCTACATTTGCTTCTTCTCAGATAAGCCCAAGCTTTAAGGTTTTTTTTAAAAATAACTACTTTGGAATAAGGTGTCTTCAATTTTATGTCTGAATTTCTTGGGGTATTATAAACCCGCGATTCAAGAAATCTTGTAAAACGAATCACTTGTCCTCTCTTCATCTTCTCACTCGCTTTTCCTATAGTGTTTGTCAATGTTGCAGAGATCAACTAAACTTTAAAAAAACATAGTAGATCTCATCGACCCATAAAAGACTTTAAAAACCTATTGTGATGAAAAAACGGAGTTATCAGCAATATTGCCCTCTGGCGACGGGACTTGACATCATCGGTCAGCGCTGGACTTTATTGATTGTACGTGAACTGCTCATTGCCCCCAAAAGATACAAAGCCCTACTTGAAAACCTGCCCGGTATGGGCACGAACCTGCTTGCAGAGCGATTGAAGACACTCATGAACTTGGGTGTCATTGAGCAGATCGTGCAACTTACGCCATGTGTTTCAAAGGTCTATCAACTTACTGATTTGGGACAAGAATTAGAAAAACCAGTCTTGGCCCTCACACAATGGGGATCTCAATTTCTAAAAAAAAAGCCGCCTAAGTTCTTGTTTCGTCCGGAGTGGGTATTGATCGTCATAAAAGCAGCCTTCAACCCTCAAAAAGCAGCCTACCTCAGTATTTGCTGTGAATGGCATGTGGATGGGCTGATTTTTTATATCCGAGTGGATGAGGGAAGGCTTGAGATCAAATTGGGGGCTGCAGAAAATCCCGTGGCCACGGTGAAAACAGATGGCCCAAGTTTCGCAGCGCTCGTATTAGGAGAAAGTCGCTTGAAGGATATCATCGTAAAGGGTGCTTTTAAAATCACGGGCAGTGGACTCGCCGTCGTGCGTATGATGCAAATACTCTGCATCCAGGATTCACACACTCAATCAGAGATTGCTTAATATGAATACCGCCTACTTGACCGACATCATCATTATGCTCACTGCCGCAGTCATCGCAGTCCCCTTTTTTCAAGCCTTGGGTCTTGGGGCTGTGCCCGGATTTCTTATCGCAGGCGTACTTGTTGGCCCTTCGGGCTTAGGTCTCATTGATAACGTTACTGAAATCAGCCATCTTGCCGAACTCGGCGTCGTGCTCTTTCTTTTTGTGATCGGGATTGAACTCAAACCCTCACGATTGTGGCTGATGCGGCGTTTGGTTTTTGGTCTGGGAACACTGCAAGTCCTGGGAACGGGACTTTTGATTACCACCATTACTTATTTTTTATTTGATATGCCGCTGGCAGCCTCCATACTCATCGGCCCGGTGATGGCGCTTTCTTCGACGGCTTTTGTGTTGCAGTTGCTGGCAGAGCAAAAAAAAATGCACTCCGAATATGGTCGAACTGCCTTTTCCGTACTCTTACTACAAGATCTGGCCGTTGTCCCGCTTTTGGCCTTGGTTTCTTTGTTGAGTATGCCTGAGTTGACGATTGGAGAAGAAGTCGCGCTTGCCTTAGCCCACGCCTTGGGTATTCTTGTCCTCGTCATTTTGGGCGGACGCTACTTGCTCCACCCCATTTTACACCGGGTGGCTCGCTACGGGGCACCGGAGGTTTTCACCGCCTCTGCCGTTTTGCTGGTGCTCGGTACCGCCATTCTGACCGAACGCGTCGGCCTTTCCATGGCCATGGGCGCATTCGTCGCAGGGCTTCTGATCGCGGATTCATCCTACCGACACCAGGTTTCGGCAGAAATACAGCCTTTCCGGGGGCTGTTGTTGGGTCTTTTTTTTATGTCGATGGGTATGTCGCTCAATCTCGGTCTTTTGTTTGAACAGCCTCTGCTTTCCTTGGGGCTGACCGCAGCTTTAATGTCCATAAAAATCCTCGTGCTTTGGCCCGCGACACGACTCTTTGGACTGCGCGGAAAAACCGATCTGGCTGTGTCGCTCCTACTTTCCCAAAGCGGCGAGTTTGCATTGGTCTTATTTGCATTGGCCCTTGAAACCGGACTGCTGTCGGAACCCGTCTTTCAACAACTGCTGCTCATCGTCCTACTCAGCATGTTGGCCACACCGCCATTGGCACGTCTGGCAGATCAAATGACCAAAAACCGTCGTTCACCGAACAAAAACACCCCAATTGAAGCCCCGCCATCCTCCCCCATCGTAATCGCTGGTTTTGGCCAGGTCGGCAGCCGTATCGGACAAATTCTCTCTATGGCGAAGCAACCTTTTGTCGCACTTGACCTTGACTCCGAACTGGTCTCACGCGAAGGGATGAAAGGACATCCGGTTTTTTTTGGAGACGCTCAAAATCCAGAAGTGCTCAGAGCCGTGGGTGCAGGAGATACGCGCTTGGTCATTGTGACTGTAAACGACTTTGCAGCCGCCGAGCGCATCGTAAGTTCTCTGCATCAAGCACAGCCCAAACTGAATATTCTCGCACGGGGTCACAATCTGAAACAGTGCCAGGCACTCCGAAAATTAGGTGCACCCGTTGTCGTCTCAGAAAATATCGAAGCCAGTCTAAAACTTGCGCAGGCTGCGCTGAGCCGTGTTGGGGTCAAAGAAAGCGAAAATGCAGCCTTATTGGAAAAATTTCGGCAGAATTATTATGGACAAATCGAATCTGTTCTAAAAAACGAAACGCTCAAGCAGTAAAAATGACCGCGACAAAAAAAGGAGGAGGCTAAGACCGATATTGAAACACTTCTGCCGTTTTTCGAACAACCGCAGTCCCATTATTGAGGGTTCGCACAATCACACCCATCATGCAAAGACGATCAAGCCGTTTTTTAGGCGGATTTTTCCCATCTCTCCCTTTCAGATTTTGCAAAACCATCCACTGCCCGCTTGAGTCCAATTGATCAAGGATTTGAATTTCCTCTGTTTGCACCAGTTGCGTCAGCTTTTCATTCAAAGCTTTGAGTCCCACAAGACTTGTTTCACCAAAAGCCTGGGACATCAAAAAGGGATGGCCTCCCGTTTCTCGCCACACCTGAGGAAATACCGAGGACCCCAATTTTTCAGAAATAATCTTACGGGCCTCCCGAATTGGAACCACTGAAAGTGGGTAAAAACGCAGTGGCATAAGAAAATCTTTTGAATGTTCATCCACCCAATCGCTCCACTGAAGTCCTCCAATCCAGCAAATGGCATCAATCGCAGGCAATAACAACTCCATCGCCATGTTGAGGGTTTGAGAAATAAGCGCCGTTTGATCGGGTAAGAACCGATCACAGTCATCAATCAAAAGGATCAATTTCCGTGAATTTACTTCATCAGGGGTCTTCTCATAAATATGGTGTAGCTGAGACATCAATTTCATAAAAGAGTCTGGGGATTTGCGAAAGGGATTTTTTTCTTCGGGAGAAATTCCTTGTTTTAAAATCGCCTCCATCAACAAAGCCCAAAAATCGGATGTGGTGTTCATTTCCTTGAGTGAAATCAGAATGGCGCGATTTTTTGTGTCCAGAATCTCTTCTGACAAATCATGGGCCAGCGTGGTTTTTCCAATCATGGGACCACCGATCATGACCGCAGAACGACCAGAAAGCAGCTGTTTTTTTAGATTTTGAATCAGACCGCGCCGACTGCTGAAGGGGGAATTTAACATCGGGCCACTCTAGCACAGCGCTAAAGCCTCAACAATTAAAAACCCTTCTGCCAAGTTTCTAGTTAGTGATTCTAAAAAATTGTGACAACAATTTTTTATCGCAGCGTAAACCACCATTCTTCTAAAAAGTTGTTATGCTTAAAATGTTCGGCATGATTTGAATAAAAGGGGGACAATAATGAGTGACGTATCCAACTTAAGATCCACCATCAATGCATTTTATCAAGCGCAGGATCAAGCGCTGGAAAACCGCAAGACCTCTGGTGAACCGGGGGGTGACATCACACACGCTTTGTCCATCATTAGACGCATTTTACCCCCTTTGCCGGATACAGGTCCTCTATCAGAGTGGCTGTCACAAACGATCGCAGTCCTTGAATCAGAACACCAAAATTATTGTCAACAGGAAGAAGATCTCACAGGTTGCGGCAGTGCAACTTTTGGGGAATTGCTCACACGCCTCATTTCCTTGGAACCCACACTTGCAATGACCTACTAAGTATTCTCTTAAAAAACACCCTAAGGCAGATTCCATTGCCTTAGGGTGTTTTTTTCTAAACAAGACCCCTGCTAGGCCTCATCAAAAGCTGATGAATCAAAACGTTTAACGATCTCATGCGCGTCATTCAGTCTAAAGAGAATGTCGGCCTTCTGCGGCATAAGGGATAAACAGTTTCGAGTCACCCGTTCAAAATGCTGAATAAAACGTTTCAAGTCGGCTTCCTGCATGAAGTGAGGAGTCTTACAAACACGTTTTTCTGCCCGTTTTCTCTCCTGCAAGAAACGCCATTCATAAACCTGCTCAAAAGAAGACAGCTGTAGTACAATGAGTAAATTCAGTCGATGGAAAAAATCGGCATAATCTGTTTCCAAAAGACCATTGACATAGCGCCGCCAGTGACCTCCTTGATCTTCCTTTTCTTCCAGCATATTGATGGGCTGTATTAAGCTTTCGTCATTTTCAGCGGGTGCGGCAAGACACCATCCCTCCAGAAAAATAAGATCAAGGGGAGGATTGGCCTGTGACCATTGCCGAGACGGCAAACGATCATCCAGGGCCTTATCAAAACGAGGGAGAGGAACCGATTCACCTAAACCGCTCACACTCAGCGCATCCAGGGTTCGAGAGGCTAAACCCAGGTCATGTGTCCCCGGCACACCGCGTGTTTTTAGAAGCGGGTGCACTGTACTGGACAAATGCAGACGCTCTTTTTGTGTTAAATAAAAGTCGTCTAATGAAATATTGATAGACCTAAGTTCATGTTGTTCTTTAAGTATGTGTACAAGTAAAGCAGCCAAAGTTGATTTTCCACTCCCCTGCGCACCTTGAATCCCAACGACTAAAGGTTTTTTGTGGACAAGGCATGTTTTTTTGAGTGTTTCGGCCAGCGGGAAGAACCAAGTTAAAATAGTCTTCTCATAGTTTTTTGGAAGCTGTTCACATCTTATAAAACGTTTGAGGGTCTCAGAAATCATTTGACCTCCTTGATGACACTTGGCAAAGCTTGCGAAAAATGATCTCGGTAATTGCTGATCAATTCGACATGTCCAATATGCGGCGCACTTTGTTCATCTCGGCTTTCAATTTTAAAATTGAGTGATTTTCCCATAGATTTTGCCAAAAAATTTGCAAGATCTACACGTGAAACGACTGACTCCGCGGGCAGATGCCGAAGCCCGGTCTCACGACATTTTGCAAGTTGCATGACCCGTAAGGATAAATCATCGGCCCAAACCACTGAACGCATCTCATCTTTTATAATTGTAATGGGCAGGTTTCGTTCACTGCGATATCGCAGCCAATCCATATGTCCTGTGCGACCATTACATGAAACACCGAGGGACAAGCCGGGCCGAATAATAAGCGCACCTGCGTGTTTTTGCACCAGGGCTTCTGCTTCAACACGAGTGCGACCGTAGACACTGATGGGACAGGTCAGCGATGTTTCTGAATATCGCCCATCCCCACCAAAAACATGATCCGATGAAACATAAATCAGACGTGTTTTTGAAGGCAAGACCTCTAGCACCCGCCTTAAATGGGAAACATTCAGTTCATAAGCCCAATCGGGATCAGCCTCACATTTGTTTACATCACAAACGGCGTGACAGTAAATGAGGATTTCAGGGTGATGCAGTTCACATTGTCGTGCAATCCAATGCGTATTTTCTAATTGTAAGACAGACCAATCACGAAGGGAGGGGGATGTATTGCCCGGTGGCACAAAAGGCAAGATGTCATCGGAGAAAGTACGCGCAAGATGAAAGCCCAAAATACTGCTCGCACCAAAAAGAAGAATTGAAGGTTTCATCGGTAATCAAAAAGACAATTATCGTTTGATTTCAGCAATCATACGATTGGTGACATCAATTGCGAGAAAAAATAAATCCTGGGCTTCATGGATATCATAGATTTTATCAGGGTGCTGGGTGGGATTTCTAAAGGCAGAGCGAATGTGATCCAAATGTTTTAGGGTATCAAGATCTGTTTTTAAGTCCCGCGTTTTTTTGAGGGTGTAAACCATGTGACCCCAGGAGGCATCCTCTTTTTCTTCGGAAAGAAAGTGGCGAAAATATTGACGGAGAATCGCTTCAATACCACGCAAGAGATGGAAGGAGGCTGCGGTTGAACGTTCAAAGGCAATACAACGCCCCGCTTCTTTAAAATCATATTGTGCAACATCACTTAAGTGACTAAAGGTTCCTGGAGAAAAAAGCTCTTTTAAATCATTGATCAATTTTTCTGTGCTCAAGCGTTTTTCTGTTACGATGTAGGTGTAAATACCTTGGGCTTCAGCAGAAAAAGTGCCTCGAACCTCCTTAACAAGTTCTCTCATTTCCTCGGCATCATGGCTTGTCAAAACAGCAGCTTCACCTTTTTTTGATAGTTTTTCATAAAAAACTTTGAGTTTTTTGGAAGCACGGCTTGTGACATGCATCTCTAAGGTTTCGAGGGTATCTAAAAAACGTTTGATATTTTCCAGTACAAAACTTTCACCATGAAGAGGCCGCCCCTTTGTCGCCTCCTGTAAATACCGAAAACCCGTGCCAATTTTGATATATGACCAGACATTGATCGCTTTCATGAGTTCATCCTATCCATTAGGTTTGAGCAGCCTTATGAAAGATTCACAGAAATACATTCCGCCGCATGTTTTGCACAAGACACCGCCTCTTCCGAGCTTTCAGCTGAAGCTAAGGCAATGCCCAAACGGCGACAACCATTGATTTCAGGTTTTCCAAAAAGCCGAATTTGAGTGTTCGGAACCGCAAGGGCTTTTTCAAGTCCATCGTATGAAATTTCGGATGAGACACCCTCGCCTAAAATTACGGCAGAAGCGCTTGGCCTAAGCGTCTCAATTCTTCCAATGGGCAAACCCAAAATCGCACGCACGTGCAAAGCAAATTCAGATAAATTCTGAGAGATCAGTGTCACCATGCCCGTATCATGTGGGCGCGGAGAGACTTCACTAAAATAAACTTGATCGCCTTTAATAAAGAATTCCACACCATATATCCCCCGACCGGAGAGGTTCTCGACCACAGTACGCGCAATATCCTGCGCCAGTTTTAGCGTTTCGACTGTCATCGCCTGGGGTTGCCAGGACTCGCGATAATCACCCGCTTCTTGCCTGTGACCGATAGGGTCACAAAAATGAATGCCATCCACGGCTTTGATTGTGAGCAGGGTGATTTCGTAATCAAAGGGAATCAATGTTTCAATAATCACACGGCCCGCCCCCGCCCGTCCCCCCGCTTGTGCATATTGCCAGGATTTTTCAATATCATTTTCTGATCGCACGACGCTCTGGCCTTTCCCGGAAGAGCTCATCACAGGTTTGACGACACAAGGTCGTCCGATTTCTGCAACAGCGCGACGATACTCAAGCTCTGTTTCTGCAAATCGATAGTCGGAGGTCGGTAATTTTAAGGTTTCGGTCGCCAGCCGGCGGATGCCTTCTCTGTCCATCGTCAAATGTGTGGCCCGCGCGGTCGGCACAATATGAAACCCTTCTTTTTCAAGTGCCAATAATTCATCTGTTGCAATGGCTTCTATTTCTGGCACAACATAATGAGGTTGTTCTTTTTCGATGATTTTGCGTAGGGCCTTGCCATCCAACATATCAATGACGTAAGCACGGTGCGCGACTTGCATCGCGGGTGCATCCACGTAGCGATCCACTGCAATCACTTCTATGCCCAGCCTTTGAAATTCGATAGACAATTCTTTGCCCAGTTCTCCCGCACCACAAAGCAATACCCGTGTTGCCTTGGATTTTAAAGGCGTTCCAATCTTAATCATTTTCAGGCCTTCGTCACGTATTTTAAGATTTCAACAACTTGCATTGGTGTTTTTGCCCAGGCCATTGCAGCCGCATCGACTTCCTTGAGTGGATGAATCGTTTTTTCGTCATGCAAGGTAATATAGGGTTTGTCCAAGGCGGCACAATAGCCTGCATCAAAGGCGGCATTCCACTGTTTGTATTTGTCCCCAAAACAGATGACAACGAGATCGCTTTCTTCGATAGCGATCTTTGTGCGAATACGGTTTATTTTTGCACTTTGGTGATCACGCCAAAAAACATTTGGGTTTTCGCCCAGCACATCGCCCGCAGAATCACTCGCTTCATGATCCGTTACGGCAGAGACAAAACGAATGCTGAGGTTGTTTTCTTTGGCTCCTTTTTTTATTTGATCGCGCCAGTCGGAGTGAATTTCTCCTGACAAATAAACGATTATTTCCACGTTCAGTCTCCTATTAAACGAAGCCCTGTCGCCTCTATGGTAATGACTTTCTTTTTATAGAGTGCGCCCACCGCTTTTTTAAAGGTTTTTTTACTGATGCCAAAACGTTTAGCGATGAGTTCTGGCGGGCTTTTATCGGTCAGTGGGATAAATCCATTTTCTGCTTTAATTTCATCTAGTATGATCTCTGTAATATCCTTTACTTTTTCATACCCCTGTTTTTGTAGGGTCAGATCAATTTTTTGATCCCTTCTGACTTTTTTGATAAATCCTTGCAGGCGCTGTCCTTTTTTCAAGGTTTGGAAAAGATCATCAGCATAAAGCACACCCCAGTTTTTATGATTCACAATGGCTTTATACCCCAGATCCGTTGGCCCCCAAATCAACAAATCCACGACTTCCCCCGTTTTGTAATGGGGCACATTTTGATTAAAAAACCGATCTAGTTTTGCGGAGGCTGCGAGGCGACCACTCTCATCCAAATAAACACGGACGAAATAAGACACACCCACTTTCATAGGAACATTTTGTTGAGAAAAAGATACACGCAAATCCTTGAGTAAACCCCAGTCCAAAAAAGCACCTTGTGCATTAAGGGCAACAACCTTCAAATGAGCACACTCTTCTAGCATCGCCAAAGGTTTTTCTGTCGTCGCAATGAGGCGATCCTCAGAATCAAAATAAATAAAACATTCGAGATTGTCGCCAACTTCACAGTCATCCGGCACATAACGGTCAGGCATGAGGATTTCGCCCTCTGCCCCGCCATCAAGGTAGATCCCGAAATCGACCTCTTTTACAACCCTTAATATATTGTGTTTTCCGATCTGAGCCATTTTATATTTTCCTCATCATTTCGGAAGTTTTCTCGGAGCCGACCATGGCCGACAGGTAAAAACCTTACCCTATTTCTAATTTTAAGAGATTATTCTATAATGCCGCATCAAACTACGACAAATAAGATATCGGATTATACGTCAAAAAATGTGTTTTTTACCATCTTCTGCGATGGGATTCCATGCAGATTTTTTTCCCAATGCTACAATTAACACAAATATCGTTTGACCCAATCAGATACCCAATAAAAACGGACACCGAAGAACCCTAGCTCAGCATGAGACATGCCCGTCTAGAACATGGGTGTGTGCTACGCCGCTTATGAAAATATGGGAAAAACATCGTAAACGACAGTGGATTGGCTTTTATTCTGGAGGCTATCTTGCTGCTTTTTTGACGGTGATTAGCTTTTCTGGCCTTTTTATGGATTTTAATGAAAAAGGCCCAATGAATGTGGGTCATGAGAACATTTCTTGCGACGATTGTCATCAAAAAGCACCCGGTACACTACGACAACAATTGCAGGCCAAGGTCAGCTATCTGCTAGAAGCACGTCAAACTGACGCCGTTTTTGGACACCTTCCCGTTTCAAATCAAGACTGCCTTTTTTGCCATGAACGTGCAAACGACCCACATCCGGTTTACCGATTTATCGAACCGAGGTTTGTCGAAAAACGAAAAAAAATTAAAGCACAATACTGCAGCACATGCCATAAAGAACACACAGGCCTACGCATCACAAACGATACGCAGTTTTGCCAATACTGTCACGAAAAACTTTCAATCAAAAAGGATCCGATAGACATCCCACACACACAACTGATCAAAGATAAAAAATGGACGAGCTGTCTGGGGTGCCACGATTATCATGGCAATCACATTTATACATCACCACACAAAACCTCCGACATGATTCCAGAAGAGGAACTCATTCGTTATTTTAAGGGTCTCTCCTCACCTTATCCCAAAGAGAAAAAAAATGAGCCCCTCAAAAGAAGGCACTAAAACTTTTCCCTTAAAACTCCATTTTTTATTAGGCTGGCTCGCCCTCATTGTCTATTTATTCGTAAGCGCGCCAGCTCCCCTATATGATGACACTCAGGAGCAAAAAATAAAACACATCCCGATCAACCAGCTCTTTGTATTGTTGCAGGAGGAAAATAATACCATCCGAAAACTCTGGACAAAGGAAATTCTCGGTGCAGGAAAAAAACAAGGATTGAAATTTAGTGAAGATTGGCAGGACAGGGATGTCGAAGCAGGCCCATTGCCCGCCCTATTTTTAAGAGAAATCGCCACACGCTTAGAGAAAAATGCCCTGCCACTCAGTTTATTTTTGGGCTCGGATGCGCCCATTAACAAAGCAAATGCATTTGACGCCGAGCAATTGGAAAAATTCAAACGGATTAAAGAAGACAGGAAAGCACAGTTTTTTTATGCGGCCGATATTGCACGTCATATCGGCATGTTTCCTGATATCGCTTCCGTCTCACCCTGTATTAGCTGTCACAACGAACACAAAGACAGCCCGAAAACAGATTGGAAACTGCTTGATGTCATGGGGGCCACAACCTGGCTCTATCCAAAAGATACGATCAGTATCACAGAAGCGCTGACGATTCTTTCGGTATTACGCGAAAAATTCAAAGAAACCTATGCGGCCTATCTGACAAAGGTTCAATCTTTCTCAAATCCTCCAAAAATAAATGAAAAATGGCCCAGAGAAGGTTATTTTCTCCCCACGACAGAGGTCTTTATGCATACCTTTGAAACGGAGGCTTCGATGTCAACACTGCTCAGCCTCTTGCAAATTGCAAAACATGAACAATAAAATCTACATTATTTTAAACATCCTGGCAGTCTTCTTATATTGGCTGCAATTTTTTGCAGGATGGTCTTGGCCCTGGCTTGAAATACGCCAGGACTTAACAGGGTTTAAGCAAAGTACAGGGTTTGCAATCTTTGTTTTTCTTTTTTTTCAAAATGTCTTGTTTATTGCACGAAGTAAATTGTCATGGAAAAATCATCATAAGCTAATTTATCAGCTTCACTTCAGGAGCAGTATTTTTTCCATCCCCCTGCTTTATCTGCATACCACGAAAATGGGATACCAATACACTTTTTTGTTTTCCTTGGCTTATACGCTAAATGTCTTGATCGCAAGCTTTGCTCCAAAACCCTTCAATGTTCAAAACAAACACTATAAATTTTATTGGATGGTCATCCATGTCGCACTTTCCACATTTATTTCATTTTTCATTTTTTATCATATTTTCATCACCTTTTATTTCAACTGAGAAATCAGAAACCTTAGGAACAGAGAGATTCATTTTTGAAAAATATAAGATGTCTTCTAGATTGATCTTCCTAAGACTTTCCCTATAAAATGCAGCCCACTCAAAATAAGAGAAACCATTGATGTCAAAACCTGAACTCGTTCACATTATTCGAGAAAAAATCACTCAAGATGGACCAATTCCCTTTGCAGACTTTATGGCATTTGCCCTTTATCATCCGAAATATGGCTATTACAGCTCTCCCGGAGAAAAAATTGGCTGGGAGGGAGATTTTTATACCAGTACTAACGTCCATCCTATTTTTGGCACACTGATCGCTAGACAAATCATCCAAATGGCGGAGGCCTTTGTAGATGATCCCTTTACCATTGTCGAAGTGGGTGCAGGTCTGGGAACACTTTGCCGCGATATCCTGGTCACCATCGCCAAAGAAAACCCCGTTTGTTACGAACACTGCCGTTATATGATCATCGAAAAAAGTGGTTTTTTAAAAGAAAAACAAAAAAAACGTCTTAATCCACTTTTCCCAGGTCATATTTCCTGGTCGAATCAGATCCCCAAAAACCTTGTGGGTATTGTACTATCAAACGAACTACTGGATGCATTTCCCGTTCACCGCCTCACACTTGGAGAAGGAAAAGTACAAGAAATTTATGTGGATTGGGAAAAGGATACTTTTGTCGAACGCTTACAAAAACCTTGCAAACCGGCGCTTACAGCCTATGTAGAGGAAGTCGGACTTCCACTTGATAAAACCTATCAATTAGAAATCAATCTCAGCTCACGTGACTGGATCTCCTCCGTCGGAGAAGCCCTTTCAAAAGGCTTTGTCCTCACCATTGATTATGGCTTTCCGGTGGAAGCGCTTTACCATCCTCGGAAACCGAATGGCACATTTCTCTGTTATCACAAACATAAAACAAATGAAGACCCCTACCAACACATTGGGGAGCAAGATATGACAGCCCATATTGATTTTAGTGCGATTATTACGAGTGGTGAAAAAGTGGGCTTGAAACCTTGCGGGCTGACGAATCAGATGCACTTTCTCATGGGTTTAGGCATTACGCAGGCCATGGAAGCTTCCGGCCAAAAAATGCACACTTGCAAAGAAGCGGAAAAAGAGTTTTTAGCCATGAAACAACTGATGAACCCCAATGGCATGGGTAAAATTTTCAAAGTGTTGATTCAATCAAAAAAAATTCCCGATGAGATCAAACTCGACGGTCTGCAATTTAAGGCTTTTGGAGAGATCCATCTACCTTAGGTCTCCTGGCATGAGGATCAACGCTTCTCCTTCGGAGCGCTTAAATGCGCTGTTACTGGATTTTAATTTTTCTCTTGTGAGTACCCCTGCTGCTCCATAAGGGATGGCGATACTTTTGGTGCTTGTACTTCGCATTGTCTCTGTCGTGGCAAAAACAGAAAGATAACCGATTTCAGGATCGGTCAGTTGAATTTCGATCTCAAGATCGCGCCGCTCACCTTTTTTAAGATCAAAAAAGAAGGTTTCTTTCTTTTTTGAAAGCAACTTTAAACCCCGATAGGGTTCAAGCGAAATTTTGAGTACTTCAAGATCTGTTTGCGCAATAAAATAGATCACCGTCGAAACAGTATCACCCGTCTGAACCGTTTTAGGAACGGTGTATTCTATCGTGACCGGAGCTGTCGTTTTTGCCTCAAGTACAGTGGGGACAAGACATAAAAATATGAAATAAATAAACAAAGTTATTGTTGCTGTTTCTCTCATAACAACACCTCAATCGAAATAGATCCTTAAAAAATTCTGACCGTAAATGCAGTCGCCTTTCCAAAACTATAAATGTCCATACTATAAAGACTTGGACTGAGTGATTTTATTAAACGTTCTGTCCCTCCACCATTTAAGCTGTCAACGAATGTTTTACTCCCCTTTTCATTTAGCGTGAAACCAACATCGTCACTCCCGACAGAGCTCACTTCAATGGTATAATTTCTGCTCGCTGGAATAGAGAATCGGAAAAACATGCGATTATAGAGTTTGTTGCCAGGGTTGCTGGCTGTGATCGGGCCATAAATAGACCATGTCTGTAAGGGAACTCCATCAACATCAAGGAGAAGGGGGGTGCCATCAACAGGAATAGTTGTATAGATACGACGGCCTAGGCCTAAGTCTTCAAATTCATCTTCATTTCCGGCCCCGCTTCCAATATTTTCTCCAGCCGCCAATGCGGTAATATCTGCGCTTATGCCAAGGTTTGTATCTTTTAAGTATTTTAGAAAACTAAAAATTGAGGTGAAAGCGGGGGTTGTTTTTTGCCCACCGACCATCACGTCATAAATAGGCTTAAATCCGAGGCCGATGTTGTCATCATCAGAAACCCCTGAATCAAACAGATCGTAGAGCACTTCCTGAACAGAGAACTCGGAATAAAATCCATCCAAAAATATGCCACCGTTCAAACGAGTGCCATCGATTACAGAATCCGCGTCAAGATTCATGCCGACCCCCACGCTTTCTTGAGAAGCCCCTACAGTATCGATGTACAGAGGATCATTCAAAACCATGCCTGAGAAGGCATTGCCAAAACCTTCTCCAAAAGCAAGACGTGGATCAAGAATGTCATCCGTGCCATGGCTGCCTCCGATGCTATCGGTTCTACTTAAGTTGTCTTCAAAATAATGGCTCCACTCATGAGTAATGATGCTGGCATCGTATTCGTCTGTATCAATATTTTCTGCACCTAGAATATAAAGCTCGTTGGCCGTGTAATGGGAGGTTGTTATTTGCCCAAGCGTTTTGTCACCTGATGCTGGAATGTTGTTTTTGCTCCAGTTGACCGTAAGGCCAGGAAAGGTCGCCGTGGCATCCACACTTAAAACCAATTGTTCTGCTTGATAGATACTATCGAGTATCGCAAAGGGTGCCGATGTTCTCAGGCCAGCATAACTTGAACCATCCCAACCAGAATTGGCATTAAAATTTTGAGTGAGGTTGCTCGTCCCGCTTGTGATATTTAAGGCGAGTGCATAAAGTTTTCCACCATCAGTGTTATCGACAACCCTTAGACGTGGCGTTCCCGGCGTTCCAAACGCAGCCTTGATCACGATACTTAAGGCAGCACTGGCTGGCGCACTAAAAGAATAAGCCCCCGTTGCACTCGTATTTCCAGATTGCAGTACGACCCCACTCGAATTTCTCAACTCAGCAATGGCCCCTCTAATGGGTTTTTCTATTGGATTGTTATAATCAATGCCGTCTTGAGTCGTTTTATAGTGTGTATAGGTCACAAGACCTGAAACCGTCACAATCTCTCCCGGATTAGTGACGCCTCCATTCCCGCCGCCATTACAATTCGAAAAAATAAAAACACTGACGACACACAAAATAAGCCGTTTAAACATTGTCTCCCTCTAAAAAATAATTCTCATAACACGATTCGGGATCTAAGTCCCGCTAAATGAGGATAACAAATAAAGTAGATGGGATTTTAAATCAAAAGTCTTTATTGATCAAATATTCAGTCTGAACGACTAGGTATTGAAGCAGATGCACGGGTAAAGTTTGGGGATCAAGTGTTTTTTTTAGAACCCGTGCTAAAACGGCCAGATAAAATCGAGAATACGCACAAACCATCCGGGTCTTTGTTTGTCACTGACGACGCCTGTGCCAGAGTACTCGATTTTTGCATCTGCAATGACGGTTGAAAATACAGTGTTCCCTTGTAACACATCTTCTGGTCGCACAATGCCACTGACGGAGAGATATTCCTTTTCATTATTGATCAGGACCTCGCGCTCCCCTTTAATCATCATATTTCCATTCGGATAAACGGCAACAACGATGGCTGTCACATCCGCCGTAAGACTGCCGCTACGTGTGGTCGTGCCATCCCCGTCAAAAGAATTTTGAAAATCACCCGTGGCCCCTAAATTAGTCAAGGTATTTGCGGGTAATCCAAAAAAAGGTGTCGCACTCGCCGCCAAATTTGAAGTCCGTGAGGTTGAGGTGCCTGCTGCTTTTGAACCACTCGCATTTTCAACGACACGCACGGTCACAATATCACCCACGTGGCTTGCTTTTGCATCTTGAAAAAAGAAGTTGCGACTTTGGTTTTCATTCCAAAGTGAGCCTTTTGTATCTTTTTCTGTGGTATCCAGATTTAGCTTCATTAAGACGAGCGGTTTAAGGGGCATCTTTTCTGAAGTAGAAATCTGCTTTTTCAAACGCGATTCTTTATTGCTCACTTTGGTCAAACCTTTTACAGCACAAGCACTCAAAAGATTTGAAAAGACCAAAATAATGATGAATATTTGAGATCTAAGGGTTAAATGTTTGAGCATCCGCTACTCCTTCGCGCTCAGTATAATCTGGACATCGCCTGAGTTGACCACCTCGGCAAAGACGGTTTTTTTGGACTCTAAATTCATGACTCGGATCATCTCACCCAATTGTCCATCTTGTTTGGCTTTTCCAGAAGTCACGATCTGCAAGCCTTGCGAACGCACGGTGATCGTGACACGATCTCCCCGCTGCACAAGAGGCGCAATTTCAAGCTGATCTTCTTGAATTGGCATTCCCTTTCTGAGTGATCGTGTCAGGCGTTTTCCCAAAACCCCTTTCAGATCGGAAAGATAACGACTGTGCAGACGACGAATCTGAATGGACTGAAGATGAATATCTTCTGCTTCAAGCACGTCGAGTCGACGAAGTTTTCGTGCTGCCACAACCACCTGGACAATTTGGGAAACATCCGCGCTCACCCACTGCTTTAAAGGCCTTCCACCGAGGCCCTGCACATGCAGAACAAATACAGCGCGTCCTAAACTACGGTTTCGGTTCACGGCCCTGACTTTAAGGATTTTGCCTTCAGGAAGATCTTTCTGCCCATTCATCGCGGTCAAGCCCTCGACGGCAACTTCAGAGACATCAACCGAAAGCTGTCTGGCAACGTAGATTGAAATTGCCTTATTCACATCCTTCATCACGTTTTCAGACCCGATTTTTTGGGCCATAACGGGAAGGGCTATCCCCCCAAGAAAAAGAAAAATAATCATCATCAACAATAAAAGTCGTTTCATCAGCTTACCGTTTAATATTGTTAGCGATGGCCAGCATTTCATCCGAAGTCTGTATCGCCTTTGAGTTCAATTCATAAGCACGCTGTGCAATAATCATATTGACCATTTCTTCCGCGATATTGACATTTGAGCCCTCAAGCGCTCCCTGCAAGACAGAACCAAAACCATCGAGTCCGGGTGATCCGACGGTAGGATCACCCGAAGCTGCAGTCGTCTGATACAAATTTTTACCCAAACTGTTCAAACCTGCTGGGTTTGTAAAACGTGCAAGTTCAAGTGTGCCAAGCAATGTCGGAGCTGTACTTCCGGGCTGAACGGCATTGACTTCACCCCGTGAAGTGATGGTTAAAGCAAGAGTATCCGTAGGGACAGTAATATCGGGTAAGACCGTGTAGCCCTCTGCGGTTACGATACGTCCATCGCGGTCCATCTTGAAGGAACCTGTCCGAGTATAAGCCGTAGACCCATCAGCCAAAGTGACCTGAAAGAAACCATCCCCCTCAATCGCAAGATCTAGCGGGGCATCGGTTTGCTGGAACTCTCCCTGGCTAAAGCCCCGATAAACAGCAACCGCATTGACCCCCGTACCCACTTGAATCCCCACGGGAACCTGACCCGTTGGCGTCGTGGTACCAGGTGATTTTAGGGTTTGATACATCAAATCCTGAAAATCCCAGCGCCCCTTTTTAAACCCTACCGTAGAAACATTTGCCAGATTATTGGCCACAACTGCAACCGATAACTGCTGTGCCGCCATGCCTGTACTCGCAATTGAAAGTGCCCGCATCATAATAAGACCTCCCTATAAAACGGATATAACGTCATTTTCTATCTTTTTTTAATGAGCATTTTTTAACCCATCCGCCCAATTTCATTGGCTGCTTTTCCAGCAATATCGTCTGCCGTCTGAATCGCTTTTTGCGCTGCTTCGTAACGTCGCATGACTGAAATCATCGCCACCATTTCTTCAACAGGATTGACATTTGAGCCTTCCAAAGCCCCTTGTTGTATCTGTCCTTCAATCGACGGCACTGCCGTGCCACTCACGACTTTAAAGAGACTCCCTCCTACTTTTTTGAGATTATTCGGGTTTGAAACGGTGTAGATTGGTAGGATATCTACAGCAATAATCGTCGCACCCGCTTCAGATCCCCGTACTGAAACATTCCCACTTGAGTCAATCGTAACAATGCCTGGCGGAAAAGAAATGGGTCCTCCACTTCCTAAAACGGGATAACCAGAGGTCGTCACAAGTGTTGACGATCTGAGTCTAAAGTAAAATGTCCATTTCGCGTATAACGCACACCTTCTGGACTTTGCACCGCAAAAAACCCTTCGCCTTGAATTGCAAGATCAAGGGGCTCATCTGTTATTTGAATTGCCCCTGCGGAGAAGTCCGTCTCGACTGTTTTCAATAAACCAAAAGTTGAATCTGAACCCAAAAGCCTGGTTTGAAATTGAACATTCGTACCTGCGGCATCTGTCGATAATGGGGTCAGGCCTTCAAAGACGGCAATGTCTTTTTTAAACCCACTCGTACTGACATTGGCCAGGTTATTGGTAATCAATTCAAGACGTTTTTCCTGAGCCAGCGCTCCTGAAAGCACGGGATAAATCGAATTCATAAAAACTCCTTCATCTTCAGCTTCACACTTGACCTTCTTTCGAAGAGCAAGTTTCGTACCAATAAATCTATATCGTGATGAGTGGCTTTTTATAAGAAAAAGAAGGTAAAACCAGTCTAAATGTGGCATATTTTGCCGGGTAAGGTAAGGGGAAAGCGGCAAAATATTCCGACATCTCCTTATATCCTTGACAGCAAGACCAGGCGTATCGTTCAATTTGAAGAAATGATTGTTTAATTTCACCCAAACTTAATTTTCGTGTGGAGAAGTATTGCAGTGCTTGAAGAACTTAGAGGAGTCTAATTGTGAATACGCAAAATAAAACAACCGAAATAGCGACTTTTGCCGGGGGCTGTTTCTGGTGTATGGAATCGCCTTTTGAAGAACACGAAGGCGTAATTGATGTCATTTCAGGTTATACCGGGGGCCCAGAAGTTGATCCAAGCTATGAAGAGGTCGCTGCTGGAAATACGGGACATTTTGAAGCCATTCAAATCACATACAATCCAGAAAAAATAAGCTATGAATCACTGCTTGATCTCTTCTGGCGACAAATAGATCCGACAGATGCAGGGGGATCTTTTGTCGACCGTGGCCCACATTATCGCAGCGCCATCTTTTATCACAACCCCCAACAAAAAAACCAAGCCCTCAGCTCAAAAGAAAAAGGCGATACTTCAAAACGCTATGAGCAACCAATCGTAACTGAAATTAAAGAAGCCGGCCCCTTCTACACGGCAGAGGATTATCACCAGGATTTTTACAAAAAGAACCCGAGCCACTACCAACGTTATCGCAGCGGCTCAGGTCGGGATCGTTATTTAAACGAAATCTGGTCCGATAAGGCAGAAAAAAAACCGCAACAATCCGATTTTAAAAAGCCGACGAAAGCGGAACTCAAAGAAAAACTCAGTGCCATTCAATTTAGAGTGACACAGGGAGATGGCACTGAACCCCCCTTTGAGAACCCCTACTGGAATAATAAAGCCGAAGGTATTTATGTGGACATCGTCTCTGGCGAGGCGCTCTTTAGCTCAAGAGACAAGTTTGACTCTGGCACAGGGTGGCCCAGTTTTACAAAAGCCATTGATACAGAGGCCGTCACCCAAAAAAAAGATAAGAGCCTTTTCATGGTTCGCACAGAAGTACGCAGTAAAAATGCCGATGCTCACTTAGGTCACCTTTTTGACGACGGGCCAGCGCCAACGGGTTTGCGCTACTGCATCAACTCCGCTTCGCTTCGTTTTATCGCAAAAGAGACACTTGAGCAGGAGGGATATGAGGTATTTATAAAAGAATTTGAAAGAGAATAAAAATAAAAAATTGCAATTTAATGATCGACAAGCGCCCTGAGTTCTTTTCCTGCTTTAAAAAAAGGAACTTTTTTGGGTGGGACGGTTACAACTGTCCCTGTTTTTGGATTGCGTCCTTCCCGCTCCCGTCGATGCCTCAAGCGAAAGCTCCCAAAACCACGGATTTCAATCTTATCGCCCTTTGCCAAGGTTTCTTTAATGCTATCAAAAATGGTATTAATCAAAATCTCGATCTCACGCCGGGTTAATGTCGTGTAATCTAATGAAACCTTGTCGATTAATTCAGCCTTTGTCATCATCTTCCCTCTAGCACACGCGCTTTTATCATCAAGATTTACATCGAAAACAGATAATGTAATCCAACAGAAGAAACTGGAAACTGCATGTTCTTTAGCTTTCCAAAAAATCGATTTTCCAATAGTTCGCTCAAGAGGGTCTTTTCATCTGCTTCGATGATTTGAGGTTTGCCTTCGATCCCCGCCAATTCAGCTGAACGCTCGATGGCCCATTGCAAACTGCCTAATTCGTCGACTAGACCCACTTCCTGCGCTTGCCGACCTGTAAAAATACGCCCATCAGCCAAGCGTCTCACTTCGTCAATGTGAAGCGAACGGCCTTCAGCGACAGCTTCAATAAATTGACTGTGCACATCGTCTAAAACATTCTGAAGTAAGGCCCGTTCCTCTTTTTTCATCTTTCGAAAAGGCGAACCGACATCTTTGTTTTTACCGCTTTTGATTGTAATCCCTTCGACACCAATTTTATCCAGTAGCCCCTCAATATTCGTGAGCTCCATGATAACGCCGATACTGCCAGTCAAAGTGCCTGGATTGGCCACGATGAGATCAGTTGCACTGGCAATGTAATAACCACCAGAAGCTGCAACGGTACCCATCGAAGAAACAACCTTTTTCTGACCGTCTCGTTGAATCTCAATCAGTTCATCGTAGATTTCCTGAGAGGCGGCAACACCCCCGCCGGGGCTATCAATTCGGATCAAGATTCCCTTTATATCTGGATTCTTTCCATAATGACGGAGTGTTTTTACAATTTTTCGAGAATCAAGGATGACGCCTTCAACTCGAATAAGCGCGATTTTATTTCCAGATCCCCAGCCCCCATTACTGCCATCTTTTAGAGTCAGCCAATAGGCAAAAATGAAAAAAAGACCTGAAAAAATAAGGAAATAAAAACCACCGACGAGAAGTGATTTACGGTGTGCCACACATGTTCCTATCTGTCGACTAAGATCAATTTATAGAGGAAATTCGAATGAGAAGGCGAGGCAGATCCTTATTATGGGTTTTGCCTCGCCTTCTACGCTTCGTTTAGAGCGTAGAAAAAAATACGCTTACTCTCCTTCAGTTGTCTCTTTCATCTTGCTGGCAATCATTGCACCCAAGGATTGATCAAGATTTCCTTGGCTCTGATGGAAGGTGTCCAAAGCACTTTTATCCGAGTCTCGAGTTAAACCCTTGATCGTCAGTGCAATTTTTCGTTCCCCTAAGTCGATTCGTGCAACCTTGGTTTCCACCTCGTTTCCAATATGGAAAACATCTTCAAGGCGATTTGGGGGTTCAACACCTGTTTCGCTGATGTGAACAAGCCCTTCGACTCCTTCGTCTAGCTCAAGGAAAACACCAAAATCGGTAATTTTTGTGACTTTACCTTTGACAATGTTTCCTTTTCTGAAACGCTTCGGAATGTCAGCTTCCCAGGGATCGGATGACAACTGCTTGTAACCCAGCGAAATCCGTTCTTTGTCTCGGTCAACCTTCAAAACAACCGCATCAATTTCTTGTCCCTTCTTAAAGATTTCAGAAGGATGTTTTACGTGGCGTGTCCAAGAAATATCTGAAATATGGATCAAACCATCAATGCCCTCTTCGAGTCCGACAAAAACACCAAAATCTGTAATACTTCTGATTTCTTTGGCTTTAATGACTGTTCCAGGGGGATACTGTCTTTCGACTAAATCCCAGGGATTGGGCTCGATCTGTTTCATGCCTAATGAAATTTTGCGGGCCTTGCGATCAACACTGAGAATGACCGCACCAACCTCATCTCCAACAGAAACCAGTCTGGAGGGGTGCTTGACTTCATGAGCCCAAGACATTTCAGAAATATGCACCAAACCCTCAATACCGGGTTCAAGCTCAACAAAAGCACCATAATCGGTTAAACTTACGACTTTGCCCAAGACCTTGGTCTGAGGAGAATATTTGCTTTCCACATCGCCCCAGGGGTCAGGGGTTTTTTGTTTTGTGCCCAAGGAAACACGGCCCGAAGTTTTGTCATATTTGAGCACAACGACAGAAACCTTGTCGCCGACAATAAAGAGCTCGGAAGGATGACCCACGCGGCCCCAGGACATATCGGTAATGTGCAAGAGACCATCAATCCCGCCCAAATCAATAAAAGCTCCGTATTCTGTGATGTTTTTGACAACACCCTCAATTACTTGTCCTTCGCGCAGCGAAGAAAGGGTCAAGGCACGTCGTTTGTCACGCGACTCTTCTAGCAGCACACGTCGAGAAACGACAATATTGCCGCGTTTGTGATTCATTTTAATAATTTTCATCGGATAGGTTTCACCGATTAAACGTTCGAGATTACGAACAGGACGCAGATCAATTTGAGAACCGGGTAAAAAGGCTTTTACGCCAATATCGACAATCATGCCACCTTTAATCCGAGAAAGTACTTTCGCTTCCACAATCGCTTCGTTGTTGTAAATCTCTTCAATTTCTTTCCAGATTCGCATCCGGTCGGCTTTTTCTTTTGAGAGAACAATATTCCCATCGGCATCTTCTCGTTCTTCCAGATAAACGGTGACGAGACCCCCGACTTTTAATTCAGCATATTCCTCAGGTTTAAATTCCTCTTTTGGAATCATTCCTTCAGATTTGTATCCGACATCCACCAAGATGCTGTCCCCTTCAAACGCAAGGATCGTTCCTTCAAGCACACTGCCCTCGGCCTTATCCTGAAAGGTTGCGGCATAAAGTGCTTCCTGCGCCGCATGGTTTTGACGTTCTTCCTCGGTGACGGCTTCTACTTCAAATGCTCTTTTTCGTTTTACTTTTGACATGAGAAGATTGTTCTCCCTTAACTTCCAGGAAGCTCGGATTTAATCAGAGCTTCCTTTACATTCTCTTTAAAGAATCGATAACAGTGTTAATAATCCAATCTGGCGTTGAGGCACCGGCAGTCACACCCACCCGTTCAACATCTGTAAACCAGTTTGACTCAATTTCCTCTTCCGTTTCTATGTGAAACACAGGGATACCATATCCCCGACAGATATCAGCCAAATGTGTTGTATTGGCCGAATTTTTCCCGCCGACAATTACCATTGTATCAACTTTTTCTGCCAAGGATTTTGCCTCGGTCTGGCGATCCTCTGTTGCATAACAAATGGTGTTGAAAATCTTTACTTCTTCACAGATTTCAAGGCATTGTACGACAATCTCAGAAAACTTTCTATAGGTCTGGGTGGTCTGAGAAATAATCCCCAAACGCTTTTTTGTGAAACGATTTAGAAAGGCTTTAATTTCCTCAAAAGACTCCGTAACAAGAATCTCTTCTCCAGCATGACCCAGTACGCTTTTTGTCTCAGGATGATTACGGTCTCCAACCATCACCACCTGATAACCTTCATCCACAAGTTGTTTCGCATCACGCTGCGCATTGGTCACAAAAGGACAGGTCGCATCAAGTACAGTGAGTCCTTTGTCCAGGGCCTCATCCATCACTTTCGGAGAAGAAACCCCATGAGAGCGGAAAATCACGACACCTGAATCGACTTCATCCAGCGACTCGACACGATCAACCCCTTTTTCAGCCAAACGATTGACCACTTGAGGGTTATGAATCAGGGGGCCCAAGGTCTTGACGCTTCCGTTTTTCTCTTCCGCAGCGTCGTCCGCAATTTTAACCGCGCGTTTGACGCCGAAACAATATCCTGCATGTTCCGCAAGGATCACTTCCATCTAAGAACCTCCAAAACTTTGCGACGCGCCTTTTGATGACAGACGATCCATCAATTGTTTTTTAAGCACAGCAATCTCTATCATAATTTTGCCAGAGATTGTAGCATAAAGTGTTTTTGCATGCATCCCCTCTTTACCTGCTATTTCAATCTCCGTTTTAAAATCAATGGGCGGACCAAAATGAATCACGATTTGACGAAAAAGCCTGGGGCAATGACTGCCGTGAATATAAACAGGAATCACCGGAGTGCCTGATTCGACAACCACACGACCGATTCCTGGTTTTGCTTTTTGAAGACGACCATCCTTGCTGCGCGTGCCTTCGGGATAGTAGGAGAGCATGCCTCCTGCTTGTAGTCGGCTCACTGCTTCTTTCATGGCAGAGCGATCTATTTTTCCGCGACGAATCGGAAAACCACCTAGTTTTCTAAATAAGATGGCAATGATTTTATTACGAAATAATTCACTTTTTGCAATGTTATCCACGGGGCGTGGTAAAGCGCAACCAAGCAAAGGAATATCCCAATAGCTATTGTGATTGGCACAAATAATCACGCCACCGCGCTTTGGCACATTTTCCACACCAAGTACTTTCAGGCGAAAAAAGACCTTTGCAAATAAAGAAACAAGGATATGGGCGGTTTGATAAAGCATCTCAGCTTAGAAAAATGTTAATCGGGACAGGAAACACCCACACGCACAACTTCTTTCAAAATGGCCTGCAGAACCTCATCGGGATTCAAATCTGTTGTATCAAGGACAATGGCGTCATCGTCCTTTTTTAAGGGGGAAAGTTTTCTGGAGGTATCTTTAAAATCACGGGTTTTCAAAGCTTGAGTCGTGCTTGAAATATTTGTTTTAATCCCTTGTTTTTTAAGATCCTTACATCGCCTCATGCCACGTACATCTGCATCTGCATCAAAATAAAATTTGAGATCTGCATCTGGAAAAACAACCCTCCCGATATCACGACCTTCGGCCACAATACCCCCTTTTTCACCCACTTGTTGTTGAATCACCAACAGTTTTTTACGAACTGGCGCCAATGCAGAAATACGAGAAGAAAGTTTTGTCACTGCCGGATCTCGCAAAAAGGCGGTGACATTCACACCGTCTACCCAGACTTCGGTCTTTTTGCCCGTCACGGTCAAACTCAAATCAATGTCCTCACAAAATGAGGCGATTTCTGAAAGATTATCAGGGTCGATTTTTTCTTGAATTATTTTCCAAGTCATCGCACGGTAGAGCGCACCTGTATCGAGATAAAGATAAGAAAGTGCGGCCGCCAAAGCCCTTGCGGTCGTACTTTTACCCGCACCCGCCGGGCCGTCAATGGCAATCACGAGGGGCTTTTTAAAATGATATCCTAACAATGTACTCATCCAGGTTTTGTCAGTCCGAGCAAGAGATTCATAAAATCAGGAAAAGAAGTCTTGATACAGGCCATATCATCGATTTGATTTCCACCTTCGGCAAGTAAACCCGCAATTACCAGTGACATCGCAATACGATGATCTCCGGCCGTTTTACAAAAAACCCCTTTCCACTTGGGATTTCCAGTAATCGCCATACCATCAGGAAAGGTTTCGACAGCGATACCCATCCCACTTAAGGCAGAGGCCATCATTTCGATACGATCACTTTCTTTCACACGTAACTCTGCCGCTTCCCGAAAAACAGTTCGACCTTCTGCACGTGCCGCCGCGATGCAAAGAATGGGAAATTCATCCAGCGCAGCCGTCATTAAAGCCCCTTCAACAACACAGCCTTTTAAGGGAGCAGCACGCACCTTAAGATCCGCAACAGGCTCATTTCCTGTGGTCTTACGAAGAGCAAGGTCAATATCGGCACCCATTTTTTTGAGAATGTTTAATACGGCCGCCCGTGTTGGATTTACACCGACATTGCATAACTTAATTTCAGAACCCGGAATAATCGATCCGGCTACGAGAAAAAAGGCCGCAGAAGAAATATCACCCGGCACCTCAATGGTTCGTCCAGCAAAATCAGCCCCCCCGCTAACACTCAGCGCATTGCCTTCTTTTTTAAAAGAAATGCCAAAAGACTGGAACATGCGCTCCGTGTGATCACGACAAGGCCCCGGCTCAATAACCGTCGTTGTCCCCGACACCCTGAGGCCTGCCAATAAAATGGCGGATTTAACCTGCGCACTGGCAATGGGCAATTTATATTCAATGGGAGAAAGGGCTGTGCCGGAAATGGCCAAGGGGGCTTTGTTTCCATTGGCACGGGCATGAATTTCTCCCCCCATCTCTCGAATGGGTTTCATAACGCGGGCCATAGGACGTAAACGCAACGAAGCGTCTCCCGTTAAAACACTGAAAAAGGGCTGAGCAGAAAGCAGCCCTGTCATCAGTCGCATAGTTGTCCCTGAATTACCACAATCGATGACATTTTCAGGCTCTGCCAATCCTTGCAAACCCTTTCCATGCACAACGAGACAGGGAATACCCCCCTCTGATTCAGAAGAAATACGGATACCCATGGTCTTAAATGCCCTGAGTGTTGCCTCACAATCTTCGGAAGGCAGATAACCCAGAATTCGGCTAGGCCCCTGGGCCAATGCGGAAAGGATAATGGCACGATGGGTAATGGATTTATCACCCGGAATTAAAATTTCACCCCGCAAGGGATTTATTTTTGTAACACTGGATTGGGTATCCCCGCTCATTGCGTGGCTTGCTCACGAATATCGTTTGCACGTTTAAATATTTCGACAAGCCCCTCACCATCATCACTCAGGATCTTCTTTTTGATGGTTTCGATCGTCTCTTGATAGGTGTCGATACTTTCAATAAT
The DNA here is from genome assembly GCA_013151935.1 of Candidatus Manganitrophaceae bacterium. Classification (GTDB taxonomy): domain Bacteria; phylum Nitrospirota; class Nitrospiria; order SBBL01; family JAADHI01; genus JAADHI01. The sequence goes on from JAADHI010000108.1 coordinate 57,191, forward strand.
AGATTTTTTATTGGATAAAAAAATGTCACGCCACATTTCAGGAGAGCTGGCCGCAATGCGTGTAAAATCGCGTAAACCTCCCGCTGAATATTCAACGGGACTCAAACCTGAGATACAAGGATGCATCAGTGTTTCCATCAGCGCATAGGCCACAACATGGGGGAGATGACTGACAAAACTTAAAATACGGTCATGATCATACGGGTCTGCTTCTGAAACATTTGCCCCCACCGAGGTCCAAAGTGCGGCGACTTTGCACAAAGCATCCCGATTTGTCTTAATATTTGGCGTTAAAATCACCCGACAGCCCTTATAAAGCACACCTGTTGCAGCCATAATACCTGATTTTTCACGACCTGCAATGGGATGTCCACCGACAAAATGAACGTCTTCTGGCAACAAAGCGCTTAATTTTTCGACAAAATCACCTTTCACACTTCCAGCATCGGTTACAATCGTTCCGGGTTGTAAATGAGGGCCAATAAGTCGACAAAGGCTCTCAAATGTTCCAACGGGCGTAGCAAGCAGCACAAGCTCCGCGTCTTTCACCGCCTTGGAAAGTGTCAAACAATAGCGGTCAATGGCATTGATCGTAACAGCTTTATGTAACGCACCCCGACGACGGCCATAACCCACAATCGTTTTTATATTTTTTTTCTTTTTGAGGGCGAGCCCGAGCGAACCACCAATTAATCCCACACCAATAATGGTGATTTGCTTAAATAACACACAAACTCCTAAACACAGACAAAGATAACCCGATCCTCATATACTGCGATCTACAGCCGCTGCCACCCGTTTCAAATCAACAACAAGAGACTTAAAGTCATGCGGTAACATGGCCTGATCGCCATCACAAAAGGCTTCCATTGGGTTGGAATGAACCTCAATCATCAAGCCATCCGCACCCGCGGCAACAGCAGCCTTGGCCATGGCAGGAATTAAGCTTGTTTTTCCAACAGCATGACTGGGATCAACAATAATCGGAAGATGGGTGAGTTTTTTGAGTACGGGGATGGCTGAAAGATCGAGTGTATTTCGTGTTGCAGTCTCAAAAGTCCGAATCCCTCGTTCACAGAGCATGACTTGGTCATTTCCCTCAGAAAGGATGTATTCTGCGGAAAGCAAAAACTCTTTAATCGTCGCAGAAAGTCCTCGTTTCAACATAACGGGTTTGTTTTGTTTTCCAGCTTCCGACAGCAAACGAAAATTTTGCATATTTCGTGCACCGATTTGGATGATGTCCGCATGTTTAATGATCATGGGCATATCTCGCGGGTCCATAATTTCGGTAATCACGGGCAATCCTGTTTGCTTTTTTGCAGCTGCCAGAAACTCTAAACCCTCTTCCCCAAGTCCCTGAAATGAATATGGAGAAGTCCGTGGTTTAAAAGCACCACCACGTAAAATACTTGCGCCTGCCGCCTTGACCTCTGAGGCAATACCCGACAACAAATCCTGAGTTTCAACGGAGCAAGGCCCCGCCATCATCACAATTTGCCCCCCCCCGATTTTGACACCATCCACATCAATGATCGTATCTTCTTTTTTAAATTCCCGGCTGACCAATTTGTAAGGCGAAAGAATAGGCAAAGCCTTTTCAACCCCTGGAATGGCTGAAAGCGTCTGCTGCTGGAGTTTCCGTTCATCCCCAATCACAGCAATGACCGTGCGCTCTTTCCCAATCAAGACATGGGGAGAAAGACCCGCATCCTCAATGGTTCCAACAATACGTTCTCTTTCTTCTTCCGAAGTTCCTGGTTTTAATACAATAATCATTTGTATTCTCCTAAAATCTTAAAGGTGATTTTTCCTCATTTTAAACTTCAGATTATACACCTTAAAGCATTGATAAATCTCTTATTTTCATGTTGTCGTCCTATCGTAACTCGAAGAGACGGCCCACCCAAATGCCGAATGATAACCCCTTGTTTTAAAAGTGCATTTTGAATCTGTGCTCCTGTAGGCGACGACTTGCCTTGCAAATAAAAATAGATAAAATTTGCCTGTGACGGGAAATAAGATAGCCCCATTAGATCAAATTGGCGAGAAAGATAACGTTTACCTTTTTCATTCATTGCTCGGGAGTCCTGAAAATGACCTTCATCTGAAAGGGCAGCCAAGGCCCCCACTTGCGCGGGTAGATTGCTATTAAAGGGCTGACGAACGCGGTTCAAATAGCCAATAATTTTCGGGTGACTGATCCCATAACCGATACGAAGACCTGCCAAACCATAAATTTTTGAAAAGGTGCGCAGTAGAATAATCGGCGCGCCTTTTCTCAGAAGGGAGAATGCATCAGGATAATTCTCATCGGTAACATATTCGGCATAGGCCTCATCAAAAACCACGAGCACATCTTTTGGAATTTTAGACAAAAAAGCATCGACTTCGCTTTTTCCGACAATGGTGCCTGTTGGGTTATTGGGATTACAGACAAAAACCAACTTGGTTTTTTCGGTAACGGCTTTTGCCATACGCGGAAGGTCATGAACACCTTCAATCAATGGTACTTCGACAGATTTCCCATGTCCGGCCTGAACAATCAAACGGTAAACGGAGAAACTCGGATGGGCGATCACAACCTCATCACCCGGCATCACAAAAGTGCGAATCAAGAGCTCAATGATCTCATTTGAGCCATTCCCTAATACGATCTGGTTTTGCTCAACTTTGTAATGCGAAGCCAAAGCGTCCTTCAGAGAAAAACCGGCACCGTCAGGATAACGACCAACTTCCTTTAAGGCCTTGCGAATTGCATGCAGCGCCTTTTTTGAAGGGCCCAATGGGTTTTCATTCGATGCTAACTTGATCGAATCCATAATGCCTAATTCGCGTTCTAATTCAGCAATAGGCTTACCCGGGCTGTAAGGTTTGATCTGTGATATGTCTTTGCTCACCTTGATCATATTTAACTATTGCACCTGATGTTCTTTCGCCATCGGATAAGAACCGAGTACCTTAATAGAGACCATCTGGGAAGTCAGATCTTCCAAGGCTTTTTGTATGCCCAGATCATCGATATGTCCCAACATATCGATGTGAAAGAGGTATTCCCAAGCCTTCCTTTTAGAAGGACGCGAACCAATTTTTGACAAATTGATTTGTTGTTTTGAAAAATGACGTAAAATTTTATAAAGTGCGCCCGGGGAATCTTGAATGGAGACGATAATCGAAGTTTTATCCGCGCCACTGGGTTTATTTTTCTTTTTCGAAATAATCAAAAAACGTGTGCTATTTTCGGTGCTGTCCTCAATCCGTTTCTGCAAGGTCGGAATATCATAAATGCGGCCCGCAGCTTCTGAAGCGATTGCCGCAGATGTGGGATCACTTTGAGAAAGTTCGGCTGCTTTTGCCGTACTTGAGACACTGCTTAAGATCACATCTGGCAAATTTTCATCGAGAAAATGTTTGCACTGTCCAATCGCTTGAGAATGAGAATAAACCTGTTTTACATCGGCAAACGTCTTGGCTTTTGAGAGCAAATGATGGGTCACATCCAGTACAATTTCGCCAAAAATATTCAAGGGTGATTCTGCAAAAAGATCAAGCGTGCGTGTCACAACACCCTCTGTTGAGTTTTCGATTGGAACCACACCAAAATCAGACAAGCCTTTTTCGACCTCGTGAAACACCTCTTTAATGCTAGCAACTGCACGGTCGGTCACAGAAACGCCGAAATGAGCCAAACACGCCAGATGCGTAAACGTGGCTTTTGGCCCAAGATAAGCCACCTTAATCGGCTCTTGCAGGGCATGGGACGCAGAGATAATCTCACGAAAAATCAGAGAGATCGTTTGTGTGTCAAAGGGACCCTGATTCAATTTTGCTAAACGATCATAAATTCGCTTCTCCCGCGAAGGATCATACAGATCCGATTTTTGAGCGCGTTTTGCCTGACCCACTTCTAAGGCGATCTCCCCTCGTTTACTCAGCAGTTCTAGAAATTGCTCATCAATCCGATCAATTTCTTTTCGATACTGCGCCAGCAGATCCATTTGAGTCAAAAAAACACCTCGCTAAGAGAAATCCTGAAATGGTACCGTATTTTTAGCAGATATTCAACTAAAACAAAGACTTAAACTTTATCATTTTTCAAAATCAAAAACGAGAACGCCCCCCAGGAGCCCGTCTGAGAAATCGGGGTTATAGAAATTAAGGTAAACACGAGGGCATGTCGACACACTCTCGAATCGAGCCGGGGCTGGAATTTGGCCAAAAGTCGAGAGAGTAACTTGAAATCAAGCACTTGTGGGATCGGAAATTGAGGTTTATTTAGATACGGGAGAAAATCCAACTATCTTTTTATCTATCCTCTCCTGTCTTTCTAATGAAGTTGTAAATTTCCATTTTCTGGGCCGTTTAAAATCCATATTGCTAGAAAAAGGTCTGATCTATTTTTCTGGAGAAGCCTTTGTAAAAAAATATCAACCGAATCGGAAAATAAAGGAAGTTCCATGTGTATAAATACAGGCCTATCGACCAAAACTGAAGGCATTGTCTGGAATAATAACCCTGTTATTTTGGAAGCGTATTTCCGTTATGCTTATCGAAGTACTTGTCCTATCGATTTGAGGGGAATGAAAAACGCCGAGACAAGATAAAACGTGTCAAAGTTGCGAACAGAAAACACTCTTCAGAAAAAGCAAAAATCCAAGGCGGATCACAGGATGGCCGGAAGAAGGGTCGATAGATCGGATATAACAACATCCTGAAATCATGAAAAAGCGAAAGGCAATCGTAGAACACCCCTTTGGAACGATAAAGTTTTGGAATCACCAAAACGCATTTTTGATGCGAGGTCTTGAGAAAGTTCGGGCCGAATTTAGTCTCTCAACACT